>CADEEA010000005.1 GCA_902826245.1 uncultured Alphaproteobacteria bacterium | reverse complement strand
AGCGGCTCTTGGGCCATTCCGACATCGAGCATCCGCTCGCCCTTCAAATCGGCGGTAGCGACCCGGCGAAAATGAAGTTGGCGGCGCGCACCGGCGCGGCATTTGACTATGATGAAATCAATCTCAATATCGGGTGCCCGTCCGACCGTGTTCAGTCAGGCCGCTTCGGCGCATGCCTGATGCGTGAGCCGGAACTGGTCGCGCGACTCTGGAGCGCCGCGCAAGAGGGCGCGCCGGAGATTCCGGTGACCATCAAGTGCCGCATCGGGGTCGATGACCAGGAGCCGCGCGAGGCGTTGTTCGCGCTGGTCGACGCTTGCGCGCGCGCCGGGTGCACGATTTTCATCGTGCATGCGCGTAAGGCTTGGCTTTCGGGGCTGTCGCCCAAGGAAAATCGCGACGTGCCGCCGCTTGATTATGATTTGGTGCGGGAATTGAAGCGGACGCAACCGGACCTGTGTGTCGTGCTGAACGGCGGTTTGCGCGATCTCGATCACGCGCTTTCCGAGCAGGGCGAACTCGACGGGATCATGCTCGGGCGCGCAGCGTATCAGAACCCAGCTCTGTTGCTGGGCGTTGATCCGCGCATCTATGGCGCGTCGGCGCCATCGGCGAGCCGCGAGGATGCCGTTGAGAACACAATCGGTTACATCGAACGTGCGCTCGCGCAGGGGACGCCGCTGCACGCCATCACCCGACACATGCTCGGTCTGTTCAACGGCGTTCCGGGCGGGCGCGCTTGGCGGCGGACTTTGTCGGAGGGTGCAGTCAAAAGCGGCGCTGGCATTGAGGTGTTGCGTGCTGCGCTTTCGCATGTGGCGCGCGGCGCGCCTATTCTGGATGCTCAGTTGAGCAGCTGATAGGCGAGCGCGACAACGACCAGCGCGATCGCCCAGAAGATTATTCCGCTCAGGGTGCGCCCGCCATCATATCGAAAGCGCCAAAAACCCCAGGCGGCGCCTGAGAGCAACAACAACGCCATCAGCAGCCAGGCCAGGCGGGGTACGTCGAGCCCAGGAAAAAGGTCGGGCCGGAAATAGCCGATCCCGCCCAGAAGCAGCAGCGCTCCAGTAACCATTAGGCCGGTGGTGCGATTCATGACCTTGCCTGCGTCTTGGCAAGCCGCGCCGGCAGTTCAGTCATCACGGCGCGTCTCTCGCTGTCATCGAGTCTGCTCCAAGCGGCGATCTCCCTGAGCGTGCGCCCGCAGCCGACGCACAGCCCGGTTTGGCCGTCGACGGCGCAGATCTTTTGGCAGGGGCTGAGGATGGTCTCCACGCCGACAGCCTAGCCCTTGCAACCAGACTTCGAAAAGCATCGAAAAACGATATTCGTATATTGACAGTCGATGTGATATATCGTATATCAATAACAAATGAGCCTCGGATGCATCCATGGCGAACGACCTTGGCATCTGGAGATTCAGTTGGTTGCGCGAGCCGGATCGCGTCGATGGAGGGAAGAAATGCGTTTCGCTCTTGCTGCCACCAGCCTAGCCGCAATTGCTGCAATCCCGCTCGCCGTGGCCGCCGCCGGCCCGAGCATGACCGGCGATCAATTCGTGAGTGCGGTCCGATGCGTAGCTTACCAACAGGCTCACGGCGCCGAGGTAGGAGCGGCAAAGGTGGATCTCTTCTGGGAATCCCACAGACAATCCCCTGAGGCTGTGGCAGAAGCGCTCAGCGCCGTTCGGGATATTGCTGCGGGCGCAGACCGATCCGAGAGCGTTTGCGGCGCGGCGTAAGCGGCAGCGGAGGGAGGAAACGGCATGCGCGTTTTGCTTCTAGCAGGGTTCTTCTCCGCCATTGCTGCGCCTGGCGCCTTTGCGGTTGAGAGCACCAAAGCCTGCGAACTCGACGACACGCGCCGGGCCGCCGCCGAGGCAAGCGCGCCACCGCCTGAGGCGGGCGTACGGCGGGCTGAGGCCGCTCCGCGTGCTGTCGCCGCGGCGCCTGCCGTCGCGGCGCCCGCGCGCCGCCGCGGCGGAAAACGAATTCCCGACTCCGAGTTGATGGGGCCGCGCGGGGCTCTATAGTCGCGCTCCAGGCGCGCGTGCTGCGCGCGTGGATGCTCAAATGAACCTGGAATTCTCAGCTGAAGAGCTCGCCTTCCGCGATGAGGTGCGTGCGTTTATCGAAGCCAATTATCCGGCTCAGATCAAAGGCAAGGGACTGCGCGAGGATCTTTCCAAAGAAGAGATGCGCGCCTGGCACAAAGTACTCGGCAAGAAGGGCTGGTCGGCGCCCGCGTGGCCGGTGGAATATGGCGGCACGGGCTGGACTGCGACGCAGCGTTACATCTGGCTTGAGGAGAACGCGCGCGCGGAAACCATCCCGCCGCTTCCGTTCGGCGTCGCCATGGTGGGTCCAGTTATCTACACGTTTGGCACTCCAGAGCAAAAACAGCGTTTCCTGCCTGGCATACTCTCCGGCGATGTCTGGTGGTGCCAGGGCTACAGCGAGCCGGGCGCGGGCTCCGATCTCGCCAGCCTGAAAACCCGCGCAGTGCGCGAGGGCGATTTCTATATCGTCAATGGCCAGAAAACCTGGACCACGCTCGCCCAGCACGCCGACTGGGGCTTCTTTCTCTGTCGCACCGACGCGAGCGCCAAACAACAGGAGGGCATCTCCTTCCTGTTGATCGACATGAAATCGCCAGGCGTGAGCGTACGTCCGATCAAGCTCCTCGATGGCGGCTACGAGGTGAACGATGTGTTCCTCGACAATGTGAAGGTCCCCGTCGATCAGCGGGTGCACGAGGAAAACAAGGGCTGGACCTGCGCCAAATTTCTGCTCGCGCACGAGCGCGCAGGGATCGCCGGTGTCGCGCGCTCCAAGCGGAACGTGGAAAAGTTGAAAGCCATCGCCAAGGTCGAGATCGGCGACGACGGCAAAGCGCTAAGCGAAGACGCGGACTTCCAACGCAAACTGGCGCAACTCGAGATCGATCTTTCGGCGCTTGAGATGACAGAGCTGCGCGTGCTGGCGCGCGAGAGCGCAGGCAGGGGACCGGGACCTGAAAGCTCGCTCCTGAAAATTCGCGGCACCGAGATTCAGCAGCGTCTGACCGAACTCACATTGGAGGCGGTTGGCAATTACGCGCAGCCCTACACGCGCGAATTGGGCGAAGGCAACGAATTCGCGGTCGGGCCGGATTATTCGCGCGGGGCCGCGCCCGTGTATTTCAACTGGCGCAAGGCCTCCATCTATGGCGGCTCCAACGAAATCCAGCGCAACATTATCGCGAAGATGGTGCTGGGCCTGTGACAGGCGCGCGATTGACAGGCGCGGCCTGCCCTTGCTTATGTCGCCGCCAAGCATCCCGTCCTTCTAAGTCCGCTGTTGATCCTGCGGCGGAATAAATAAGGTGCGTCTTTAAACCCAGCGCCTAAGCGCGGGTTTGGTAAGGTACGAAGGACGGGATGCCTTCTCCTGAAACAGCGGCCGAGCCAATTTTGCTCCTCGAGGGCAAGCCGATTCTCACCGCCTTCGACGCGGCGCGTTTCTTCGGTGTCTCCGTCGGCAGGCTCACGCGCGCGCTCTATCGCTCGGCCGACGAGGAGCGCTATACGCGGTTTGAAATTCCCAAGCGCACAGGCGGCATGCGCGCGATCGCAGCGCCTGCGGGCCTCACCCGCGAATTGCAGACTAAGCTCGCGCCGGTGCTGCAGGCCCGTTACAGTGCTCATCCCGCCGCGCAAGGCTTCATCAAGGAGCGCAGCATTCTTTCAAATGCTCGCGCCCATGTCGGCCAGCGCCTGGTGTTGAACATCGATCTCGAGGACTTTTTCCCGAGCATTAATTTCGGCCGCGTCCGCGGATTGTTCATGGCCGAGCCGTTCAAGCTCGGGCCCGCCGCCGCTTCGATCTTCGCGCAATTGTGCACCTACAAGAACGGCCTGCCGCAAGGCGCGCCGACTTCACCCGCGCTCTCAAACTTCATCGCTGCCGATCTTGATCGTCGTCTGGCCCGGCTCGCGCGCGAGAGCAATGTGCGCTACACTCGATATGCTGACGACATCACCTTCTCATCGAACCAGCAGAGCTTGCCGCAGACATTGATTGTGCATGCGCAAGGCGCGGACGGTCACAGTGTGGCGGTTGCCGAGACGCTCGAGCGCGCGATCAGCGCCAGTGGATTTGCCGTCAATCACAAGAAGGTCCGCCTGCAGACCCGCCATCAGCGGCAGAGCGTCACCGGCTTGCAGGTGAACTCCCGGGCGAACGTGTCGCGCGAGCGCATACGGCGCGTGCGCGCCATGCTGCACGCGTGGGGGAAATTCGGTCTCCCGGCGGCCGCTCGGGATCATTTTCTCAAGCATCGCGGCATGCTGCGCCCGCCAAAGGATCCTCCCCGTGCGTATCGCAACGTCGTCTATGGGCAACTTGCGTTCATCAAGATGGTGCGTGGGGCCGACGATCCGGTGTTTTTGAACCTCGCGGCAAGGTTGATCACACTGGACCCCAACCCCTCTCGCTTTGTTCGCCAGATGGCATTCGGCGGTGACGATTTTGACATTTTCATCAGCCATGCCAGCGAGGACAAAGACGTGATCGCTCGCCCGATCTTCGCAGCCTGCGCCAAGCTCGGCATGAAAGCTTTCCTGGACGAGGCCCATATCGGATGGGGTCAGAGCTTCACCCACAAGATCAACACCGCCCTTGGTTCGGCGCGGACCGTGTTGGCGATTGTCAGTCAGGTTTCGGTGACCAAGGAATGGCCGGTCACGGAAGTGAATACCGCGCTTTCGTTCGAGGTCACTGGGCAGAAAAAGGTTGTGCCGCTGCTTGTCGGCAAACCTGATCTTTCGCGTCTGCCCCTTATCCAGGGCAAGGATTCTATGGTTTGGAACGGCGACGCCGCTGCAGTTGCGCGCAGACTCAAGGCGGCGGTCGAAGGCGCGGCCCCGCGCCGTCCCGCGCGCACCTCGGTTCCCGTGGTTGATGGAACGGGAGGTAGGGCAAGCGCGGCGCAAAACGGCGCGTCGCCTAAGGCGGGTCCATGGACGCTGCCGCCACAACCGCCATCCAAACCGAAGGGCGGAGGGCTGTTCGGAATCTTCGGCGGCGGCAAGCGCAAGCCTTGACCGTTTGCTGCGGCAAGAACAAAGCTGCGGGCAGAGAGGCCGCCCATGAATTTCGATTTCACCGACGAACAGAACGCACTCCGCGACAGCCTCGCGAAATGGGCAGCCGGCCAGTACGATTTCGACAAGCGCCGCGAAGCGCTCAGAGGCGAAACCGCCTGGAAGAAGAACTGGGCGAACTTCGCCGAACTTGGCTTGCTCGCAGCGCCCCTGCCGGAGGAATTCGGCGGTCTCGGCGGCGGGCCGATCGATGTCGCAGTGGTGATGGAGGAGTTCGGCAAGGCGCTGGTGGTTGAGCCCTACGTCTCGACCGTGGTGATCGCCGCCGGCGCGCTCGCAGCGGCGGGCAGCGCCGCGCAGAAAGAGGAGCACCTCAACGCCATCGCTGCCGGCGAGCGCGTGATCGCTTTTGCGCAAGCCGAGCCGAAGAGCCGCTGGTCGCTCAGCGACGTGGCGACGAGCGCTAAGAAGGATGGTCCGGGCTATGTGCTGAACGGCCACAAGGCGGTGGTGATCGGCGCACCACAGGCTGATTTTCTCCTTGTGACGGCCCGCACGGCGGGCGGCCAGCGCGAATCCAAGGGCGTGTCGCTCTTCCTTGTGCCGAAGGCGGCGAATGGAGTGTCGACCCGGGATTATCCCACCATGGATGGTTCGCGTGCATCGGAGGTCTATTTCGAAAATGTCAGCCTGGGCGCAGAAGCTCTTGTAGGCGGTGCGGACCTGGCTTTGCCGACGCTCGAGCGTGTAGTGGACGAGGCTAACGCCGCCTACGCACACGAAACGGTGGGCTGCATGCGGATGATGACATCGCTCACCCAGGAATATTCCAAGACTCGCAAGCAATTCGGCCGCGCGATCGCAGAGTTTCAGGTGCTGCAGCACCGTTTGGTGGACATGTTCATGGCGACGGAAGAAAGCGTTTCGATGGCGCTGCTGGCCACGATCAAGCTTAGCGAAAACGCTGAAGAGCGGGCCAAGGCGGTGTCGGCGGCGAAGGTCTCGATTGGGCGCGCGGCTCGTTTCGTGGGCCAGGCGGCGGTGCAGACCCATGGCGGCATGGGCGTCACCGATGAAATGAGGGTCGGACACTATTTCAAGCGCGTCACCATGCTCGATTCTACCTTCGGCAATGTCGATCATCACCTGAAACGTTACGTGGCGTTGACGCGCGAGGCGGCGTAGGCGCGCAGCTCATTCTTTCAGTTGCATGGCCATGCGCACGAGATCGGAGAGGGTCTGCGCCTTCATCTTTTCCATTACGTTGGCGCGGTAGATCTCTACCGTTCGCGGGCTGATGCCGAGTTTGATGGCGGCGACCTTGTTGGAGGCGCCGTTGGCGATGGCTTCGAACACTTCGCGCTCGCGCTTCGTCAGCAACCCCGCCCGTGCGCCGATCTCGGCGCTCTGGCTAAGCCTGGAGGCTTCGCTCTGGCCTTGAGCCAGGGCGGAGCGGAGCGCACGCAGTAACTCGAGATGGTCAAACGGCTTTTCCAGAAAATCCGAAACGCCTGCCTTCATCGCTTGCACCGCGAGCGGCACGTCGGCGTGGCCGGTTAGGACGATAACGGGGTGGGTCACGCCGCGTCGGCGCAACTGGGCGAGCAATTCCAGTCCGTTCATCACCGGCATTCGGATGTCGGTAACGATGCAGCCGGGTTCGAGTTCGCCAACGCGCGCCAGCAAAGCGGGCGGACCGTCATAGAGGCGCGTTTCGATGCCTTCGGCCGACAGCAGGAACGCCAATGAGTCCCGCATGGCGGCGTCATCATCGACGATGTGCACGCTAGGACCGGTCATCCGCCCGCCTTTGCCGGCTCTGCGACAGGCGCCAGCGGCACGGTGAAGCGAAATATTGCGCCCCCCCCAGGGTTAGGTTCGGTCCAAATGCGCCCCCCATGCGATTCCACGATTGTTCGCGAGATCGAGAGACCGACCCCCATGCCTTCAGGCTTGGTCGTTATGAACGGCTCAAATAATTTTGTTCCTGCTTCGACGCCCGAGCCGGTGTCAGCGATGCTCAGCATCGCCATGCCGTCGGCGGCCGAGGCGGTGGTCACGACCAGCTCGCGGCGCGTCGTCTCGTCCATGGCGTCAAGGGCATTGCGTACGAGGTTCAAGATCACCTGCTGCACGGGAAGTCGATCCACGAGCACGAGGTCGATGGCGGGGTCGAACTTGTATTGGACGCGAACGCCCCCTTCTTTGGCGCCGACCAACGCCAAAGCACATGCCTCCTGCGCCAGCTTCTGGATCGAGACGACGCGCCGCTCGCCCTCTCCGCGCGAGAGGAAGTCACGCAACCGGCGGATGATCTCGCCAGCTCTCACGGCTTGCGCCGCGGCCTTCTCGAGCGCGTCGCCCACGCGTTCGGGGTTGTCATCCGGGCGCTCCAACAATCGCCGCGCGCCGCTGAGATAGTTGGCGATTGCGCTTAACGGCTGGTTCAGTTCGTGCGCCAGAACCGAGGCCATTTCCCCCATCGCGGTCAGCCGTGACATGTGCACCAACTCAGCCTGCAATTCCTGCAGCCTGGCTTTGGTCGCCTGGCGCTCGGTTATGTCGCGCACGAAGCCGGTGAACGCGCGGCCGCGCTCGGATCGGATTTCGCCGATGGCGAGCTCCATTGGAAACGTCGATCCGTCCTTGCGTTCGCCGACGACGATCCTGCCGATGCCGATGATGCGCCGCTCTCCTGATTGCAGATAGCGGCCAAGATAATTGTTGTGCGATTCCCGATCTGGCGTGGGCATCAACATGCTCACATTGCGTCCAAGCGTCTCGGCGGCGGACCAGCCAAAAATGCGCTCGGCGCCCGCACTGAAGGAGCGGATAAAGCCGGCTTCGTCGATAACGATCAGCCCATCTGGCGCGGTGTCGTATATGGAGCCGAGATGGGCTTCGCGTTCGGCCAACGCCAGGTCCATGCGGTGATGGCGGCGGCGAAGGCGGCGCACGAACTCTCCGAGTACGGAAACAGCAATTCCGCTCGAGGCGAAAATATACAGCGCGCCACCGCTTTCTTCGGGCGCTGCCGCCGAAGCGATTGCGAGCCCCAATGTTGTTGCCGCGAGCCCAGGCCCGAGGCCGCCCAGAAGCGCGACCGCGCAAGCTGCTGGCGACAGCCAGTTCAGGAGCGAGACGCCCGGGGTAAATGCGCGGAAAATGACCCACAGCGCCAACACGGCAAGAACCGCGAGTGCAGCCGCGCAATAGGCGATAACCCGTGGGCGTTGATCCGCCAAGGCCCGCAGCCGCCGCGTCATTGCCTGCATCCGCATCGCCTCATGATAATGGCGCGTCGCGCGCAGCCAAGCGTGCGCGGCCTCCCTCAGGAATGTTCCTTAAGCGATGCCCCTGGTTATCCGGGATCCCGGCGCCGCCCTACCTCTAACCGGTAAGGGAGCCCGCGCCATGATAGAAGCTCGCGCTAGTACTTTCCACCCCGCAGCGTCTCACAGAGTGTCCGGGGCGATCGCCTTAGGGCCAGGCCTGGTGCTGCAAGGGGCGCACGTGCGTTTCCACCGCAACGAGGAGATTTTCGGCGAAGGTGAGCCCGCCACCTATCTCTACCGCGTTGTGTCCGGCGCGGTTCGAAGCACTAGCTTCAGCAATGGCGGCAGGAGGCAGATTCTGGCGTTTCATACTGTTGGAGACGTGTTTGGTCTTGAGGCGGGCGCGATGCACTCGCTTTCCGCCGAGGCCGTGAGCGATTCCGAAATTGCCCTTGTGCGCCGTTCGCTTATTGACGCGACTACCGCGACGGACGCGAGCGCTGCCAGCGGCTTTATCTCGCTGATGCAACGACATTTGCGCGATGCGCAAGCGCACGCGCTTCTGCTCGGCCGCAAGGGGGCGAGTGAAAAGGTGGCCGCATTCCTGCTCCAATTGGCTGACCGAGGCGGGCAAGGAGGCGAGATCGACCTGCCGATGTCGCGCGCCGATATTGCCGATTATCTGGCGTTGACGATCGAGACCGTCTCGCGCGCCTTTACGCAAATGGAGCGCGACCACGCCATCGAGTTGCCTCGCTCACGTCGGGTGTTATTGCGCGACCGAGGCGCGCTGGAAATGCTCGAAGCCGCCTGAGTTGACGATCCCGGGCGGCGGACAACGACCTGCTTTCACAGGCGCAAATATTCGCCTATGCATGCTTCCGAGCCGGTTGCGGCCAATCGGATTAAAGCTTGGCATGCACAAAGCCTGGGACAGCGTCGCCGCAGATCGTGTCTTGGCCGCCTTTTTGCCGACCCAAGATCAGCTATTGCCTATTTTGCACGCGCTGCAGGCTGAGTTCGGCTGTGTCGCCGCTGAGGCGACCCAGTATCTGGCGTCCAAGCTCAATCTCTCACGCGCGGAAGTGCACGGCGTGATCAGCTTCTACCATGACTTCCGACGCGAGCCGGCAGGCGAGGTGGTGGTCAAGCTCTGTCGTGCCGAGGCCTGCCAGGCGATGGGCGGGCGCGAGGCGGCGGAAGCGGTGTTAGCACATTTCAAGCTCGGCTGGGGTGAGACCAGCGGCGACCGTTCGGTGACCATTGAGCCGGTCTATTGCCTTGGCCTGTGCGCAGCGGCGCCCGCGGCTATGGTCAATAACGCGCCAAGCGCGCGTATTGAGCCCGCTCGCTTGATCGCCGAAATCGAGGCGTTGCGATGAGCCGCGTCTTTGTCCCTGGCGACGCGCTGGCGATCGCGCTCGGCGCGGATGCCGTCGCCGGCGCCTTGAGGAACGCCGGCGCCGAAATCGTCCGCACCGGCTCGCGGGGTATGGCCTGGCTTGAGCCCCTGATCGAAATAGACACTGCAGGCGGGCGAGTAGGTTACGGCCCAGTCGGCGCGGGCGACGTTCCAGCCTTGCTGAACGCCGGCATGTTGAACGGCGGCGCGCACGCTCTCTCAATAGGCCGCGTTGAAGAACACCCATGGATGGCTGGCCAAAAGCGGATCACGTTTGCGCGCTGTGGCGTGGTCGATCCGCTTTCGGTCGAAGATTATGTCGCCCATGGCGGCCTCAGGGGGTTGAAGCGTGCGCTTGAGATGGGCTGGCAAGCCACCATCGAGGAGATCATCGCGTCCAGTCTGCGCGGTCGCGGTGGCGCCGGTTTTCCCGCTGGCGTCAAATGGAAGGGGGCAGCCGAGGCGCAGGCGAGCGCAAAATACGTCGTGTGCAACGCTGATGAAGGCGACAGCGGGACCTTCGCTGATCGCATGATCATGGAAGGCGACCCAATGGCGCTAATCGAGGGCATGGCCATCGCAGCCTTCGCCATCGGCGCTTCACAGGCCTACATCTATTCGCGCTCGGAATACCCCCACGCCAACGCGACTTTCACCAAGGCGCTCGCGGCCGTGCGTGCGACCGGCGGGCTAGGGCCTCATGCCTTTGGGTCGAACCATCCGTTCGATATCGAATTGCGCATCGGCGCCGGCGCTTACGTGTGCGGGGAAGAAACCGCGCTGCTCGAAAGTCTGGAAGGCAAGCGCGGCCAGGTGCGCGCCAAGCCGCCGCTGCCGGTGCATCAAGGTCTGTTCGGCAAGCCTACCGTGATCAACAACGTGCTGACACTCGCAACCGCCCCTTGGATCATGACCCACGGCGCCAAAGCTTATGCGGAAATCGGCTTTGGCCGCTCGCGTGGGACCATGCCGCTTCAACTCGCGGGTAACGTGAAACGCCCGGGCCTCTATGAGACGCCGTTCGGGCTCACGCTTGGCCAGATCGTCAACGATATCGGCGGAGGAAGCGCAAGCGGCCGCCCGGTGCGCGCGGTGCAGTGCGGGGGGCCGCTCGGCGCCTATTTCCCACCGGCGCTCTTTGATACGCCCTACGATTACGAGGCCTTCGCGGCAAAGGACGGCCTCATAGGCCATGGCGGCATTGTGGTTTTTGACGACAGCGTCGACATGGCCGCGCAGGCGCGTTTCGCCATGGAATTTTGCGCCATCGAGAGCTGCGGCAAGTGCACGCCCTGCCGCATCGGCTCTGTGCGTGGCCAGGAAGTGATCGACCGCATCGTCGCAGGCGAAAAGCGCGATGCCAATATCGCGCTTCTGCAGGATCTCTGCCGCACGCTGAAACTAGGCTCGCTCTGCGCGCTGGGCGGGTTTACCCCATATCCGGTGCTCAGCGCTCTGCGGTATTTCCCTGAGGATTTTCGTCGCGATGGGGCGCATAGTGGCGGTAAGGCAGCTAGGCCATGACCCTTGTCCACGAACTCGACTACGGCACGCCGGCAAAAGCTTCGGCTCAAAGCGTCACGCTCGAGATCGATGGGCGTGCGATCACCGTTCCCGCTGGCACTTCGATCATGCGCGCGGCGCGCGAGGCAGGCGTCGGCGTGCCGAAGCTTTGCGCCAGCGACATGCTCGAAGCGTTCGGCTCGTGCCGGCTGTGCCTGGTGGAGATCGAAGGGCGGCCGGGAACGCCCGCCTCGTGCACGACGCCGGTTTCCCCGGGCATGCGCGTAGCGACGCAAACGCCGCTTTTGAAAGATTTGCGCCGCGGCGTGATGGAACTCTACATATCCGACCATCCGCTCGACTGCTTGACCTGCCCGACCAATGGCGATTGCGAATTGCAGGATATGGCCGGCGCTGTTGGTTTGCGCGACGTCCGCTACGGTTATGCCGGGGAAAATCACCTCGACGCGCCCAAGGACGAGAGCAATCCTTATTTCACCTTCGATGGCTCGAAATGCATCGTCTGCTCGCGCTGCGTGCGCGCGTGCGAGGAGGTGCAGGGCACGTTCGCGCTGACCATCGATGGGCGCGGCTTTGACTCCAAAGTTGTAGCCGGCGCGAACGAGAGTTTTTTCGACAGCGAATGCGTGTCCTGCGGCGCCTGCGTGCAAGCGTGCCCGACCGCGACGCTCTCGGAGAAATCGCTGATCGAGATCGGCACGCCCGAGCATTCGGTGGTCACCACTTGCGCCTATTGCGGCGTTGGCTGCTCGTTCAAAGCCGAGATGCGCGGCGAAGAGGTCGTGCGCATGGTTCCTCACAAGGATGGCAAGGCCAATCGCGGGCACTCGTGCGTCAAAGGGCGATTTGCGTGGGGTTACGCCACGCACAAGGAACGCATCTTAAAGCCCATGATCCGCGCCAAAATCAGCGATCCCTGGCGTGAGGTGAGCTGGGAAGAAGCAATCGCCTATTCAGCGTCTGAACTGAAGCGCATCCAGGCGAAGTACGGAAAGGGCGCGGTTGGCGGCGTTACCTCCTCGCGCTGCACCAACGAGGAAACTTATCTCGTGCAGAAATTGGTGCGGGCGGGCTTTGGCGTCAACAACGTCGATACCTGCGCGCGCGTATGTCACTCGCCGACTGGCTACGGATTGAAGACCACGTTCGGTACGTCCGCGGGTACGCAGGACTTCGATTCCGTCGAGCAGACGGACGTCATCATCTTGATCGGCGCGAACCCCACAGACGCGCACCCGGTATTCGCCTCGCGCATGAAAAAGCGCCTGCGTGAAGGGGCGAAGCTCATTGTGGTCGACCCGCGCCGCATCGATCTTGTTCGCACCCCCCATGTAGAAGCCGCGCACCATCTGCCGCTTTTGCCCGGTACAAACGTCGCCGTGCTGACAGCCCTCGCGCACGTAATCGTCACCGAGGGCCTGGCCAATGAGGCGTTCGTGCGCGAGCGCTGCGATTGGGAAGCCTATGAGCATTGGGCGGCTTTCGTCGCCGAAGAGCGCTGGTCGCCGGAAACGTTGGCGCAGGCCACCGGCGTGGCGGCCGCCGATGTGCGCGCCGCCGCGCGGCTCTATGCAAAGGGGGGCAATGGCGCGATCTATTATGGACTTGGCGTCACCGAGCACAGCCAAGGCACGACGACCGTGATGGCGATAGCCAATCTGGCCATGGCGACAGGCAATCTCGGCCGTCCAGGTGTGGGCGTAAATCCGCTGCGTGGGCAGAATAACGTGCAGGGCGCCTGCGACATGGGTTCGTTCCCGCACGAATTTTCCGGCTATCGCCACGTCTCCGACGATGCGGCGCGCGCGGTGTTTGAGAGTTTGTGGAAGGTGAAGCTCGATCCCGAGCCGGGGCTGCGCATCCCCAACATGCTCGATGCGGCCATCGATGGCAGCTTCAAGGGCATCTACATCCAGGGCGAGGATATTCTCCAGTCCGACCCGAACACCAAGCACGTCGCTGAAGGCCTCGCCGCAATGGAATGCGTGATCGTGCACGATCTCTTCCTGAACGAGACCGCCAATTACGCGCATGTGTTCCTTCCAGGCTCCACCTTCCTGGAGAAAGACGGCACCTTCACCAATGCCGAGCGGCGTATCCAACGCGTGCGGCGGGTTATGCGGCCCAGGAACGGCTATGCTGACTGGGAGATAACGCAATTGCTGTCGAATGCGCTCGGCTATCCGATGACTTACGCACATCCGTCGCAAATCATGGACGAAATCGCCGCCACGACTCCCACCTTCGCAGGCGTGAGCTATGCCAGACTCGACGAACTCGGCTCTGTGCAATGGCCGTGCAATGAGAAGGCGCCCGAGGGCACGCCCGTGATGCACATCGGCCAATTCGTGATCGGGCGCGGACGCTTCATGTTGACTGAGTACGTGCCCACCGACGAACGCACCGGCCCCCGCTTTCCATTGCTCCTGACAACCGGGCGCATCCTGTCGCAATACAATGTTGGGGCGCAGACGCGGCGCACCGCCAATGTCGCTTGGCACGAGGAGGATATGCTCGAAATCCATCCCCACGATGCCGAGCAACGTGGGCTCAAGGAAGGCGATTGGGTTAAGCTCGCGAGCCGCGCAGGGGAAACCACGCTGCGCTGCACTGTGACGGATCGGGTCGCCCCGGGCGTCGTGTACACGACCTTCCACCATCCCGACACGCAGGCCAACGTCGTCACCACCGAATATTCCGACTGGGCCACCAATTGCCCTGAGTACAAAGTCACCGCAGTGCAAGTGTCGCCCTCCAACGGACCGACGAAGTGGCAGGAAGAGTATGAGGCGCAAGCCGAACGCTCGCGCCGGGTGGCGCTGGCGCCGGCGACATGATAGCTGGCGGCCCCCGTGCTGGCTCATAGCAACACCGTCATTCCAGACGCGCGGAGCGCGATCCGGAACCCAGGCTCGACGTTTGCCCATGGGTTCCGGGCTCGGATTCGCGCGTCCGGAATGACGGAAAATTGTATTGGCCCTTTGCCATGAGGCCCGCGCCTCCGGCTTTTGCTTCCGCGCACCGCGCGAGGCTCCGCGACGGCCGATGGAGCGAAGGCGAACGCGTGTTGCCGGAGGAGACGCCAATTGCATTCGTTGTCGACGGCGCTGCTGAAGCGGTAATGTTGGCGAGTCCTGCGAACCTTGAGGACTTCGCGCTCGGCTTCGCGCTGAGCGAGGGGATTATCCAGTCGGTCGAGGAATTGCGCGAGCTGGAAATCGTGGCGCCAAGCCCATCGCCAGCGGGGGTTGCTGGCATCGAAATCCGCCTCTGGCTCCGTGAAAGCGCGCGCGATGCGCACGTCGCACGCCGGCGCACGCGCGCGGGCCCGGCCGGGTGCGGATTGTGCGGCGTCGAAAGCCTTGAGGCGGCGCTGCCGCCCTGTATGCCGATAACTTCCGAGTTTCGTATTCCTGCCCAGGCAATCGTCGACGCTATGGCCACGCTATCCTCGCACCAGGCGCTGAATGCGCAGACCCATGCCGTCCACGCAGCCGCATTCTTCTCACCTGCTGAAGGCATCGCATGCGCGCGCGAGGATGTCGGGCGCCACAATGCGCTCGACAAGCTTATCGGCGCGCTGGCGCGGCAAGGCCGTGATTGCTCCGATGGCGTCGTGTTGATGACGAGCCGTGTCTCCATTGAGCTTGTGCAAAAAGCCGCGGGCGCGAAAGCATCTGTGCTGGCGGCCATTTCGGCTCCGACAGCGCTGGCAGTGCGCACGGCCGAGGCTGCTGGCATTTGCGTTTGTGGGATTGTACGCGAGAATGGACTAGAAGTTTTCACTAGGCCCGACCGGATCGTGCGCAATGGATAGCGCCAAGCTCGTCTATATGGCCAACCAGATTGGCAAGTTCTTCGCCGCCCAAGGCGAGGAGGCTGTAGTTGCGGGTGTCGCCGACCATCTGAAAAAATTCTGGGATCCGCGCATGCGCGCACAAATTCTCGCGCACCTGAAAGCTGGCGGCGCCGGGCTCGACCCGCATGTGCGCGCCGCGTTGGAGCGGCTGGCGCTTTGATTCCGCTATTTGCCGTCGAGCCGCGTCAACGCGCGAGCAAAGTCCTGCGGCGTGTTGACGTTGAGAAATGCGCCGGAATCCGGAAAATGAACCTGCACGGCATCCGGCGCCAGCGTACGGACGGGAGGATGAACGCCTCGGGAAAAATACTCCCGCAACCGAGCCGTCAGCGATGGTCGCCATGCCGCGCACAGCGCATGCAAGCCGTCGTCGGTGCAGGCGTGCGCTGCGGCGGCGCCTGCCGCTTCGGCGCGCGAGACCAAGTGTTCCGCGAAGTCGCGCGGCAGGAGCGGGGTGTCGCAAGGCGCTGTGACCAACCACGCCGCGCCCAAATTCTGCGCCCAACCGAGCGCTGCCAGCACGCCCGCAAGCGGGCCGCGTACGGCGTCGGGAGGGTCCTTCAGATCAACCGCCTGCAACAACGCGGCGCCTTTGCCATTGCCGACCACAGCCAGGGCGTCCGCGCCGACGAGCGCGCGCGCTACGTGCGCAAGCATCGGCCGGCCGACCATCTCCGCGAACGCCTTGTCGGCGCCAAAACGCGCGCTCGCGCCGCCTGCGAGGATCGCTGCTACAAAGGCCATGGCCATGGTGTAGCGCCAGGCGAGGAGCAATGCACGTGACCCCGCTTGTGGATCAATTCCAGCGGCGGATCACCTATCTCCGCGTTTCGGTAACCGACCGCTGTGACCTGCGCTGTACCTATTGCATGCCAGAGCGGATGGACTTTCTGCCCAAGGCCGAGGTGCTCAGTTTCGAGGAATTGGACCGGCTATGCTCGGTGTTTATCGAGGCCGGCGTGCGCAAACTGCGCGTCACCGGCGGCGAACCCTTGGTGCGGCGCGACATCATGGAATTCCTGCGCCGCCAGGCGCGCCATCTGACGAGTGGCCAGCTCGGGGAGCTGACGCTCACTACGAACGGAACCCGCCTTTCTAGGTTTGCCGCGGACTTGGCTGCCATTGGCGTGAGGCGGGTCAATGTCTCGTTGGACACGCTGGACCGGGAGACGTTCCAGCGCATCACGAGGCGCGATCAGCTCGCCAATGTAATGGAAGGCATCGAGTTCGCGCAGAAGGCCGGCCTGAAGGTAAAGCTCAATGTGGTTGCGCTCAAACATGACAACGCCGCCGACATCCCCGGAATCATACAATGGGCGCACGCGCGCAGCATGGATGTTTCGCTGATCGAGACCATGCCCGTTGGCGATGTGGAGGGCGACCGCAGCGATCAATTCGTCTCGCTCGCCGCGGTGCGAGCCGAGTTGGAGAGTTTCTGGCGGCTCAAGGATATTCCCGATATCACCGGCGGCCCGTCGCGTTACGTGCGCATTGAGGAAACCGGCGGGCGGCTCGGCTTCATCACTCCGCTCAGCCACAATTTCTGCGCCGATTGCAACCGCGTGCGCCTGACTTGCACCGGGAGGCTCTATCTCTGCCTGGGTCAAGACGAACACATCGATTTCCGCGAGCCGATGCGTGCAGGAGCATCTGATGCCGACTTGCTCGGCCTCATCGGCCGCGGCATGGCTATTAAACCTCGAGCGCATGACTTTGTGATCTCCACGCCTGGCGCGGCCCCGGCGGTTGAGCGCCATATGTCGATGACGGGTGGGTAAGCGATGGCGCGCATTCTATTCTTCGGGCGTTTGCGCGATGTGGCCGGTTGCGCCGCGCTTGAGCTTGAGCAATGCGGCGCCGATCTCGGCGCGCTCCGCGATCTACTGACGCGCGACAACGCCGCCCTTGGCGCGGCGCTCCGCGACCAGAGCGTTCGGGTAGCTGTGAACCAGGAAATGGTCGCCCATGATGCATCGCTTGAAGGCGCGCGGGAAATCGCATTCATGCCTCCGTTGAGCGGTGGTTGAGCGCTGTGACGGCGGATTCCATCGCGCTGCTTGCGCTCGCCATAGCAGCGGCGGCGGCGCTTTATTCCTCCGTAGGCCATGGCGGCGCTTCTGCCTATGTCGCGCTGATGGCGCTCTTTGGAATGGCCCCGCAAGATGCGCGCCCGGTTGCGCTCGCGCTGAACATTGTCGTGGCGGGCTATGCTGCGATCGTGTTCGTTCGCGCGGGCAGGTTTGACGCGCGCGTCTTCTGGCCGTTCGCCATCACCGCGATCCCTGCGGCGTTCTTTGCCGGCGGAATCGATGTTCCGGCTTCGATCTATCGTCCAATCCTCGCCGCAGCCCTTGGCGCGGCGGCGTTGCGTTATTTGTTGTGGCCCAAGCTCGACGCCGAGGCGTCGACCAAGCCGCCGCCACTGGCGGTTGCACTGCCGGTGGGCGCGGCTCTGGGCGCGCTTGCGGGCATAACGGGCATTGGCGGCGGGGTGTATTTGTCTCCGCTGCTTGTGTTCGCGCGCTGGAGCGATCCGGCGCGAGCGGCGGGGATAGCGGCATGCTTTATCGTCGTGAATTCGGCGGCGGGGCTGGCGGGTGGGTGGACTTCGCTCAACTCGACGCCGGCCCACCTCCCATGGTTCGCGCTAGCGGCGCTGGCCGGCGCGTTGGGCGGCGCGAGCCTCAGCCTCGCCAAACTCGATCAAGCAGCAATTCTTCGCACTTTGGGTGTCGTTTTGGCGATCGCTGCGCTAGCCTTGTTGCGCTAATGCAGATCCGCATCACCCCGGACCGGTTCGCGCCGGAGCAGGAACTCGCCATGTTCCTCGGCGATGG
Organism: uncultured Alphaproteobacteria bacterium; assembly: GCA_902826245.1. Classification (GTDB taxonomy): domain Bacteria; phylum Pseudomonadota; class Alphaproteobacteria; order Caulobacterales; family Aquidulcibacteraceae; genus Vitreimonas. Next base: position 67,300 of record CADEEA010000005.1, on the reverse strand, counting down.
CCGCGAAGACGCAGGCGCGTGCGCGACCTTTACGGGGCTATGCCGCGGCGGGGCAGTCCGCTGGCTTGAACTCGAGCATTATCCGGGATTCACAGAGGCGCGCATCGCCGCCATCGCAGAGCGCGTCGCCGAGGCGCGGAAACTCCTGGACCTGCGCATCGTCCACCGCACCGGCCGCATTGCGCCCGGCGAGGCGATTGTGTTCGTCGCGGCTCTCGCCCCTCATCGCTCCGAAGCGTTTGCAGCAGTGGAAGCGTTGATGGATTATCTCAAAACCGACGCGCCGTTCTGGAAGCGGGAGATGCGCGAAACCGGCGCAGCCTGGATCGAACCGACGGCGCAAGATATCACACGCCGCGCCCGGCATAAGGAAACCAGATGACCGATCTCCCACCGCCCGGCGGGCGCCTCAACGAATCCGCGACCTTCAAGCCGGTTCGCATCGCCGTGCTCACCATCTCCGATACGCGCGACGAAGAGAGCGACACTTCCGGGCGTGTGTTGGCCGACAGGATCGTGCGCGACGGCCATGTGCTCGCGGCGCGCGACTGGGTCAAGGACGATACATCCTCGATACGCGAGGCGATCACAGCATGGATTGAGGATGCGGGCGTCGAAGTTATCATCACCACTGGCGGAACTGGACTGACCGGCCGTGATGTCACGCCAGAAGCGGTGCGGCCGCTGTTTGAGAAAGAGATCGAAGGCTTTCAGTCGGTATGGCACATGGTTTCTTATCAGAGCGTCGGCCTCTCCACGCTGCAGTCGCGCGCCTGCGCGGGCCTTGTGCGCGGCACGTTCATTTTCTGCCTGCCGGGATCGAACGGCGCGTGCAAGGACGGCTGGGACAAGATCATCCGCTGGCAGCTCGATAGCCGGCATTTGCCGTGCAATATGGTGGAGCTCATGCCGCGTTTGATGGAGCGTTGAGATGGCGTCCAAGCTCACTCATTTCGATGAAGCCAGCCGCGCGCGCATGGTTGATGTTTCGGGCAAGGCCGTCACGGCGCGCGAGGCCGCCGCCGAAGCATGCGTACGCATGCAGGAAGGTACGCTCGATCTGGCGCTGTCGGGCCGCGCGAACAAAGGCGACGTGCGCGCGGTTGCGGAAATCGCAGGCGTGATGGCGGCCAAACGCGCCGCGGAATTGATCCCGATGTGTCACCCGCTGTCGCTCACGCATGTGCAAGTGGTCATAGAACCTGACCGAACGCTGCCGGGCCTGCGCATTCGCGCGTTGGCGCGCACCGACGGCAAGACCGGCGTGGAGATGGAGGCGCTGACGGCAGCGAGCGTCGCGGCGCTCACGATCTATGACATGCTGAAGAGCGCCGATCGCGGCATGCGCATCGAGGGTGTTCAGCTCGTGCGAAAGTCCGGCGGCGCCTCGGGCGATTTTGAGCGGCCGGCCTGATGCTGAGCGTAACCGAGGCGCGCAGCGCAATGTTGGGCCATGTGGGCACACTTGCTGACGAGGTCGTCGCGCTCGATCAATGCGCCGGTCGGGTGCTTGCCTCGCCCCTGATTGCGGCGCGCGATCAGCCTCCGTTCACGGCGTCCGCCATGGATGGGTACGCGCTAGCCCAGGAAAAGCCGGGCGAGCCTTTCCTCATTGTCGGCGAAGCTGCGGCGGGACGCGCGTTTGGGCGTTCGCTCGCTGCGGGTGAAGCCATTCGCATCTCAACCGGCGCGCCTACGCCTGAGGGCGCTGCGGGCATACTCATTCAAGAAGACGCGCGCGTTGAGAATGGGCGCCTCCTCGATGCATCGGTCGCGCCCGGGCGTCATTTGCGTCCGCGCGGCGGTGATTTTGCCGCTGGCGCAACCTTGCTTGAGCGCGGCCGCATCCTCGATCCGATAGCGATAGCCCTCGCTGCGAGTTCTGGGACGGCGACGCTGAATCTTGTGCGGCAACCGCGCGTGATTGTGTTTGCCGGGGGCGACGAGATCGTCGCGCCCGGCGCCTCCGCGCGCGACGACCAAGTGTTCGAGTCCGGTTCGTTTGCGGTTTGCGGCCTGGCCGAGCGTTGGGGCGCTGAGGTCGAGCGAGGGACCGCGCTTGCAGATGCCGAGGATCGGATACTGTCTAGCATCGGAGATGCGTTGCCTCGCTGCGATCTCCTGATTTTGATCGGCGGCGCCTCTGTCGGCCCGCACGATCACAACCGCGGCGCACTGGCGCGGCTCGGCGGGCAGATGGTGGTCGACAAGGTGGCGGTGCAGCCCGGCAAACCCACATGGTTCGCCACGACATCGGCAGGTCGCGTGCTCGGGCTGCCGGGCAATCCTGCTTCTGCGATTGTGTGCGCCTATTTGTTCGCGCGCCCGCTCATAGAGGCCATGCTGGGGCGCGACCCGTTGGCGTGTGTGCGTCCCCGTTTTGCGCGGCTCGCTGCGCCGCTTGGCAAGAATGGGTCGCGCGAGACCTATCTGCGCGCCCGTCTGAACGAGGACGGAGCGCTCGCGCCGTTCGACAATCAGGATTCTTCGCTGCTCAGCGTGTTTGCGAGCGCCGACGCGCTGGTGGTTCGCGCAGCTCACGCCGAGCCCGCCGCCAAGGGGGAGCTCACGCCTTATCTGCCGTTGGCGTGAGGCTTGGGTGTCCGAATCCGGCGAGACGAGGCGCGGAATCGCGGCTAATCTCCGCCCATGCTCGACGCCGACATCTGCCACGCCGCGTGCGACGCCAAGGACCGGCGGTTCGACGGGCGTTTCTATGTCGGAGTGACATCCACCGGCATTTATTGCCGCTGCATTTGCCCCGCGCGTCTGGTCAAACGCGCCAATCGCACGTTCTGGCCATCGGCTGCGGCGGCGGAGGCGGCTGGATTTCGTCCGTGCCTGCTGTGCCGCCCCGAACGCGCGCCCGGCTTGGCCCCGATTGACGCGCCGGCGCGGCTCGCGGCGGCCGCGTACGCGCGCATCGAAGCCGGCGCCTTGGAAGAACAGGGTCTTGAATCGCTGGCGGGCGACCTTGGCGTGACATCGCGCCATCTGCGCCGCGTGATGAACGCCGAATTCGGCGCAAGTCCGATCCAGATCGCCCAGACCGGGCGCCTGTTGGCGGCGCGGCGGTTGTTGAACGAGACCGGACTGAGCATCACGGAAATCGCGTTTGCCTCCGGTTTTCGCTCGTTGCGTCGCTTCAATGCGACCATGAAGGAGCGCTATGGCGCGCCGCCCACGAAAATGCGCGGCCGCAAGGCGATCGCACGCGGGGAAACCGTCACGGTAACCCTGTCGCCGCGGGGAGATTACAATTTAGCGCCTGTGCTCGATTTCTACCGCATGCGTGCGCTCTCCGGTGTTGAGCGCTGCGACCGGCGCACCTACGCGCGCGTGCTCAAATTGGGTGGAGTTTTGGGCTGGATTGAAATCGGCCTGAGCCAGAAGGGGCTGCAGCTCACGCTGTCGGAGAATCTCGCCCCGCACTTGCGCCCGTTGGTCGCCAATGTGCGTGGGGCGCTCGATTTGGATGCCGAGATGAGCGCTGTGGACGGCGTGCTCGCGGCCGATCCAGAGCTGAAGAAGGACGTAAGACGCGAGCCGGGCGTGCGCGTGCCGGGCATGCTTGACGGCTTCGAGTGTGTGATCCGCGCCGTTCTTGGCCAGCAAATCACCGTAGCTGGCGCGCGCACGCTGACTGAGCGGCTGGTGGCGAAATTCGGCGATTGCCTCGAACGGGGGCCCGATGCGCTAACTCAAGCATTTCCGAGCGCCGACGTCTTGGCGGACGCGGGCGCCGCGCGCATTGCCGCGATTGGCTTGCCGAAGAAGCGCGCGGAGACCTTGCACATGATTGCGTCTGCAGCGGCTCAGGGGACGCTCCCGCTGGCGCGGGGCGCGATCAGCGCCGGGCGCGCCGCGCTCGCGGAAATTCCAGGCATTGGGCCCTGGACCATCGAGTATGTCGCCATGCGCGCCCTCGGCGACCCCGACGCCTATCCGGCCACCGACATCGCTTTGATCAACGCCCTCGGCCGCAAGGGCGAGACCTTGGAACATCTGAGGCCATGGCGCGCCTATGCCGCGATCCGCTTATGGCGGCGCGGCGCAAGTAAGGGAGCGAGAAAATGATCTCGTGCATTCACGATAGTGCGGTCGGGCCGCTGACATTGCATTCGAACGGCGCGGCGCTCACCGGGCTCGAATTCGACGAGCCGAAATACAAGCTCGCGGCGTCTCCGCGCGGCGAGGATCGGGTTTTGGCGCACGCGCGCCGGGAGCTCGATCTCTATTTCGACGCCAAGCTGAGGGTTTTCACAATACCAACGGCCCCGGAAGGCACTGACTTCCAGAAGCGGGTTTGGGCCGCGCTAGCCAATATCCCCTACGGGGCCACTCGCACTTACGGACAGCAGGCGGCCGCCATCGGCTCGCCTAAGGCGTTTCGCGCGGTCGGCCTCGCCAATGGCCGCAACCCGGTCGCGATCATCATCCCCTGTCACCGGGTGATCGGCGCCGACGGCAACCTCACGGGCTTTGGCGGTGGTATGGGGCGCAAGCAATTTTTGCTCAATCTGGAGCAGGGCGCGCTGAGCCTTGTGTCCCGGATGTGATGATTTCAGGCTCGCTAGCGGCTGAATCATTACCGGTCCTCCACAGCTATTGCCCGTCGCAAATCTCCGCCGGGGCGTGCTAAGAGCGCGCCCTTAGTTCGGGAATATCGGGAGACGACGGATGCGGAAGCTGTTGGCAGTTTGTGTCTGCGCCGTGGCGCTTGCGACGCCGGGCATGGCGCAGGCGCAGGCCGGCTGGTCCTATGCCTATGTCGATGGCGTCGCCACCGCGACGGAACGTGATGATCGCGGCAGGGTAATCGCGACGATGACCTGTCGGCCGCCGACGGGCGACATCGTGCTTTCGGATTTCACATTAGTGCGGGCGGCGCGCCGGGCGACGACGTCCTCGGTGCGCATCGGCGCCCTGAGCGTGAACGTGCCAAGCCGGCTGGAGGGGCGCGGGCGCAATCGTGCGCTGACGATCAATCTGCCGCAGCGGCCGCCTATCCTGGCGGCTGTGCAGCCGAACGACCAGCTATCGGTCACGGTCAACAATCAGACGCGCACGTTCAGCATCGGCGGCCCCGCGAAGATGCGCGAAGTCGCATACGCTTGCTGGGGCAGCTGAGCTTCTATTAGGCCGCTTGGCGTGGGGCGCGCACCCAGCGCGGGCGACGAGCGCCGGCCGCGCCCGGAGCGAAATTGACCGCAAGCGCTAACGAAAATGCGGTGGCCGCCGTGGCTGCGCTCACCCAATCGCCTCCGCTCGCGTCGATGCGGGCTTTCAGCACCTCGGCGGTTAACGCGCTGGCGGCGAGAAAGGCGCTCGCGCCAAGGCTCGCGCGCGCAAGCAGCGGCGCTCGTTTGGCGCGCCACATGATCCAATGTACGGCGAACAGAATGGCCGGGCCGGCGAACAGGATGAAATTGAAGTTCTCGAGCGTCGCGCTTGGCGTCCCGAAATAGGCTGCAAACCACAGGCCGCTCAACAGCGCTGCTGAACAGACGCCGATGGCAGTCAAGACACGCGATAACGCCGCGTGCACGACGTTCCCATCGGCGATTGCCATCGCCAGCCCAGCAGCCAGCCAGATGCAGGTTTGGACACTGAGTTCCTCAACGCCGAACTCGTATGACATGGGCGCACCCGCAGAGAGTGCGAGACGTGCGCCAATGAGGAGGCCGGCTAACGCCAAGGCGACGCCCGCCAAGTCCATGATCGCACTGCTCAAGGCGTGGCCGCGGCCAAACGATCGCGCTGCGCCGAATGCAAGCGCGGCTGGCGCCGCCAGCGCCGCGGCGAGCGTCTGCCAAGCGGGCATGGTTTCCCCGAGGATGCCTGCGGCGCAGGTCCAAGCATAGGCGCACGCGCACAAGCCGAAGGCGCCCGCACCAACGCGCCAATAGGGCGCCGGAAAACGTCTATTGAGGAGCGCGCATGTGGCCGCGGCGAACATGAGCAGTATGGCCGCCGGCGCAGGATTGGCGCCGACCAGGATCGCGGCGATCAGGGCGGCGCCGATGCTCGCTGACAAAACCCAGGCGTTGAGCTTTAAGCCCGCGAAACCCTCCTGACGCCGTTCGGCAGCGAGCCAGGCGACCCCCACGAGCATCAGCGCAAGGGACAAAAATGCGCCGCTCGCCGCCAGGGGATCCGACAGCCCCTGGCCGCCCCCATGTAGCGCCGCAATCGCGGCGAAGGGCGCGAGCGCCCCAGTGGCGGCGATCGTCACGCCACGCGCGCCAAGCTGCGGTACGCGCACCACGGCGATGGCGAGGAACAGCGCGCCTGCCCAGGTCGCAATCGGGGTGAACCAAACTGCCGCTGTGGGTTGGCCGCTGACGACGAATAGTCCGCCGAGCAAAGCGACGAATGCGCCTATGTGCAGGGCTTCCAGGCGCAGACGCGACGCGCCCGCAATCGCAGCGGCGATGACGACCGCGCCAAACGCCGCTCCGGGAGAGCTGATGGCGCTGGTCTGCGCGGCGAGCGTCAGGCTGGCGCCGCCCATCGCCGCCATCATCACCGCGCCTGGTGCGAGGCGGTTTAAGATTGCAGAGGCGAGGCCTGCACAAGCGGCGCAAGCGACAAAGGCAGAGTAGAGGCCAGCCTGGCTCTGCGCCGCGCCTATTGCGATACCGGCGATAGCCCACGCCGCGGCGCCCAGAACCCCGCACCATGCGGCGGCGCTCCAACTGGGGCGCAACGCCAAAAGCGACGCCAACGCGCTGAGGAGAACGCCCGCGCAGATGACGGCTATAGGCTCGGCGGCCAGCGCAAGTGCGCCGGCGGGCGCAGCGATGAGCGCTGCCGTCACGCACCACTGCGCGAGGACGCTGAGGCGCGGCGGCGCCGAGGCCGGTTTGCGCCACGCCTTTTCCGGACGAAGCAGAGGCGCGTCAACGCTTGTGGACACTGCGCGCGAATTGCTCGCCACCAGTTTCGGACGCGCCGCGCGTCGCCCTTCGAGTGCCTGGCGCAGATGCGCTACCTCCTGCTGCAGCAGGTCGATGCGACGGGTCAGAAAAACAAACCCAGCCGCGAGCGCTGCGAGTTGGACTGCGAACAAAATGAGAAACGTCATGCGGCCATTTAGCGTATCGTCGCCGCGGGTGCATGCGCAAAACTGGGCGCCCCCTATCCGCGCCGCGGTGGACGATGCGTAATATCTGAATTCATTCCGAGAATTCTGCGTGCGGCCGCTTGGCGCGGGGTCCAAATTCATTATCAAGGCGGTAACAATAGGGCGCTGGCGGCGCCTGGGAGGGCACATTGACCTACACCCTCGAGAATGCGCGCAGCCTCGGCGCGCTCGTGGCGATACTGCTGATCTGCTGGCTGCTCTCGGAGAACAGGCGCCGTTTCCCGCTGCTGCTGACGCTGGGCGCGCTGGGCGTGCAGGCGGGCTTGGTGCTCGCGCTCTTTGCGCTGCCGGACTCCGAGCGTGTGCTGAGGGCGGTAAGCGGTGTTGTCGATGGCCTCGCCAGCGCCACCGACAAGGGCACGCAATTCGTGTTCGGTTATCTCGGCGGAGGCGACCAGCCCTACGCCACGCGCGCCTCCGATGCGCCGCCGCCGTTCCTCTTCGGCTTCCGGGTGCTGCCCTTGATCGTCGTGATATCGGCGCTTTCGGCGCTGCTTTGGCACTGGAAGATATTGAAATGGATCACTCACGGCTTCGGCTTTTTGTTTCAGCGCACGATGGGACTGACCGGCCCCTCGGCGCTGGCGGTGGCGGCCAACATTTTCATGGGCATGGTGGAGAGCCCGATCGTGATCCGTGCCTATCTCGAACGTCTGACGCGTTCGGAATTGTTCCTGATGATGGTGGTGGGCCTCGCGACTGTCGCGGGCTCGACCATGGTGGCTTATGTGAGCATCTTGAAGCCTGGCGGAGTCGAGGTGTTCGACAACGTGGCGGGCCACGTGCTGATGGCGTCGATCATCTCCGCGCCCGCGGGCATATTGCTCGCGCGGATCATGATCCCTGAGGAGAAGAGCGGCGCGCATCTCGAGCCAGGTGAAGATCTCAAATACCAGAGCTCGATGGACGCGGTAACGCGCGGCGTTCAGGACGGTATTATGGTGGCGGTCAACGTGGCGGCCTTCCTGATTGTGTTCGTGTCTTTCGTGTGGATCGTAAATAACATTCTGGCCGGGTTTGGAGACGTCGCCGGCGCGCCTCTGACGCTGCAGCGCATGTTCGGCTACGCCTTCGCGCCGGTCGCCTATCTGATCGGCGTGCCGTGGAGCGAAGCGCAGGCCGCCGGCAGCATACTCGGTCAGAAGCTCTTCCTGACCGAATTCATCGCCTTCATTGAACTTGGCAATCTTCCGCCAGAGGCGTTGAGTCCGCGGTCGACCATGATCCTCACCTACGCGATCTGCGGGTTCGCCAATGTCGCTTCCGTCGGCATCATGACTGGCGGCATGACTGTGCTCATGCCGCAGCGCCGCGATGAAATATTCGCGCTGGCCTGGAAGTCGCTGATTCCGGGCTTTCTGGCGACATTGATGACCGCAGCAGTGGTCGCGGCGCTGCCGGCGGGCATGTTTGGAGCGCGGCTATGAAACTCTTCAGCGCCGCCTATGCGCCCAACCCGAGGCGTGTGATGATGTTCATCGCCGAGAAGGGCGTAACCGACATCGAAGTCGTGCAGGTCGATCTGGTCAAAGGCGAACATCGTGAGCCGGATTTTCGCGCCAAGAGTCCGCTCGCCCAAGTGCCCACGCTCGAACTCGACGATGGGCGAACCATCACCGAAAGCCGCGCCATCTGCCTCTATCTCGAGGCGCTCTATCCTGAGCCCAACCTCATGGGGCGCGACGCATTCGAGCGCGCGTCGATTGAAATGTGGGATCGCCGCGCCGAACTTCTTTTCGCAATGCCGCTTTTGATGTGGGTGCGCCATGGTTCGCCGATGCTGGAGGCTGTGGAGAAGAACCAGAATGCCGAAGTGGCAAGCTGGTATCAGGCCCAGGCCCTGCGCATGGCGAAGTGGCTGGATGGCGAATTGGCGCATAGGCCTTGGATCGCGGGCGATCGCTTCACCATCGCCGACATCACCGCCGCCTGTGGCATGGACTTCGCAAAAATGGTGCGTTGGCGCCCGGGCGACGATCTGCCGAACCTGAAGCGCTGGCGCGCGGCGCTTGCGGAGCGGCCGGCGGGGCAAACGCCCGCTTAGAATGTCGTTTCGCGCAAGCGGCATCCTTGTTGGCCCTTCAGCCGGAAAAAACTCCGCCCATCGGAGGGCGGGGACGCGTTCGACCGCGTCGCAAAAATGTGCGCCGTTGTTTCGGCGCTTATGACGCGAACGAACGCGTCCCCGTGGTCGTGCTCGCCGGGCGGCCGGACTGGAGCTATTTCACTCCGCGAGGCGTACCCCGGCGGCGTGCAGGTCGGCGTGTTCGCGCCGATCCCGGTGACCTCCCGCGCTTCATTTTCTCGCGCGGGCTTTGCGCTCTTGGCGCTTCACGCTCACCACCTCGCCATGCGCATCGGCTCGAACAGGGTACCGACTGCCCTCCATGCGAAGGCGATAGACGCAGTATAAACCCGCCTCCAAGGGGGGTGGGTAGATTTTTGTACAAGCCTTGGTTTTCAAGGCCGGGAGGGGTGGATTTGCGGGGATAGGGAGCGCGCGGCCTCCGGCCGCGCATGCGTCGCCGGAGGCGACGCGCTCCAACCGGCGATACTTGCGGCGTGTTCGGCTACGTCGCCTTCAGCGCGCCGATGCGGAAGGCGCGTTCGCTATGGGCTTCTATGGTTTCAATCGCCGCCGCCGCGCTCGCGTTATCGACGATCAGCGCCATGCCGATTCCGAGATTGAAGGTGCGCCGCATGTCTTCTTCGGGCACGCCGCCTGTGTCCTGCAGCCATTGGAACACGGCCGGACGCGTCCACGCCTCCCAGTCTATGTTCGCGACTAGATGGTCGGGTAGGACGCGCGGAATGTTCTCGACCAGCCCGCCCCCGGTGATGTGTGCCGCGCCTTTGGCGAGGCCGGCGTCGAAGATCGGCTTGAGCGCGCGCGCATAGATGCGCGTCGGCTCAAGCAGAGCTTCCGCAAGTGTTTTGCCCGGGGCAAATGGCGCCGGCGCATCCCAGCCTAAGCCCGAGCGTTCAACAATCTTGCGCACCAGCGAATAACCGTTCGAGTGCGGGCCGCTTGACGCTACGCCGATAATGGCGTCGCCGGATTTCATCTCGGCAATGCGCGGCAATAACGTTCCGCGCTCGGCGGCACCAATGGCGAAGCCGGCGAGATCGTAATCGCCGGGGGCGTACATGCCAGGCATTTCGGCGGTCTCGCCCCCGGCCAGAGCCGCACCCGCGCGGCGGCAGCCTTCGGCTATGCCAGCGACAATCTTCGCAGCGTCGTTGGCGTTGAGTTTTCCGGCGGCGTAATAATCGAGGAACATCAAGGGCTCGGCGCCCTGGGCCGAGAGATCGTTGACGCACATGGCGACGAGGTCGATCCCCACCGTCTCGTGACGTTTGCTCTCGATCGCGATCTTTAGCTTGGTGCCGACGCCGTCGGTGGTGGCCAGGAAGATCGGGTCCTTGAATCCCGCCGCCTTGGGATCGAAAATCGCGGCGAATCCGCCCAGACCGGCTTCGGCGCCTGGGCGCGCAGTGGAGCGCGCTAGGGGCTTGATCAGTTCGACAAGGCGTTCGCCTTCGTCAATGTCGACGCCTGCGTCGCGATAGGTCAGTGGGTTTGAATTGGTCAAAGATAAAGTCCCGAAGCCGCCACATTGATAGGCGATTCCGCCCGAGCTAGGCTCTCGGCGTCGCGCAAAAAGAGGTTCCCCAACATGACATTCAAGCCATATTCTGGCCTGATCGCCTTGCTCATCGCCGCTTTCTGCGCGCTAACGCCAGCGCCTGCAACCGCACAATCCGGGCGAGACAATGTCTATACCGTTTCTGGCGTCCAGGTCGATCAGACCGCCACCAACGCCGCTTCCGCGCAGGAATCCGCGTTCGCCGGCGGCCGCCGCGCAGCTTTTGACCGCCTCGTCCGGCGCCTCACCATTCCGGAGGAGCTGAGCGCACGCGCGGCGCCGGCGCCCGACGCGACCGCCCTGGACCGCTTGGTATTGTCGGTCGATGTCGCGGATGAACGGCGTTCTTCCACCCGCTATACCGGGCGCCTCACGGTACGCTTCGATCCCGGCGGCGTCCGCACCTTGCTCCGAGGGCAGGGTTTGACTGTCGTCGATACCCGCACAGCGCCTATTCTCCTGGCGCCACAGGCTGCGCCAGGGACCGCGCCGGAGATCGCCGTCATGTGGCGCGATGTCTGGACCCAAGGCGGATTCGGCGAGGAACTCGCTCCGCTGGCGATCGCGCCGGACACTCTGCGGAGCGGGGCCGACTGGCGCGCTGCTCAACCTTTCGCGCAGGCGGCGGCGGCAGCTTCCGCAGTCTATGCGACGTTGCGGGTTCAAGGTGGGACCGCGAGCGTGACTTTGGTTGAAGTTGCGGGCGAGCAGAGGCGCGAACGCGGCGAAGTATCGGCGCGCGTTGGCGAAGATCCAGCCTCGTTGCGCGCGGGCCTAAACGCGCTCGCGGAGGCCGCCAGTGCGCGAGTACAGAACGAGTGGAAAGCCAGGGTCGCTACGGGTTCGGGTCAGCGGGCGCGCGTTTCCGCTTCGGCGCTCTATGCCGACGAAAGGCAGTGGGAACGCATCAAGCAGGCTTTGGAGGGCGCGGCACAGACGCTGATCTCGGAGATACGTATTGAAGCAGTGGCGCGCGAGGGCGCGCTGGTTTCGTTCTCTTTCGTAGGCGATCGGGCGCAATTGGTTGCGGAGCTTTCGCGGCGCGGCGTGCGGCTGGAGGATAGCCCCAGCGGACCGCTATTGAGAGTTCAAGGCAATTAGGTGAGCGCCCAGCCGCGTCTGTTCGAGTTCCGCATGGGCGAACGTTCGCCCGCAAACCTGGTGGTTTCCGCCGCCAACCGTGACGCGGTGCGGCTGCTCACGGACTGGCGCGCTTGGCCAAGCGGGGCGCTTGCTTTGATCGGCCCCCCAGGCGCAGGCAAGACCCACCTCGCCTTGGCTTGGGCCCTGGAGACAGGGGCCAGGCAAATCGTCCCCCAAGCCACCCCGGACGACGCCGCGGCGGTCTTCCGCGAGTCGGGCGGGCGCCTGCTGATCGATAACGCCGACGGCCCACGGGATGAGGCTGCCCTTTGGCGGGTCCTGGACCTGGCTCGAAACGAGCAGGGAGCGCTGCTTTTGACCGGGGCGGCGGGCCCGGCTTCGTGGCCCACAGAACTACCGGACCTTCGTTCCAGGCTCGCCGCGCTTCCCGTGGCCCGCCTTGAGGAGCCCGATGAAGCGCTCATGGAGGTGGTTTTACGCCGGGTTTGTCGCGAACAATTCATCCATTTGAGCGATGATGCCGTTAAATATTTGGCCGCGAGGCTGCCGCGCACCTATGCGGCGGCGCGGACCTGGGCGGCGGCGCTCGACCGGGACTTGGTCAAGGGCGCGAAGCCGGTGACATTGGCGGTAGCGCGTCAATCGCTGAAAAAGGCGGCGGCGCGCGGGGTGACGGGGGACGGTTAACAGATGGCGAAGTCGCGCAAGAACAAGCGCGCCAAGGCGGAAAAATCGCCGGTCGCGTCAAGTCCGCAGCGTTTCATCAATCGGGAGCTTTCCTGGCTCGCGTTCAACACCCGCGTGTTGGACGAGGCGGAAAATCCCAGCCATCCGCTGCTTGAGCGGCTGCGGTTCTTGTCGATCTCGGCCAATAATCTGGACGAGTTCTACATGGTCCGCGTCGCAGGGCTGCACGAGCAGGTAAAGCTCGGCGTGTCCACATTGAGCCAGGATGGATTGACCCCGGCCGAGCAATTGGCCCGTGTTCATGCGGCGGCCGGTGAATTGATGGAGCGCCAACAATTGCGTTGGCGGGCGCTGCGCGAAGAGGCGCGTGAGGCCGGCATCGCTGTGCTCGAACCCGATGAACTCGCTAAATCAGAACGTTCATGGCTCAAACCGGTTTTTATGGAGCAGGTGTTTCCGCTCTTATCGCCGCTTGCGGTCGATCCGGCGCATCCGTTTCCGTTCATCGCCAACCTCGGCTTTGCCATCGCCTTGAAGCTCAAGCGCAAAGAGGACGGGAGGCTGCTGAACGCGCTGATCCCGGCGCCGAGCAATGTCGCGCGCTTCATCGATGTGACCGCCGCACGCCAGGCTAATGGCGCGTCTGGGGGCAAACGGCAGCGGCGCTTCCTTGCGCTCGAGCACGTGATCATGATGTTCCTCGATGAACTCTTCCCGGGCTATGGGCTCGAGTCGCACGGCGCTTTTCGTGTTGTACGTGATAGCGACATCGAGATCCAAGAAGAGGCCGAGGATCTGGTGCTCGAGTTTGAAACCCGGCTCAAGGAGCGCCGACTGGGCGACATCGTCCGGCTCAAGGTCGAAGCGTCGATGCCCGACGATCTGCGCGCGTTCATCGTACGCGAGCTCGAGGCCGACGCCCGTGATGTCGTCATTGTCGATGGCATGCTGGGACTGTCGGCGCTTTCGCAGCTGGTGAGCGAGGAGCGCCCAGATCTTAAATTTCAGCGCTACGAGCCGCGCTTTCCGGAGCGCATTCGCGATTTCGGCGGCGATTGTTTTGCCGCCATCCGGGCTAAGGACTTCCTCGTTCACCACCCTTATGAATCCTTCGATTCAGTGGTGCAGTTCGTGCGTCAGGCCGCGGCCGACCCCGCTGTCGTCGCGATCAAGCAGACGCTGTACCGCACCTCGAGGGACAGCCCGATTGTGGCCGCTTTGGTCGCCGCCGCCGAGGCAGGAAAGAATGTCACTGCGCTTATCGAGCTCAAGGCGCGTTTCGATGAAGAGGCGAACCTGCGCCTGGCCCAAACCCTAGAGCGCGCCGGCGCCTCGGTCGTCTACGGTTTCATCGATTACAAGACTCACGCCAAGGTGAGTCTGGTGGTGCGCCGCGAGAGCGATGGCTTACGCACCTACGCCCATTTCGGCACTGGCAATTATCATCCGATCACCGCGCGTATCTATCAGGACCTCTCGCTCTTCACCTGCGATCCCGCGCTCGGGCGCGATGCAGGCCGCCTGTTCAATTTCATCACCGGTTACGCCAAGCCCGCGGCGCTGGAGAAGATCGCGATTTCGCCGCTGAATGCAAAGTCAACGATCCTGCAATTGATCGACGATGAGATCGCGCACGTGCGTGCGGGACGGGACGGCGCGATCTGGTGCAAGCTCAATGCGCTGGTCCACCCCGAGATCATCGACGCGCTTTACCGGGCCTCTTGTGCGGGCGTGAAGATCGAGCTCGTGGTGCGCGGCATTTGCTGCCTGCGGCCGGGTGTGCCGGGCATGTCGGAGAACATCCGGGTCAAGTCGATCGTGGGGCGGTTTCTGGAGCATTCCCGGATTATTTGTTTCGGCGCCGGCGCAAAACTGCCGAACGCCAACGCCAAAGTGTTCCTTTCCTCCGCCGATTGGATGCCGCGGAACCTCGAGCGGCGGGTCGAGGTCATGTGCCCGGTTGAAAATCCTACCGTTCACCAGCAAGTTCTCGACCAAATCATGGTCGCCAACCTCAATGACGAGGCGCAGAGCTGGTACATGGACCAGGATGGGGTGTTCAAACGCGTCGATGTCTCCAAGCTTCCAGACGAACCGTTCTCGGCGCACCTCTATTTCATGCGCAACCCGAGCCTTTCGGGTCGCGGTCGCGCGCTCAAGGGCGACGCTCCCGCCGCGTTCGACCATATCGGGGCGCGCACTTACTAGGGGGGCTCCCTTTTCCGGTGAGGGAAAGTCGGCGGAACATCCCAAACGTTGCAAATCTAGCGTCCCTCCCCCCAACGGGGGGAGGGTAGGGAGGGGGGGCGTGCAGAAGGCACAGCAGGCGGCGCCGCCAGCGGTTCCTCCTGCACGTCCCCTCCCCCCCGCCCCCCGCCCCCAGGGGCGGGGGAGTGCGCGTGATCATCGACCGCTGTCCCACCGATGACCGCAACCAATCTACTCGACACCCAAGAAGCCGCCGTCATCGATGTCGGCTCCAATTCCGTGCGTCTGGTGGTCTATCGCATCGACGGCCGCGCGATGACGCCGATCTTCAACGAGAAGGTGATGGCGGGCCTGGGGCGCGATCTCTCGCGCACCGGCAAACTTTCTCCCGTGGGCGCGGATGTAGCGATACGCGCGCTGCGCAGGTTTGCGACGTTACTCGAGGCGCGCAAAATCCAAAGCACGTTCGCAGTCGGCACCGCCGCGGTTCGTGAGGCTGCAGACGGGCGCGATTTCGCCGAGCGCGTCGCTGCTGAAGCGGGTTTGAGCCTGCGCATTCTTTCCGGCGCGGACGAGGCGCGGCTCTCTGCTCTTGGCGTGATGGCCGGCGCGCCTGACGCGGTGGGGGTGGTCGGCGATCTCGGCGGGGCGAGCCTCGAACTGATCGAGATTGGCCCCAAGGGCGTCGGGCGTGGCGAGACCTTCGCGCTTGGGCCGCTGGCGTTTTCTTCGCCGTTCGACGATGAGCGCGTCAGCGCAACCGCAGCGAAGCTGCTCGCGGAATCGCGATTTTTGAGCGAGCGCGGCGGCGATTTCTATGCGGTCGGCGGCGCCTGGCGTGCGCTTGGGCGCATCGATATCGGCCAACGCCGCCACCCGCTCGGAGTGCTGCACCATTACGAAATGCCACGAGTAGAGGCGCTGCGCCTCATCGACGTGGTCCGCAAGCTCACCAAGAAATCGCTGGAGCGGCTCGAAGATGCGGCGGCCAAGCGCGCCGATACGTTGCCCTATGCAGCGGTGGTGCTGGAGCAGGTGCTGCTTGCGGGTCGGTTCGATCGCGTTGTGCTCTCGGCGTTTGGCTTGCGCGAAGGCGTGCTGATCGAGCGTATGAGCGCGGAAGCGTTGAGCGCTGATCCATTGATCGCCGCGGCCGAGGCGCTGGCAGGGCGCTGGTCCAACGCCCGCGCGTTCGGGCGCATGCTCGAAGGCTGGATTGCGCCGATGTTCGCCGCTCAGCCTCCGGCGTTCTCGAAACGCCGCGACGCAGTGCTTCGGGGCGCAGCGGCGCGCCTGGCCGATGTTGGCGGCCCTTTGCATCCCGATCAGCGCGCCGAAATCATGTTCGATATGATCCTGCGCGCGCCGCTGGCGGCGATCAGCCATGCCGAGCGCGCTTTTCTTGCCGCTTCGATCCATCATCGTTACACGAAAGGCGCTCCGAACTCGTCCGAGGCCTATGCGCGGCTCTTGAGCGAGGAGCAGCAGAGCGGCGCAGCGGCGCTCGGCGCGGCGCTTCGATTAGGCGCAGATCTATCCGGGCGTAGCGAGACGTTGTTGTCCGCCTTCACAGTAAATCTTGAAGACGGCATGCTCAGCTTGCGGGTCAAAAAGAAGGTGGCGCACCTGGTCACCGAAACCGCGCAGCGTCGTCTCGACTACGCCGCCGCCGCCTTGGGCCTGCGCGCTGAGTTCAAGGTCGTTTGAAGCTCTTGAGGGCAGGCGTGGGCCTCGTTAAGAGAACCGAAGCATGCCAACCGCACCACCTGACCGTCTCGCCATCGATCCTGAGAGTCCGTTCCACGACGAAGCCGTGCTCGCACGCGGGGTCGGCGTCCGATTCCGCGGCGTCGAGAAAACCAACGTCGAGGAATATTGCGTCAGCGAGGGCTGGGTGCGGTTGGCGGTTGGCACGACGCTGGATCGACGCGGCAAGCAGCTGACAATCAAGTATTCCGGCCCGGTGGAGCCGTATTTCAAGGACGAATAGGGCCCGTCAGGCTGCCCGTGAGCCGCCGCCGGCTGCGGCGAAAAGGCCCTTGCACTTCTCCAAGTTGCGAGTTATTCGCAACAACGGAGATACTGAGAATGATCCGCAAATGCAAAAGAATTGCGCCGGCCATCATCGCGCTGCTGACGGCGAGCGCCGCCTCTGCGCAGGAGGCGATAGGCGGGTTTGACGAGATCGTTGTCGTCGGCGACCGCGTGAATCTGATGCACATTCCCGGTTCTGGTGCGACCATCGAAGCCGAGGACCTCGAGGCCGCGCGCGTGTTCACAGTCAATGAAGCGCTGCGGCAGGTTGCTGGCGTTTATCCCCGCGACGAGGAGGGCTTGGGACTTCGTCCGAACATCGGCGTGCGGGGGCTTTCGCCGACGCGGTCGAGCCGAACTTTGTTGTTGGAGGATGGCCTGCCGCTGACCTATGGCCCCTATGGCGACAACGCCACCTATTCTCATCCTCCCGTTCGCCGGTTTGAGCGCATCGAAGTGCTCAAGGGCGCAAGCCAAATTCGGTTTGGCCCCAACACGGTGGGCGGCGTCGTCAACTACGTGACGCCCGAAGCGCCAAGCGAATTCGAGGCGCGCATCATGGCGGCCGGCGGCTCAAACGGGTACGGCGAACTCGATGCGAGCATTGGCGGCGAAGCGCTCGGGACGCGTCTGCTTGTTCACGCCAACACCACCGCGTTTGACGGTGTACGGGAAAATCATGCGCTTCAGTTCGACGATCTTTATCTCAAGGCTCAGCGCGATTTCGGTCCAGACCATCGCCTTACGTTGCGCGTCGGCCGGGCGAACGAGGACAGTCAGGTCAGCTATTCAGGGCTGACGGCCGCGGAATTCGCTGCTGACCCGTACGGCAATCCATTTCCCAACGATCGTTTCGAGACCCAGCGCTACACAGCAAGCTTGACCCACGGCTGGGATGTGTCCGATGCGGTGACGCTGACGACATCCGCCTATTCGATCTATTTCAATCGCGATTGGTGGCGCCAATCCTCGAATTCCGGGCAGCGCCCAAACGATGCGAGCGATCCGCTTTGCGCCGGCATGGCCAATCTCTCCACCACCTGCGGCACGGAAGGGCGATTGCGCGAATATCACGTCTACGGGCTGGAAACCCGACTGGGTTGGGAAGGCGGTTTGTTTGGCGCACCGACCGAACTGGAGGCGGGCTTGCGTTGGCACACGGAATTGCAGAACCGGCTCCAGGTGAACGCCGATACGCCAAATGGACGTACACCGGGCGTCAGCGTCAATGGCGGACTGGTTGAGCGCAATGTGCGCGAAGCCGAGGCGTGGTCGGGCTTCGCCACCGCATCGACCAGTTTCGGGCAATTGACGCTACAGCCGGGCGTGCGCGTTGAGGCGATCAATTATGAGCGCCGGAACGAACTCACGGGCGTCAGTGGCGAGACTGACTTGACGGAAGTAATGCCGGGACTTGGTCTGACTTATGATTTCGGCGAGGACTTGGTGGCTTATGCCGGCGTCCACCGCGGCTTTGCGCCCCCACGCGTTGAGGACGTCATCTCTAGTACGGGCGGCGTCACCGAATTGGACGCCGAGGAAAGCCTCAATTGGGAGCTTGGTTTACGCGGCGAACTCGCGCCCGGCGCTTCCTTCGATGTCACGGCGTTCTTGATGGATTTCGAAAACCAGATCGTGCCCGCGTCCGTGGCGGGCGGACTGGGGGCGACTTTGACCGGCGCGGGAGAAACGAGGCATTCCGGCTTGGAAGGCGCCGCGCAAATATCGCTCCGCGACATGGGCGTGCTCGACCGCGACGACGTCTATTTTCGTGCGGCGATCACTTATCTGGCCGAGGCCGAATATGTCGGCGAGCGCTATTCCAACATCCCCGGCGCCAATTGCGCCGGCGTCGTACCGCCGACGCCTGGGCCAACCTGCGTGTCGGTGACGGGGAATCGTTTGCCCTATGCGCCAGAATGGATCGCCTCGCTTGCGATTGGCTATGCGCGCGGGGATTGGTTTTCCAGCCAGATCGAAGTGCAGCACACCGGCGCGATGTTCGGCGACGATCTCAACACGGTGACGCAATCGGCCAATGGCCAAAGCGGACTGATCGACGAGGCCACGATCGTGAACTGGACCGCGAACCTGACGCCCACGGGCGCGCGCTCGACATTCTTCGTCACTGTGAAAAATGTGTTCGATGAAGTTTATATCGTCGATCGTGCGCGCGGCATCCTGCCCGGCGCGCCACGCCTTGTGCAGGCGGGAGTGAGTGTCGCGTTCTAGGCGTCCTCCACGCTGACCTTGCCGTCCTTAAGTTTCAGCGCAAGCTTGCCGTGTTTCAACGCCAAAGCGCGTTCGCCGAACACCTGTCGGCGCCAACCATTGAGCGCCGGAATGTCTGCGTTGTCGCTTGCGGCGAGGGCCTCGATGTCGGCCGAGGATGCGATCAGACGCGGCGCCACTTGCGCCCGCTCGGCCTCGTGACGCAGCAGCACCTTGAGCAGCTCCACCGTGGGGCCGGTGTTTGACGGCAGCGATGGCGTTCGTTCGTGTTTGTAGGTTGCGCGCCCTGCGTCGGCGAACGCCGTGTTGAGCGAATTAACGAGCTCTTGTGCCCCACGGGAATTGCCGAAACCGCGCGGCACCGCGCGCATGCGATCGAAGTCGGCCGCGGATTTCGGGCGATGCTCGGCGATCTCGTAGAGAGCGTCATCCTTGGCGACGCGCCCGCGCGGCACGTCGCGCAATTGCGCCTGCCGCTCGCGCCATTCGGCCGCAACCTGCAGCGCCAACACATAATCCGGTGTGGTCTTGCGCAGTTTCAGGCGCCGCCAGGCGTTCTCCGGCGTGGTGTCGTAAATATCCAGGTCGACCAGATTGGCGTGCTCGTCGTCGAGCCAGGAAAGCCTGGCCTCATTCTCGAGCTTCTCGCGCATGCGTGGATAAAGATCGCGCAGGTGCGTAACATCGGCGAGGGCGTAGGCGAGTTGGGCCTCCGAAAGCGGACGCCGACTCCAGTCGGTGAAGCGCGAGGATTTATCCAGCCGCCGCTTCAGGACTTGTTGTACAAGTGCGTCGTAAGCGATGGAATCGCCATAGCCGCAGGCCATGGCCGCGATCTGGCTGTCGAAGATCGGGGTTGGCAGCGCGCCCGCGAGCTTAAGGAAAATCTCAAGGTCCTGACGCGCGGCGTGAAAGACCTTCAGCACGCTCTGATTGAGCATGAGGGCGAGTAACGGCGCAAGGTCGAGTTCCTCGGCTTGGGGGTCGATCACTGCCTCCACCCCGGGCGCTGCCGCCTGGACCAGGCAAAGCTTTGGCCAGTACGTCGTCTCGCGCATGAATTCGGTGTCGACGGCGACGAAGGGTTGGGCGGCGAGTTCGGCGCAAACGTCTTGGAGGTCGGCTGTCCTTGTAATGATGCGCATGCGTGCTGGTTGCGGCGACGCGAGGGGCGGGTCAAGGGAGGGCTTGACGGGTAACCAAAGAGTTACCTATATGAAGCATGCAAGCTGAACCGCTTGATCTTGTGTTTGGGGCCCTCGCAGATCCGACCCGACGAGCGATCCTTGTTTCGTTGCGGAACGCGGAGGCGCCTGTTCATACGCTCGCCGGCAATTTCGAAATGAGCCGGCCGGCTGTGTCGAAACACCTCGCGGTCCTGCGCGGCGCGGGATTGGTGCGTGAACGTCGGCGCGGGCGGGAGAATGTATATTCTTTTGAGCGTGCTGCGCTGGAGCAAGTGCGCGCATGGCTCGGCGACTTTTGGCGCGAGCGTCTTTCGGCGCTGCAGGCTTTGGCGGAGGAAGAGGGTGAGTGAGAAGCTCGGGCCGATCGTGGCCGATATAGAAATCGCACGCAACGCAGACGAGGTTTGGCGGGTCATGACTGACGAGGCGAGCGCGCCGCGTTGGCTCGGCTGCATGCAGTACGAAAAGCGTATCGGCGCCGTGTTTTACATGCAGCAAGACCGCGAGAAGGCGCAACGCGGGGATATTAGCGGCGCGACCCATTGCGAAATCTTGGCGCTCGATGCGCCGCGTCACTTCCAATTCTCGTGGTTCTTTCCGGGATTCCCCGCGACGCAAGTGAGTTTTCGTCTCGAACAAGTGTCGGAGCAGCGCACCCGGGTGCTCTTGCAGCACGACGGATGGGAGCAATTCGACGCGGCTCAGATCAAGGCGATCCGCGACATGCTCGACGGCGGCTGGAGAAGCTTTGTGTTGCCGAACTTGAAACAAGCAGCGGAGAGTTAGGGAACAAATTCCTCGGTGAGCGTCCCTGTGGCGATGAGGCCGCGCAGGTAAGCCGCGTCGTGCGCCGGCAGGATCACCAATTCTGGTTCAGTGCCGGCAAGATCGTGGAGCGCGCGAATCTGCGCCAGGACTTGGGCTCGGTCCGTATCTACGGCGGGCCAGAGCCAGTGAAGGAGGCGCGGCCTGGCGGTAAGGTCGGTGATGTTGGACATCGCCCAAGCGATGTCGCCGATGAACAAATATTCCCGCGCACTGGTTTTGACATAAAATACGACCGATCCAGGTGAATGCCCTGCTGCGGGGATCATCACAATTCCAGGCCCGATGCGGGTCGGCGCCGACAAGCTCAGCGTGGGGATCGCCGCGATCGCGGGCGGCAGCGCCGCCTCCGGCGCCAAAGGCGCGAGCGCATCGCGCTGGGTCGAGGTAAGCGCCAAACGAGGGGCTATCGTCTGCGGTGCTGGGTGGCGCGCGATGGCGGCGATATGGTCGGCGTGCTCGTGGGTGACCGCGATGATCGTCGCGTTCGCCATCGCCGCCAAAACGCGCTCATATGAGGGATCCGAGAAACTGAACCCCTTGCCGGTCATGGCCTCGCCTAGGGCGCGATCCACCGGCGCGTCGATGATTGTTCTGCCGGTCGGCGCTATGATCTGGAACGACGTGTAGGCAATCTCGCGCGAACCGAGCGCTCCGGCCTGGATCGCAAACGCCGGCCTTGGCGAGCCGCCGACGAATTCAACGCGAATTTCCGTTGGCAGGGCGGCGGCGCTATCTTCGGCGACCAAGGCGCGGTAGGCGCCCAGGTCGAACACGCCCTCAGCGCGTGACGGCGCCGCACCGTCGAGCACAGCCCACCAGAGGAAGAGGCCCAAACTGGCGAGAAGCGCCGCCAGCGCCAGCAGCCACTTTTTCATGGGTTGTTCCCTCCCGGCGCGAAAGAGGCCCTAAACAGCCATGGATTTCAATTGCAAGCGGCTACCGGGGCGGGCACCGGGCGCCGGCTTTATCATTTTTCGATAAAACCGCTTGCGTTTTCGCCGAGACCATATCATTTATCGATATGTCGGCCGCCGGGGCCGGGTTGGAGCGCGTCTGTGAAGCAATTCCTCATAACGGTGGCGGGGGTCCTGGTTGGACTCGTGCTGTTTCTTTTCATCGCGCCCATGGTGCTGATTGGGATGATGGCGCCCAAGGCGCCTGACCAGCCCTCGCAGATGGTTCTTCAACTCGATCTGCGTGGCGAGATGACCGACCAGACCCCGGAGAGCCCGTTCGCCGCTTGGGGCTCGGCGCCATCGCTGCTGGAAACGCTGACCCGCCTCGACGGCGCGCGCACCGATAACCGCGTCAAGGGGCTCTACATTCGAGCCAACACCGACGGCATGCCGCCGGCCCAGGCCGAGGAATTACGCGCAGCGATCGCGGCGTTCCGTGAATCCGGCAAATTCGTAGTTGCGCACCTGCAAACGGACGGCGTGCGCATGTCGATGCCGGGCTACATGACTGTGGCCGATTCCGACGAAGTCTGGCTCCAGGAAGCCAGCGAGTTTCAGCCCATGGGGCTCTCGGCGGAAATGACGTTCTTCGCCGGCACGCTGCAGCGTTATCACATGCAAGCGCAGTTCGAGGCGCGCGAAGAATACAAAACCGCCGCCCATTCGCTGACGCAGCGGAGCTTCACCCCCGCCCATCGCGAAGAAATGACATCGCTGATGACCAGCATCTACGACGTGATGGTCGCCAATATCGCCGCCGATCGTGAGCTTGCGCCCCAAGCCGTGCGCGCGGCTGTCGAAGCGACGCCCTTCACTGTCCAGCGCGCGGTTGAGCTCAAGCTGATCGACAAGATCGGCCGCCCCGAGGAAGCCGAGCGGGCCGCGCTTGCGCGCGCCGAACCTGCGGAGATGGTCGACATCGACGATTACTCGCCGCCGCAGCGTTCGTCAGGCGACGTGATTGCAGTGGTTCAAGGCGAGGGCCCCATCTATTCCGGCCAAGGAGAAGATGGCTTGTTTAACGACGAGCAGATGATGAACGGCGATGACGTCGCCGCCGCACTGCTCGAGGCCTCTGCTGACGACAAGGTGAAGGCGATCGTGTTCCGGGTGTCCAGCCCCGGCGGGTCGGTGGTTGCCTCCGACCAAATTCTAGCCGCACTGCGCACGGCCCAGGAACGCGGCAAGAAAATCGTGGTGTCGATGGGCGATGTGGCCGCCTCGGGGGGCTATTATGTCGCCGCTTATGCCGACGAGATCGTGGCTTCGCCGACAACCATCACTGGCTCGATCGGCGTGATTGGCGGCAAGCTGATCATCGGTCCTGCGTTCGATCATTATCTGTCGACTAATACCGAGACGATCACGGTCGGCTCGCCCATGGTGGAGATGTTCACTACGGAACGGCCGTTCAATCAGGCCGAGCGCGCAGCGTTCGCGGCCTTCATCGACCGCGCTTATCAAGGCTTCATCGGCATCGTCGCCGAAGGCCGCGAGATGACGCGCGAACAAGCACGCGAGCTCGCTCGCGGTCGGGTCTGGACTGGCCAGCAGGCGATGGAGCGGCGTCTCGTTGACCATCTCGGCGGTTTCCAAGTCGCGGTGGCGCGGGCGCGCGCGCTCGCGGGCATCGCCGAGGATGCGCGCGTGCGTCTGCGCTTCTATCCTGAGCAGAAGTCGCCGTTCGAAGCGCTCGATCAATTGTTCGGCGCCTCCGCGGAGAACGCCGAAGCAATGGCGCGCCTCAACGCCGCGCTTGCCGATCCACGCGTCCGCCGCGCGCTTGCTGCGATGCGCGAAGAAGACGCTAATGTCCGTGCGGAAGCCGAGCGTTTCGACGTGCGGTGAGGCCATATCGATTTGAAGAGCGCCGGTCGCCTCC
Source organism: uncultured Alphaproteobacteria bacterium (assembly GCA_902826245.1). GTDB lineage: Bacteria > Pseudomonadota > Alphaproteobacteria > Caulobacterales > Aquidulcibacteraceae > Vitreimonas. The sequence goes on along the minus strand of CADEEA010000005.1, from coordinate 43,388 downwards.
CCCTGTGGGAGGCGGCCGGAGCTCTCAAAGCAGCCCCAAATTCTTGAAGCTCTGAGCGCCGTTGCGGCCGACTATAAGATGATCGTGCACCCGCACTGAAATCGCTTTGGCGGCGGCGACGATCTCGCGGGTGATGGCGATATCGGCGGGCGAGGGCTTGGGGTCGCCGCTGGGATGGTTGTGCACCAAGATCACCGAGGCGGCGGACAGTTCCAAAGCGCGGCGGGCGATTTCGCGGGGATAGACCGGCGCGTGATCCACCGTGCCCTCGTTCATGATCTCGTCGGCGATCAATTGGTTCTTGGCGTCGAGGAATAGCACCCGGAATTGTTCGCGCGCGGCGTTGGCCATCGCCAAGCGGCAATAATTGACCAATTGCGCCCACGAGGACACCACCGGCCGCTGCAACAAGCTCGCGCGCGAAGCGCGTTCCATCATTGCTTGTACGATCTTTAGATCCTGCGCCACCGCGGGCCCCGCGCCGCTCACTTCGGCAATGCGCTGTGCTGGCGCGCCTAGCACCGCTGCGAGATCGCCGAAGGTGCTCAAGAGCGCTTTCGCCAAAGGCTTGGTGTCGCGGCGCGGGATGGTGCGGAACAGCAGCAATTCCAGCACTTCGTAATCGGCCAGCGCGCCGGCGCCGGCTTCCTCGAACCGCTGGCGCAAGCGGGCGCGGTGGTCGTGGTAGTGAGGCTTGTAAGGCGCGTTGGGGTTAGCTTGGGGCGCGCGCGTTATGTCGAGCGGCGGAACATCGAGGCGAAACTCAAAAGTTTCAGAATCTTCGACCTGCGCCGGCGCCCTTTTGTCGCGCGTGGGTTTGCCGGCGCCGGTCATCGCTCAAGCCGGGGCGCGATGGGGCGTGTCTAGCCCTGCTGGCGAGGCGGTAAACACCTCAACCCCGGTTTCAGTGACGCCAACGGAATGTTCGTATTGCGCCGAGAGCGATTTGTCCTTGGTTACCGCGGTCCAGCCGTCGCCGAGGATTTTCACGCCAGGCGAGCCGGCATTGAGCATCGGTTCAACCGTGAACATCATGCCAGGCTTTAGTTCATCGCCCTGGCCGCGCTTGCCGTAGTGCAGGATGTTCGGGGCGTCGTGGAAGATGCGCCCCACGCCATGGCCGCAGAATTCGCGCACCACTGCGCACCTTTCACCCTCGGCGTAGGATTGGATGGCGTGGCCCAGATCGCCGAGCGTAGCGCCTGGCTTGATAGCCGCGATCCCGCGCAACAGCGCTTCATAGGTGACGTCCATGAGCCGTGCGGCCTTCCGCGAGACTTCGCCAACTGTGTACATGCGGCTGGTGTCGCCGTGCCAGCCATCGACGATGACGGTCACGTCGATGTTCATCATGTCCCCGTCCTTGAGGACGCGTTCGCCCGGGATGCCGTGGCAAACCACGTGGTTGAGCGAAATGCACAACGTATGGCGATAGCCGCGATAGCCGAGGCAGGCGGGCGTGGCGCCTTGATCGTACACGAATTGGCGCGCCAGATCGTCCAGCCGGCCGGTGCTGACGCCTTCGCGCACTTCTCCCGCCAGCATGTCGAGACACGACGCGGCGAGCTTGCCCGCCGCGGCCATTCCGGGGAAAGCGGTGGCGGGATCGTAGAGCTTGATCTGGCCCGTGCGTCCATCGGGCGCTTCAACGGCGCGTACGTAGGTCATAGCGCGGTATATCGGTATTTGCGGGGCCGGCGCAACGTGTGCGGCGCCCAGCCTCACGCCGCGCTTCGCGCCGCTTTTCCGACCACGCGGTTGCGGCCGCTGCGTTTGGCTTCGTAGAGCGCTTCGTCGGCGCGCTTGAGCAGGGTGTCGGCGGTGTCTTCGGCGTGCTCGCTGCAAGCAACGCCGATCGAGACCGTGATGTCGAGCGGATGGGGGGCGCCTGGGACGCTGAATGGCTCGGCGCAAATCGATCGGCGGAGTCGTTCGGCGGCATGGCAGGCCAGATCGCCATTGGCGCGCGGCATGATCACTACAAACTCCTCACCGCCCATGCGGCAGGCGAAATCGGAGGGACGCACGTTGGACGCAAGGCGCGCGGCGAATTCCTGCAACACGGCGTCGCCAACATCGTGGCCAAAGGTGTCGTTGCAGCGTTTGAAATGATCGATATCGAGCGTCATCGCCGAAACCGGGTCGCCGCCGCATTGCGAGCGCTGCACCAGCGGCGCCAATTGCGAAAACAGGAAGCGGCGATTGTACAGGCCGGTCAGCTGATCGGTGATGGCGAGTTCGAGGCTCTGGTCCAACCGCGAACGCAACGCGTCCATGTAGCGTTTTCGGCGCATCAAGGTGCGGGCGCGTGCGAGCAATTCGTCCTCGTCGAGCGGGCGGGCGATGATGTCGTGGGCGCCGAGTTCGAGCGCGCGCACCGCACGGGTGCGGTCGTCGCTATCGACGATGGCGAGGATCGGCAGATGCCGTGTCGCTGCGCCCGAACGCATGCGCGCGATAATGCGGAACCCATCGAAGGCCTTGGCGTTGACCGACACGACCACAAGATCAGGGGGCCCTGCGTCAGCGTCCCCGCCGAGCACTGCGACGCGGTGTTCGAGGCCGAGGGCAGCTTTGGCGCGCTTGATCTGGGTTGGATTGTCGTCGACCAACAACACATTGCCAGCGACGAGGCGATGTTTCTCCAGTGGGTCTGGCGTATCCTCAATGACGCCGATACGCTTGCCGCTGGCTTCGCGCGCGCGCAATTCGTCGATCACAACCTTCAGGCCAACCAGGCTTTTCACCCGCGCCATGAGTTGCACTTCGTCAATCGGCTTGGTGAGGAAGTCTTCGGCGCCAGCCTGCAATCCACGCAGTCGGCTGCCGCGGTCGTCCAGGGTGGTGAGGATGATGACGGGGATGTGTCGGGTCTCGGGCGCCGCCTTGATGCGTCGGCAGGCCTCGAACCCGTCAATGCCGCCGGGCATCATCACGTCCATGAGCACGATATCGGGGCGCTCGCGCTTTGCGCGCTGCACGGCTTCCTCGCCGCGCTGTGCGGTCAGCACTTCATAATAAGCCGCGCCCAACTTGGCCTGCAGCAGGCGCCGGTTGGCTTCAAGATCGTCCACGACAAGGATGCGCGCGCTCAAGCGGGGCCCCTTATCCTATGAAGCGACGAATGGTTTCGAGGAAAGTGGTGACCGAGATGGGCTTTGATAGGTAGGCGTCACAACCCGCCGCGAGGATCTTCTGTTCATCGCCGCGCATGGCGAAGGCGGTGACCGCCACAACCGGGATGGACTTGAGCGCCGGGTCCTTTTTCAGCCGCTCGGTAAGGTCGAGGCCGGAAATCTCCGGCAATTGGATATCCATAAGGATGAGATCGGGCTTATGTTCGCGCGCCAGCGGCAGCGCCTGACGTCCGTCGCGCGTCTTCACTGTCCGGTAGCCAAAGGCCTCCAGAAGATCGTTGAACAGCCTCATATTGAGTTCGCTGTCTTCGACGATGAGAACGGTCTTGGCCATGCACCCGCTTTGCTTCTCGAAGGCCCCCTTATGCCTTCGGCGGGGGCGCTCCTGCCGCACCATAGCTGAGAGGGCTTAACAACCCGCCCCAATCACAGCAATCTGGCTCGCAATGTTAAGTTAGAATTAAGAGTCTCAAATGCGTCTCGGCGTGGATTTCGGCGGCACCAAGATCGAGGCGGCGCTGCTTGATTCCCAAGGCGAAATCGTGGCGCGCGAACGTGTGCCCAATCCAGGGGACTACGAAGGGGCAGTCGCCGCAATAGCCGCCCTTGTCGCGCGCATGGAGGCCAGCGCAGGCGCGCACGTGCGAGGGGTCGGTCTCGCCATGCCAGGCTCGCTCTCGCCGTTGACTGGGCTTGTACGCAACGCGAATTCGGTGTGGCTCAATGGCAAGCCGTTTCTGGAGGATTTGAAAGCGGCGCTCAATCGGCCGGTGAGGGCCGAGAACGACGCCAATTGCTTTGCCTTGTCGGAAGCGACTGACGGCGCGGCCGCCGGAGCGCGTGTCGTGTTTGGCGTGATCTTGGGCACTGGCTGCGGCGGGGGCGTGGTCGTCGACGGCAAGGTCATCACCGGCGCGAGCGGCATTGGCGGAGAATGGGGGCACACCCCGCTGCCGTGGGCGCGGCCGGAGGAAGTTCCGGTGCGCGATTGGTGTGGCCGCTGGAATTGCCTTGAGCAATGGATTTCGGGGACCGGTTTCAGGCGTTGGGCCGGCATAGGCGCCCGCGACGCCGATAAGCTGGCGCAGGAAGGCGACGCCCACGCAATCGCGCTGCTCGATCTGCTCGCTGACCGCATCGCCCGTGGCCTTGCTGTGATGATGGACATTCTCGACCCCGACGTGATCGTGCTGGGCGGGGGCGTATCCAATGTGGCGAGCCTCTATCCCAGCATACAAGGCAAATTGATCGCTCACGTATTCTCCGATTTCGTCGCCGCGCGCGTTGTGAAGAACAAACACGGCGACAGCTCCGGCGTGCGCGGCGCGGCATGGCTGTTTGCTGAGGGCGAGGCGTGAGGGGCGCCGAATTGCTTGGACCGCCGGCGGTCCAAGATAAATGATCCTTTGCCGCGCCTGCGTTTCGGAGACTGTCACACCGCGCTGCGCAGCGTGCGGAGGAGAGCGCAGCGTTGAACATCAAGAACTGGACGCTCTCTCCATCGCCCATCTCGATTGCGACGCGTTTTATGCGTCGATCGAAAAGCGCGACGATCCGAGTCTGCAGCCGCATCCGGTGATCGTCGGCGGCGGCAAGCGCGGCGTGGTTTCCACCTGTTGTTACCTCGCTCGAGCGTACGGAGTGCGCTCGGCCATGCCGATGTTCAAGGCGCTGAAGCTCTGCCCGCAAGCCAAGGTGGTGCATGGCGACATGCGCAAATATGCGGAAGAAGGGCGCATCATCCGCACCATGATGGAGACGCTGACCCCGCTGGTTGAGCCGCTTTCTATCGACGAGGCTTTTATGGACCTCTCAGGCACCGAAGCGCTGCATCGCGGCACGCCGGCGCAGTCTTTGATCAAATTACAGAACCGCATCTGGGAGGAGCGTCAGCTCACAGTTTCGGTCGGGCTCAGCTTCAACAAATTTCTGGCCAAGACCGCGTCCGATCTCGACAAGCCGCTCGGTTTCTCCGTGATCGGGCGCAGCGAGGCGGTGGCGTTTCTCGAGCCGCGTTCGGTGGCGACCTTGCCCGGCGTCGGCCCTGCCAATGCGGCCGCGCTGGAGCGTAACGGCCTGAAGCGCATTGGCGACATCCGCGCCGCCGGCGCCCAGCGCATGCGGGGGTTGTACGGCGATTGGGGCGTGCATCTGTTTCGGCTTTCGATGGCGGAGGATAGCCGACCCGTCGATCCCGATGGCGAACGCAAGAGCATTTCGGCGGAAACCACGTTTTTCGAGGACATTGCCGACCTTGAAGCGTTGGAGGATGCTTTGTGGCAGCTGTGCGAGAAGGTCGCCGCCCGTTGCCGCGCTGGCGATGCGGCGGGGCGTACCTTGACGCTCAAGCTGAAGGACGCGCGCTTCAAGATATTCACGCGGCGGCGGCAATTGCCGGAGCCAACGCTGCTTGCACACAATATTTTTGAGACTGCACGCGAATTGCTGACTGGTGACGCGAACGGGCGCGTTAAGTTCCGCCTGATCGGCGTCGGCTTGTCTGACTTCAGTCCCGCGGCCCAGGCCGACAAGGGCGACATGCTCGACACCGAAACCCCAAAACGCGCCGCCGCCGAGGCCGCCGTGGCAAAGGCGCGCAGCAGGTTCGGTCGCGACGCGGTCCAGACCGGCAGGGCGCTAAAGGGGGACCGAGGGGAGTGAGGGCGGGCGACTGTGGCGCAGCGCGGCGCGTATCGGGTGAGGCCGCTATGGCGGAAGTCAGTCCCGGAATGGGGAAAATCCAACGCCCTGACCTCGCCTCTTGTCGATTCCCCGGCGGCCTGCTACCCGCGGCGCGCTAAATGCGCTCGTGGCGGAATTGGTAGACGCACTGCCTTGAGGTGGCAGCGAGTAACATCGTGGAGGTTCGAGTCCTCTCGAGCGCACCAGGTCTTGTTAATAATCTGATTTAACTAGAAAAAACGAGACCTTGGGGACGTTGTTCGCCTGTCCTCCCAGCCATCCCTTACTGATGCGGCAAACGCGGGCCGTTCGCTAATTTTTTGCGCGCTGGTAGTGGCGGCGGTTTGGCCGCGCCTTGGCGTTGAGTTCGGCCTGCTTTTCGTTGGCCTTCTCCGCTTCCCGGTACAGCTGATATTCGCCGGAGCGCAATTGGACAGGCCAGCCCATTGCCGCGCCGCAGGCCGTTCGTACGCTGTAATGGCCGGCGGCCTGACGGGTGAAGAACGGATTGTTGAGCATGGGCCGCGCCAACGCGCAGAGATCGGCGCGGCCCGCCGCTATGATGGCGTTGATCTGCTCTGGCAGGGTGATGTCGCCGACGGCTATGGTGGGGATGTCGGCTACGAGGCGAATGTGCTCGGCGAACGGGGTCTGCCACATGCGGCCGTAGACGGGCTTCTGCCACGCCACGGTCTGGCCGGACGAAGCGTGGAGGATGTCGGCGCCCGCTTGTTTGAACAGGCGCGCATATATTCCGACGTCCTCCAGCGTCAGCCCGCCGGGGGCCCAGTCGGAACAGGAGAGGCGCACAGACATGGGCCTATCCTCGGGCCAAACCGCGCGCATCGCCTGGAACACCTCAAGCGGATAGCGCGCGCGGTTTTCCGGTGTCCCACCATAGGCGTCGCGTCTCTGGTTGGTGAGCGGCGAGAGGAAGCTCGCGAGCAGATATCCATGTGCGCAATGCAGCTCGAGCAAGTCGAAGCCTGCGCGTGCGCCGCGGCGGGCGGCGGCGACAAAGTCGTCGCGAATCTCATTCATCTTGGCGCGGTCGAGTTCTATCGGCGTGGCTGACTTGCCTTCCAGATAGGGCAACGCGGAGGCCGAATAGAGCGGCCAGTTGCCGCTGGGCATCGGCAAATCTTCGCCAAGAGCGGGGACGTTGGTCGAGCCCTTGCGTCCCGCGTGCCCCAATTGCAGCGCGACTTTCGCTGGCGTCGTCTCGTGAATGAAGCGCACGAGCCTGGCCCAGTCTTGCTCCTGCTTGTCGCTCCATAGGCCCGTGCATCCAGCAGTGATGCGCGCATCTGGCGTGGGACAGGTCATCTCGGTGAAAATGAGTCCGGCCCCGCCGATCGCGCGTGCGCTGTAATGGCTGAAATGCCAGTCGTTGATGTCGCCGTCTTTGGCGCAATATTGCGCCATAGGCGCCATGACCACGCGGTTTGGCAGTGTCAACCCGCGCAGCTCGAAAGGGGTGAACATCGGCGTCGGGCGGTCCTTCGCAGACGAGCGCTGGGTCTTTTGCTCATACCTGGCGTAAAATTCGTCCTCGACCTTGGTCAGAAACGTTCTGTCGCGAAGTCCAACATTGTCCCAGGTCAGCGCCTTGGCGCGCGACATCAGCGAGAAGGCGAACTCATAGCGCGGCTTATCCCAATGGCGCGCCATATCCTCGAACCAACGCAGCGACACCTGTGCGTTGTGTTGGGTAATCTCGACGGGCGTGCGGCGCTCATTCTCATATTCCGCAAGCGCGGCATCCACATCGCGCCCATGCTTCACCACAGCATCCGACAGCGCAATCGCGCACTCCATGGCGAGCTTCGTGCCCGATCCGATCGACCAATGCGCGGTGGCCTTGGCGTCGCCGAGTATGGCGACCTTGCCATGGCGCCAGCTGGCGCATGAGATGGTGGGGAAATTTCGCCAGATCGAGCGATTGGTCTCGAAGGCGTGGCCTTGCAATTCCTTTGCGAACACGGTCTCCAAATATCGCGCGCTTTCTTGCTCGCTCATTTGCTCGAAACCGCACGCCTCCCAAGTCTCCGGCGTCGTCTCGATGACCCAGGTCGAGCGGCCTTTCTCGTATTGGTAGGTGTGGGCGCAAAAATGCCCTTTGTCGGTGCGGGCGAAGAAGAACGTGAAGGCGTCGAGTGGTCGGGTCGAGCCCAGCCAGCAGAATTTGTTGCGTTGCTCGACGATGCGGACGCCGAGGGCCTCCGCGTACCTTGTCCGGATCGGGCTGTTGACGCCCTGAGCACCCAGGATGAGGTCGCTGTCGGAAAAGCGTTCTTCTAGCGTGTCTGCATCGATGCTCGCTTCGAAGTGGAGCCCAACACCGACTGCGCGGCATCGGTCCTGCAGCAGATTGAGCAGCGTCACGCGCGAACATCCCGCAAACCCGTTGCCGCCGACGATCGTGCGCTCGCCGCGATGCTCAATGACGATGTCGCTCCAATACGCAAAGCTCGCGCGCACTTGTTCGTAGGATTCCGGATCGGCGGTCAGAAACTCATCCAGCGTATCGTCGGAGAACACGACGCCGAAACCGAAGGTGTCGTCAGCGCGATTTTGCTCGTAGACTTCGATCTGGGCCTCTGGCATGCGCTTTTTGGTAAGCAGCGCGAAATAGAGCCCGCCCGGCCCGCCGCCGATCACGCTGATCTTCATGACGTCGGCTCTGGAATGATTGCCGTCGTTTCAATCTCGATCTTGGCGGCGTCCTCGATCAGCGCCGATACTTCGACCACGGCCATGCAGGGGAACACTTTGCCGAAGACGTCGCGCCAAGCCTCGCCCACTTGCGCGAGGGCTGCGAGATATTCGCTTTTGTCGGTGATGTAGCAGGTCATGCGGACGATATCGGCCGGTTTGGCGCCGCCTTCGGCGAGAATGGCGCGTGTGTTCAACAACGCTTGCCGAAATTGGCCCGAGAAATCGAGATGTTCGAATTTCTCTTCCGCGTTCCAGCCGATCACGCCGGCGGTGAACACCATGCGCCCGGACGCGGCGATCCCGTTGGCATAGCCCTTGGGGCGCACCCAGCCGGGCGGTTGCAGGATTTGACGGCTCATGGCTTGGCCTCGCTGCGGAAGTTCTCAAGGTGTTGGCGGGCGATCACGATCTTCTGGACCTCCGAGGCGCCTTCATAGATGCGCAACGCACGGATCTCCCGGTAGAGTTCTTCAACTTTGGATCCGGTCTTGACGCCCAGGCCGCCAAGCAATTGCACCGCCTTGTCGATGATTACTTGCCCGTGGTCGGTGGCGAAGAGCTTGGCCATAGCCGCCTCGCGCGTCACGCGGGTGCGCTGAACGTCCTTCACCCACGCGGAGCGGTAGATCAGGAGGGCGGCTGCGTCGACATCGAGCGCCATTTCGGCCAATTGGGCCTGCGCGATCGGCAGATCCGAGAGCGTGGCGCCGAACATGCGCCGTGAGAGCGCATGGCCGGTGGCCTCGTCGAGCGCGCGGCGTGCGAAACCGAGCGCCGCGGCGCCGACCGTGGTGCGGAAGATATCGAGGGTGGTCAATGCGATCTTGAACCCCTCGCCCTCCGCGCCAATGCGTTGGCCGGAATCGATGCGGCATTTGTTGAAGGCGATCCGTGCGAGCGGATGCGGGGCGATAATGTCGATGCGCTCGGGGATGGAAAAGCCTTCTGTCTTCGCATCGAGCACAATAGCGGAAACACCTCTTGCGCCTTCACCGGTTCGAGCGAACACGCAGTAGAAATCGGCGATGCCGCCGTTTGAGATCCAGGTTTTTTCCCCGCTCAGGGAATAGCCGGTCGCGGTGGGCGTCAACGCGCTCGTGATCGCGGCGGCGTCGGAGCCTGCGTCTGGCTCCGAAAGCGCGAAGGCGGCGATCTTCTCTCCGGTGGCCACTGCGGGAAGATATTTCTGCTTGAGCGCCTCTGAGCCAAAAAGCGAGATCGCGCCGGAACCCAATCCCTGCATGGCGAAAGCAAAGTCGGCGAGGCCGGAATGAAACGCCAGGGTCTCGCGAATGATGGCGAGCGTGCGCACCTCAAGCGCATCCGTGGCGCCGCCATAGGCGGCTGGCACGCAATAGCGCAGCCAACCCGCCTCTCCCAATGCGCGCACGAGCGCTTGGCACGTGGCGTCGACGTCGTCATGCCCGCCCGCCAGCAGAGGCGGGAGCGACTGGCGCGCCCAATGGTCGATGTCGAGCGCCAATTGCTTGTGATGCGGCGCCAGGAACGGCCAGTTCAAATACGAGCGATCCATTTCAATCGCCCTCAAACACGGGCTTCTGTTTCGCAACGAAGGCGAGATAGGCGCGCTCGAAATCCTTGGTTTGCATGCAGATGGCTTGCGCCTGCGCCTCGGCTTCGAGGGCTGTATCGAGGCTCATGTCCCATTCCATGTTGAGTTGGTTCTTGGTCATGCCATTGGCGAAGCTCGGACCAGCGGCGAGTTTACGCGCGGACTCCATCGTCAGTTCGTCGAGCTTGTCTGCTGGCGAAAGCGCGTTGAAATAGCCCCAGGCTAACCCCTCGTCGGCGCTCATGGCGCGCCCGAAGTACAACAATTCGGCCGCTCGGCCCTGACCAATGATGCGCGGGAGCATGGCGCATGCGCCCATGTCGCAGCCGGCCAAGCCCACCCGGTTGAACAGAAACGCCGTCTTCGCCTCTGGCGTGGCGTAGCGAATGTCGGAGGCCATGGCGATGATCGCGCCAGCGCCGGCGCTGACGCCGTCCACAGCGGCGATGATCGGTTGCGGGCAGTGGCGCATGGCTTTGACCAGGTCGCCGGTCATGCGGGTGAAATTCAGCAATTCCGGCATGCCCATCTTTGTGAGCGGGGCGATGATTTCGTGGACGTCGCCGCCGGAGCAGAAATTGCCGCCCTGGCTGGCGAACACTACCGCCTTGACCGCTCTGATGTAAACGAGCGCGCGAAAAGTGTCGCGCAATTCCGCATAGGACTCGAACGTCAGCGGGTTCTTCCGCTCCGGGCGATTAAGCGAGATGCGCGCGACCCCGTCGGCGAAACTCCAGAGAAAGTGCGTAGGCGAGAAGGTGTCAGGGTTCATGGGGCGCTCTCTCTGATTTGACTATTTTATCGGGGACGATCTCGCCAAGAAGGCCGCGCAGCGCCGTTAGCTGCGCAGCGCTCAGGGTCGCAAATGCCTCGTCAATCCATTGGCGATGTTCTCGCGCCATGTCTGTGAAAATCCGCTTACCTCTCTTGGTGAGCGCAAAAATAGCCACGCGCCCGTCGCTCGGGTCAACACGACGCGTGACGAGGCCTTCTCGAACAAGGGGCGCGGTGACCTGCGTGGTGGCGCCGTCGGAGACCATCAATTTCGCCGTGAGGGCGCCGGCGCGAAGGCCGCGGGGCTGGGCGCGATCAAGCGCCGAAAGGACGTCAAAGCGCGAGATAGAGTGACCGAAACGACGCCGAAACGCGGCGTCGACGGCCTTCTCAAGTCCGCGCGAAACGCGGAGCAATGCGAGCCAGGTCCGCAATGTTTCGTGATTGTCGCTCACGCCATTTAGTCTCCGCCGTGGGCCAAGGATCGCCTTGTTGCTCAACGCGTTTCCTCGACCTTCTTCTGTTGAGTCCGGCGGCAGGGCTGCATGTCCATACGGGCTCAAGCCGCGGCGAGCGCAAAAACCAATCCCATCGGGCGTCTTGCCTCTGCCGTCGCGGCCAGTCTGACAAGATATTTTAGAGCGAAAATAATCACCGTCAATCGGAATCCGCAAGCCCTGATGAGCGGGGCAATCTTCAGGTGCTGAAGTTTGATGCCAATTGCGCTTGTCCGAGTGCGCGAGATAAGATCGAGTTCACAAAAGAAGGCGAGGAGGCGCAGGCGATGCTCGGGCTCATGCAGGATTGGCCGCTGACGGTCGATAAAATTCTGGACCACGCCCATTCCTGGTTTCCCAAGCGGGAAGTGGTCACGCGCAGCATCGAAGGCCCGATCTCGCGCACGACGTATGGAAACATCTGGCGGCGCGCCAAGCAGGTCACCAATGCGCTGCAGGAGCGCGGCATTGGCCTCGGCGACCGCGTCGCTACGCTTGCCTGGAATACCGAGCGGCACATGGAGACCTGGTACGGCGCCATGGGCATGGGCGCTGTGCTGCACACGGTGAACCCGCGCCTGTTTCCCGAGCAGATCGCCTGGATCATCAACCACGCCGAGGACAAGATTTTGTTCCTCGACACGACGTTCGCGGCCACTATTGAGAAGATCGCGCCCCAGCTCCCCAGTGTGAAGGCCTACGTGTTCCTCACCGACCGCGAGCACATGCCGCAAACAAGCTTGACCGGCGCCATCGCCTACGAGGATTTCATCCACGGTCATTCCCAGGAGGCGCGCTGGGGCGGCTTCGAGGAAAACACCGCCTGCGGGCTCTGCTACACTTCGGGCACCACGGGCGACCCTAAGGGCGTGCTCTATTCGCACCGTTCCAACATGTTGCACGCGCTCGCCGCCAACCAGACTGATTGTTTCGGCGCGGGCGCCGCCGACACCGTGCTGCCGGTCGTGCCGATGTTCCACGCCAACGCCTGGGCGATCGCGTTCGTGGCGCCGATGTGCGGAGCGAAATTGGTCATGCCGGGTGCGAAGCTCGACGGCGCCAGCATCTTCGAATTGCTCGAGACCGAGAAGGTCACCTTCACTGCCGCTGTGCCCACCGTGTGGCTGATGCTCTTGAATTATCTGCGTGAGACCAATTCAAAGCTCACCACCTTGAAGCGCGTCGCCATTGGCGGCTCGGCGGTGCCGGAAGCGGTGTTGCGCGCGTTCGAACAGGATTACGGCGTCGAGGTGATCCACGCCTGGGGCATGACCGAGATGAGCCCAATAGGCACCATCGGCAAGCCGCTGGCCGAGCATTACGCGCAAGGGCCGGAAGCTTTGATCAAGACCAAGCTCAAGCAGGGGCGGGCGTTGTTCACCGTCGACATGAAGATCGTCGACGATGCCGGCGTCGAGAAGCCCCACGACGGCAAGGCGTTCGGGCGCTTAATGGTGAAAGGTCCCGCGGTGTCGCGCGCTTACTTCAAGAACGCCGGCGCGCGCAACGAGAAGGGCGAATGCTTGGAGGCGGACGGCTTCTTCGATACCGGCGATGTCGCCACGCTCGACGAACTGGGCGTGATGCAAATCACCGATCGCGCCAAGGACGTGATCAAGTCGGGCGGAGAATGGATTTCCTCTATCGACATCGAGAACATCGCTGTCGGTTGCGAGGGTGTGGCGTGCGCCGCGGTGATCGGCGTCGCGCACCCGAAATGGGACGAACGGCCCTTGCTGATCATCGAACCAAAGCCCGGCGCCAATCCAAGCAAGGAACAAGTGCTCGCGTTCCTGGAGGGAAAGATCGCCAAATGGTGGACGCCAGACGATGTGGTGCAGACCGAAAAAATCCCACTCGGCGCGACCGGAAAAATCAACAAGCTGGCGTTGCGCGAGATGTTCAAAGATTATCGCTTGCCAAGCACGCAAGCAGCGGAGTGATGCGGCTCGCCAAAATTACTCTCGTCGTGCGCGATTATGACGAGGCGATAGCCTACTACACGGGCGCGCTTGGCTTCCAGCTTGTGGAGAACACGGAGATGGGCGCGGGTAAGCGCTGGGTTGTCGTGTCGCCGGGCGCTGGATCGGCGGAAGTCCTGTTGGCGAAGGGGGCCAACGAAGCCCAAGTCGCCCGAGCGGGGGACCAGACCGGGGGGCGGGTGGCGTTCTTCCTCGACACCGACGATTTCGACCGCGATCACGGCGTTTTTTTGGCCCGCGGGGTGAAATTCCTCGAAGCCCCGCGTGCAGAGGCCTATGGCAAGGTGGCCGTGTTCGAGGATATCTACGGCAATAAATGGGACCTCGTGCAGAAGCACGCCTGAGCGCGCCGAGGCGCTCAGTCGGGCAAGGCCCAAGGGGGTAAGACATGGACAAATTTCGCGACAACGCCGTCCGCCTCGCGCTGGTGTTGGCGTTGCTGACGCCAGCCTATTTCGCATTCGCCGCGCTTGGCGTGAAATTCGGGCTGTTCGATTGGCGCATGGGACTTGGTGGCTTGACGATGGAGTGGGGGCCGCGCGTCATTGGCGGCGTCGCGGCGCTAGCGGCGATTGCGTTGGCGCTAGCCTTCTTCACGCCGCCCCGGCGCGGGGTGCTCAGCGCTTGCATCGCATTGCTGATCCCATTGCTTGGCGCCGGCTACGGCATCTATGTCGGGCGTCAAGCCCAGAGCATCGCTCCGATCCACGACATCAGCACCGACCTTGAAAAGCCTCCCGTCTTCAGCGCCGAAGTCACGCGCGCACGCGCTGCAGTGCCGGCGGGTAACGATCTCGACCTGCACTCAAAACGCGATTCAGAGGGCACGCCCTTTGTCGAATGGCAACGCCGCCAGTATGGCGACATCACTCATGTCTCGACTGGTCTTGCGAGCGGTCGCGCCTTCGAAATCGCCTCCGAACTCGCGCACAGCCAGAACTGGCGCATGGGCCGGGTCGACGCCGCCAACGGCGTGATCGAAGCTGTGGCGGAGACGTTTTGGTTCGGCTTCAAGGACGATATTGCCATTCGCATTCGCCCAGACGGTTTAGGCGCGCGCATCGACATGCGTTCGGTCAGCCGGGTTGGGCGCTCCGATCTCGGCGCCAATGCCAAGCGGATGCGCGCGTTTCTCGCCACGCTTCGCGCCCGCCTCGAAGACGCCGAGGCGCAATCGGGGCCAGCTCCTGCGCCGCCGCGCGAGGGCAGCGAAGGCGATGCGCCGCCGGCCCCGCCCCCCTGAGGCGCCTGGTGTGGCCTTCGACATGCTCAGGCTGACGCAGGATGGCGTCACGCTGACCCTGTCGAAGCGCAACATCGCGCGAGCCTATTCCTCCAGCGAGAGGTATTCCAGATTGGCCTTGCGCACGCCTTCGCCAGCCTCGTCGTACAAGAACGGGACGAACACGTAGCGCCTGCCGTTGGTAACTGCGGTGGCGCGGTGCATCAGCGAGCAGGAGAAAACGCATGCGCCGCCCGGCGGCGGGCGGAAGCGATGCTGGCCGAATTCGGGAAACACGAGGTCGCCGCCTTCGTAATCGTCGTTGAGATTGAGTGAGACCGCAAAACGCCTGTGCGCCGTGCCCTTGGTGGTATTGTCGCGGTGGGCGGCGAAGTGGCCCTTCTCGGCGGAATCGTAGCAGGCGACGAGATAACGCTCGATGCGCGTGACCTCGAATTGAAACGCGCGTTTGATTTCCGGTGCGATGCGCCGGCGGATGCGTTCGCGGCACACGGCGATCAAATTCTGGTCGTCCATGAACCAGTCGCGGCGAATCTTGTGGTCGCGATCGTGCTTTCTCACGGTCACGCCTTCTCGCTCGACCATGAAGCCGCTTTCGACGCCGCCGCTGATTTGATGGCCTTCAATCAGGCGCCGGCAGAGGTCTGGCTCCAACACATCCGGCACGGTCAAGGTCGGCGCATGGACAATCGCGCGCTGTGCGGGCGTGGGCGCGTGGTGGCGCGCGAACACCTCGAACGCATCGTTGGCGTGGGTTTGGGGATTGCGCACGGGCATGATTGCTTTGATGCGAAGGCGTGCGTCAACGACGAAGGAAACGGCGCGGACCTTGCCGCCGACGATGGCGCCGTAGAGCGCGGCTGCTTGGCGCTCAGCGTCAAACAGGTAGCGGGCGCTGGTGACGCCATCGGGCATACGGACCTCGCAGTCGGCGGGATCGGCGGTGAGGATAAGCAGGGCGTTCACGTAGGGAGCGAGGCGGGGGACGCATTCGAGGAGGCCGTCGCGGACCGCGGCGTCGTCGGGGTTCGAGAGCGATTCCAGAAACGTTATAAGGATTGTGCGGCCGCCTAGAGCCGGGAAGGAGAACTTTCCGTTGATGTCGGAACGCAGGTAAAACCACGGGGCGGGGTCGCCGGGCGACAGCGGCGGCGCGAGCAGCGCGGGCGCGTTCAGTGGGACGATGTCTTCCGGCGTCGGCACGAGGCCCTCCAAGCCCGCCGAATCTAACCGATTGGCCTTAGGTTTTCAGCCAAAATTCGCTGTCGACGCACGCAGGGCTTTCGCAGGCGGCGCGGCCAAGCCGGACAAGGCGTATCATGTGGGCGAGCACAGAATGGCAGGCGGCCGGGTGCAGCCGTTTGTCCACATCGGCGTACATTTCGGTGACCATGTCCTTGATCAGTCGCTTGCCGTTTTCGAGCTGCCGCAGCACTTGCGCCTCGCGGTCGAGGCGGTGATCGAGGTAGGATTGGACGAAGGCGTGCGGCTCGCGAATCGGCGGGCCATGCGTCGGCCAAAGCACATCGTAGTCGCGATCGCGTACTTTGACGAGGCTGTCGAGATAGGCGCTCATGTCTCCATCGGGTGGGCCAATCACTGTGGTGGACCAGCCCATGATGTGATCGCCGGAAAAGAGCGCGTTCTCCTCGATCAGCGCATAGGCCATGTGGTGTGATGTGTGGCCGGGCGTCGCCACGACCTGAATGCTCCACCCTGGCCCCTCGAAGCGGTCGCCGTCGCTAACCGCCGCATCAGGCTCAAACTGGCCGTCGTCGCCCGCTTCCAGGCGGACGCTGTCGCAGGGGCTTTCAATCAGCGGTATTGAACTGGCGTAGATCTTGGCGCCGGTGCGCTCCGCGAGCGGGCGCGCGGCAGGGCTGTGGTCCATATGGGAATGGGTGACGAAGATGTGGGTGAGGCGTTCGCCCTCGAGCGCGCGCATCAGCGCATCCAGATGTTCGGGCGTGTCGGGCCCCGGGTCGATGAGTGCGACCTCGCCGCGCCCAATTATGTACACGCCGGTGCCGGTGAATGTGAACGGTCCGGGATTATTGGCGATGACACGCCGGATCAGCGGGCTGACCTGCTGTGCTTCGCCGTAGGCGAAGTCCATCTCGCGCACGAACGCGATTTTGTACGCCATAACGCGCCAACTCCGCCTCAGTCCTCTGTCCCAAGCGCGAACGCGCGGAACGCTCCGGCAAGCATGCGGATGGCCTTCAATTTGTCGGGGAGATTGAGTGTGATCGGCGGGCCCATATCGGTTTTGTTGGCGTCGACGATGTAGAGTTTGCCATCGCTCTTGTCGCGCAGCACGTCCACACCGCCCCAGTCCAAACCGATCGCCTGGGTAAAAGCCGTGATCTTGCCCAATTCCTCCGGCGAAAAGACCTCCTCCGGCGCTCGCAGCAGCACTTCAGCATTCGTATTGACGAAGCGCTTGGTTACAGGGCGGCGCTTGATAAAAACGCAGGCGGCCTTGCCGCCGACAGTGCAGGTGCGCAAATCTTCGACCAGTTCGGGATCTAGGCCGCGATTGTCGACCACCCGCTGATAAACCCGGCCGGCGACGGGTTTTGTCGGGCATTGCACGATGCGCCCGTCATGGGCGGCGTTAATCTCGGACTTCTCCACCGCTGGTCCGACATGGGTCAGCGGATCGATCGCGAGCGGATTGCCGAAGGCAGTCGCGCAGGCGCGCGCCACTTTGGATTTGGAGACGTCCGTGCAGGCGAAATTGATCAATCGGACGCCCGGCTTAAGCTGTGGCGGCGGTGGATTGGGGCTGTAGGTGGCGTCCTCGAATTGCATCACCACATCAGCGTGGGCGGGGTCCTTTGCGAGCTTGGCGCCCGCGGCGCGCGCAACCGCCCAGATCAAGTACCAGGGTCTTGCCCGCTCGGGGGTGAAAGCGATCGTAAAGCTGGGGGTGCGCGGCTCGATGCTCTGAGCGGCGAAAAAGAAGCGAAACCAGGCGCTGACTTGCTTGATGATCGAGGGCGAGTAGGGGACGCGCGCGCCTGTCTTTCGCACCGTGAGGCCGGTCAGCCCCCACTCAAAGTCGCGCAGCCAGACCGGGCCGGACGTCTGAAACACAGGTTCGGAAGTGTCGCTCATGGCGCGCGCCTCGCGGCGCGGAGTTTGCAGCTGTGCCAATGCAACGGAGGAAGGCATATGCGCGCGGCGGCTGACACAGCCCTATTTCTACTCGATCGTGTGCGCACGATGCTGCTCGCCATGTCCCTCATTATCCTGATCAAGATTGCCCTGACCCAATTGGGTTAACACCCGCCTCGTTCGCAGCGACTGTTTCCAATACTCCCCGCACCCCCGCCAGATCGTACCCTACGTTTGCCGCCAGCGCGAGCAGCTCCTCGGACGGTCGAGCGCCTGACTGGGCCTGCGCCATCGCCCAGGCCATTATTGAGCGCGTCCCGGTTCGGCAATAGGCGAGGACAGGGCCCTCAGCCGTCTTCAGCAGTTGCGTGGTCGCCGCGACGGTTTCGGGCGGGGGGCGGCCCTGGAATGGCAGGGCTTGGAACTGGAGCCCCACGGCTTCGGCTGCAGATCTCATTTCGCTGTCGGAAGGCTGGTCAAACGCCTCGCCGTCGGGGCGGTTGCAGATCACAAGCCGAAATCCGGCTGCCGCCGCTTCGGCCATATCCGCCGGGGCGAGTTGGGGCGCGACGGCAAATTGAGGGGTGACGGTCCTAAAGTCAGCCATGGACCGCAAAGTTGACACAGCTTTCCGGGGAAGCAAGGTTCGCGCGCTGCGGTTCGTCCCGATCCGCGCTTCAGGATTGCGGGGAAATGCTTACTCAGGCGGTTCGTCGTCTCCTCGTGGCGGTTCCCACGCTGCTTTGCATCATCGCCGGCGCGTTTTTCCTGATGCACGCAGCCCCGGGCGGGCCGTTCACCAAAGAACGCCAGATGCCCCCCGAGATCGAGCGGCGGCTGGAGCGCCAGTACGGGCTCGATCTTCCGGTCGGCGAGCAATTGCAACGTTATGTCGGCGGGCTGTTGCGAGGCGATCTGGGTCCCTCGATGGTCTACAAGGACAAGACCGTCGCCGATATCCTGGCTGAGGGCGCACCGACCAGCGCCTTGTTGGGGCTGGGCGCCATGAGCTTGGCGCTGCTCCTGGGAGGCGCGCTCGGGGTGCTGGCGGCAGTGCGACAGAATCTGGCGCAGGATTATGCGGTAATGGCGCTTGCCATCGTGGGCGTGTGCCTTCCGCCCTTGGTGATCGGGCCGCTGATGCAGCTCTTGTTCGGGATCCAGTGGAGCCTCTTGCCCACCAGCGGACTCTACCGCGACGAGTTTCGCGCGAGTTATCTGGTGTTGCCCATACTCACCCTGTCCTTACCGCTGATCGCAATCATCTCGCGGTTGATGCGCGCCAGCATGATCGAAGCCCTGCGCTCCAACGCGGTGCGCACGGCGCGCGCGAAGGGATTGCCGGAAGCGCAGGTAATTTGGCGCCACGCACTGCCGGTGGCGATGTTGCCGGTGATCTCATATGCGGGTCCAGCGCTTGCCGGTGCGATGGCGGGATCGTTCGTTGTGGAGACAGTGTTTCAACTCCCGGGCATCGGCAAGCAATTCGTGCTCGCCGCGGGCCAACGCGACTACACCATGGTGATGGGCGTGGTATTGCTCTATTCGGTGCTGATCATCGTTTTCAACCTGCTTGCTGACCTCGCTTATCGCGTGCTCGACCCAAGGACGCGGACGCCATGACCGACATCCTGCTCGACGAAACCCCGCTGGCGCCGCAGGTAGTCAAGGGCCGCTCGCTCTGGGAGGACGCGCGTCGGCGCTTGATGCGCAACCCCGCAGCGGTCGTTAGCCTTTACGTGCTGGCGGTGCTGGTTCTGCTTGCGGCGTTCGGTCCGTTTCTGTGGGTGCACAAATACAACGAAATTTTTCCCGATCAGGTGGCGATCGCACCGACGTTGGCGGATATGCATCTGCTCGGAACCGACACCGTAGGACGCGACATGGTGGCGCGCATTCTGTTTGGACTTGGCATTTCGCTGATGGTGGGGGCGGCGGCCACTTTGGTGGCGCTCACCATCGGGGTGGCGTGGGGCGCGACCGCGGGGTTTCTGGGGGGCTTCGTAGACGAAGCGATGATGCGGTTCGTCGATGTGCTTTACGCGATACCCTTCGTGTTTTTCGTCATCGTGCTGATGACGGTGGTGCAGTTGGATGACGCGTGGGCCAATCTGCTGCTGATCTTCATGGCAATCGGCGCAGTGGAATGGCTAACCATGTCGCGCATCGTGCGCGGCCAGGCGATTTCTCTGCGCAGGCGCGAATTCGTGGAAGCCGCCCGCGCTGCCGGCGCCACCCCGTTGCAAATTGTTTTCCGCCATATTGTCCCAAACGTGCTTGGACCGGTGGTTGTGTTTGCGACCCTGAACATCCCGGTGATCATCCTGACCGAGAGTTTCCTGTCGTTTATCGGCCTGGGCGTGCAGGAGCCACTGACGTCGCTGGGGCGGTTGATAAAGGAGGGAACCGATCAGATGGTCACCTCACCTTGGATGTTGATGGCGCCTGCGGCGACCATGCTGGTTACGCTTCTCGCGCTCAATTTTCTGGGCGACGGGCTGAGCGACGCGCTCGACCCGAAGGAGCGCTGATCGATGAACCTTGGCGGCAACCGGAGAAATGTATTGCTCGGGGCAGGTGCGTTCGGAGCGTCATCTATTCTTGGCGGCTGTGCGAACTCCCGCGTCATCGGCTTTGACAAGGCGCGCCGCTCGCTCGACATCTGCAATCAAGGGGAGCCGCTTTCGCTCGACCCGCACAAGGTTCAGGGCACATGGGAAAACGACATCGTCGGCAACATGTTCGTCGGGCTCACAACTGAGAACGCAAAAGCCGAGCCTGTACCGGGCATGGCCGAAAGCTGGGAAACAAGCGCCGACGGTCTCACGTGGACGTTCGCGCTGCGTCGCGCGAACTGGTCTGACGGGGAGGCGTGCGATGCGCACGATTTCGAGTTCGCGTTTCGACGCATTCTCAATCCGGAAAACGGTTCGCAATACGCGCCGCTTCTGTACCCGATCAAGAACGCCGAGCCGGTGTTCACCGGGCAAAAGCGGCCGGAGGAAATCGGCGTCAGCGCCATAGACGATCGGACCTTGGAGATCCGCCTGGAGTACGCAGCGCCATATCTGCCGCAATTATTGAAGCACTATACGACGTTTCCGGTCCCTAAACATCGCGTGGCTCAGTATGGCGACGCGTGGATCAAGCCGGAAAACATCGCGGTCAACGGCCCCTACATTCTACGAAAATGGTGGTCGAACTATATCGTCCATATCGAACGGAACCCGGCCTTCTACGACGCCGACAACGTCGTGTTGGAGCATCTGTATTACTACCCCTCCAACGATGTGCAGGCGACAGCACGCCGGGTGCAGGCGGGGGAAGCGGGCTGGTCCAGGCGTTTCCCGTCCAATCAAGTGGAGACGTTGCGGCGTGACCTTCCGGGTTTCCCACGTGTTTCGCCCTATCTCTCATGCAATTATTTTTCCTTCAACACGAGGCGGGCGCCCTTCAACGACGTGCGTGTGCGCCAGGCGCTGTCCATGGCCTATGAACGCGAGTTCGTCGCGACGCAGATTTACCGCACGGGAGAACTGCCGGCCTATTCGTTCCTTCCGCCGGGGATCTTCAACTATCCCGGAACCGCGCGATACAGGTGGGCGAATACGCCGATCGCCGAGCGACGGCGCGAGGCCGAGCGGCTGTTGCGTGCCGCGGGCTACGGGCCCAACAACCCGCTGCGGTTTGAATTTTCCCATCGAAGTTCGAGTGACAACCCCCGCGTGGCGGTGGCCGTGCAGAACCACTGGATGGCGATCGCGCCATGGGTGAGCGTTGAACTGCGCGGCCTCGAGGCGCAGGTGCAATACGCCAACTTACGAGCGAACAATTTCGACGTGGGCGACGGCGCCTGGGTGGGCGATTTCAACGACGCCAAAAACTTCCTGTTCCTGCACGAAACGCGGACCGGTGCGCAGAACTACTCCGGCTACTCAAATCCCGAATACGACCGGCTGATGCGCGAATCCGATTACGAGGCTGACGCCGCCAGGCGCGGCGAGATCATGTCGCGCGCCGAGCAGATGATGCTTGACGATGCGCCCGTGTGCATGAGCGTGTACATCAATTCCACCAATTTGGTGCACCCGGATTTGACTGGTTATGAGGACAATCTCGAGGATATCCACCGCGCGCGGTGGTTCGGGATCAGGGCTTAGCCCGCCTTGCCGTGCCCTGCGACCCAGGCCTTGACCTGCTGGCGCATTTCCCCGTCGTAGCGGCGCGCGGCATTGCTGCGCTCGTACCCGGCGACATGAACGCCTGCGAGACGGAAGCTCTTGGACTGCGCCGACCATTTGAACACCGGGCAACCGCTCTGTCCGGGCATCGTGTCCATTTCGTAGTGGATGTTCGTCTTGGTCAGCTTGCTTGGAATGATCGCGCCGAACGCTGATTTCAGCGTGATCTGGGGGCGGTCCTCGTCGGGGTAGCCTGCGACGCTGACATTGGCGCCAGCGAGCTCCGCATTGTCCATCGGCGCCTGATCGGTAACCCTTACAAATTCTCCCGCCCATGCATGCAAAGCGTCGGAATCCACCACCGCGATCCCGTAATCATGCTGGAAGGAGTCTCGCGGCAGGCTGTTGCGATAGCCAGGCGCGACCTCCACGCGTTTGACCCCGGCCCGTGCGGCGTGGGCGCCGTTCTTCATGCCGACCATGGCAAGTATCTTCTTCGCCCAGACGCCCTGGCGCAGCGAATAAAGATTGTGCGCCGCGGTGAGAATGATGTTTGGCGCAATCAACAGGCCAGTGCCGTAGCCGGCAGTCGCGGGCTGGTCGCCGAAATTGACTTCCAGGCAGCAGAAGGCGCGCCATGGCGCGGCCTCAACGTGCTCGATCGGGACGCGGTTATCGACACCGTGAACGAGCCTTTGGATGCTTGGCTTACTGGCCATTGCCGCCGTCCATGTCGTGCTCGTCGCCGCCGCCTGCACCTGGCGCTGCCTCCCGCTGGCCTCGCTCAAGCAGAGAGACAAGCAGTGGCCGCGCGCGCGCGCGCGCCGGGGCCGCCGCGCTTCGAGCGGCAAAGCCTGCTGAGCCGGCCCGTTCGCCGGTATCGTCTGCCGTTGGCGCCGCCATTGAAGCGGAGGTTTCTTGCCCGCCTTCATCCTGTTCTGCGGGGTTGTCGCCTTCAAGCGCCGTCGACGCGAATGATGCTTGGGCGGCTCGGCTCTCGGTGCGGCGCCGGTTTTCCGCGTTCTCTCGGGCTCGTTCGCTGTCAAGCTGGCGAACTCTGCCATTGTTATAATCGACCCGGAACTTGAGCACGTCGCCCACCGCTGCGAATCCTTCGCGTACAAGTGTGAACGGCAACAGCGTGATAGCTACCAATTCATTTTCGCGGTCGACCGTGTAGCGGGCCGGCATGCCGTCGACCATCATCTCGATGCGAACATGGGAGGTGGCGAATACTCCGGCTGGCGCCTCAAGCGACATGACCGGCGCTTCGTTCGGAAGATAGACCATTTCGCTCTGGTCGGTGACGCCTTCGACGCGCATGCTGATCGCATAGGGTGCTGGCGCGCGGTAACAGATTGCCTGCCGGCACTCGCTGGTAGTCAAGCTGGCGTTCGGCGCAGCGCCGCTATCGACTTGAAACAAGGGCGTGAGCGACAAGCTAAGATAAGGCCGTTCCCCAGAACGTGTTGCAAGCCGGCGGCAGACGTCCACCCTGTTCGCAGCGGGCGCGGCGCAGCTGAAATAGCCGAGCGCAGCTTGGCGGAGGTCTTCGTTCAAGCTGGCGAAGTCGCATGCTTCGCCGAAACTGCAATCGTCGCCGGCGAGGGGATCGACCACGCGACGGAAAATCACTTGCGGCTCATCGTCTCCATCGTCGCTGGAGCCTTCCATGTTGCCATCGGCCGTGCCGACCGCGGCCAGGCCGCGCACAACGTTGGTGATGATCTCCGGCGCCTGTCCTTCAGACCGGGAATTGACGTGGTAGAGCAGGCGTGTCTCTGGATCCACCAGCACCAGATATTGCTGGTTGGCCAGCGCCCCGGAATCGCCTTCAAGCATGTAGCTTGCGTTCGGATCGCCGGAATAGAACGGCTCGGAAACACTAAGTGTGAGTTGGTCGTCGTCGGCGCTGAGTTGAACGTAGAAAAGTCCCCTTGGCAGCGCGTATTGCAGCCCCGTCCGAACGCCATGGTCGGAGAAACTGACCGGCGTCGAGCGCAAGGCGGAGCAGCCGCCCAACCCTGCAGCGAGGGCGAGCGCGGTCGCCGAAATCGTCAGAGTTTTCTGCATTGTCCCCACCTCTGCGTGGGACCTTAATCCCCAGGCTTGCGCATTGGCAAGGCGGCGCCGCTCAAAACGGACCACCAGCCTCGTCGTCCCCAATCGCCTTGATAGCAAACGCGTAATCGTGGGCCAGTTCGCGCAAGAATTCGAAGCGTCCGGCCGAGCCGGCGTGGCCTGCGCTCATGTTCATCTTCAGCAACACCGGCCGCGTGCTGGTTGTGCAGGTGCGAAGTTTTGCGACCCATTTCGCTGGTTCCCAATACGTTACGCGCGGATCGGTGAGGCCGCCGGTCGAGAGTACGGCGGGATAGGATTTGTGCTCGATGTTCGTGTAGGGGCAATAGGCGGCGATGGTGTCGTAGGCTTCCTCGTTTTCGAGCGGATTGCCCCATTCCGGCCATTCCGGCGGCGTCAGCGGCAGCGACGCATCGCTCATAGTGTTGAGCACGTCCACGAAAGGCACCCCGCCAATGACGCCCGCCCAAAGTTCGGGGCGCATATTGGCGACAGCGCCCATGAGCAAGCCGCCCGCTGACCGTCCTTCGCACACGATGCGGCCGGCGCATCCGTAGCCGCGCGCGATCAATTCCTCAGCGCAGGCGATGAAATCGGTGAACGTGTTCTTCTTGGCGGCGCGGCGCCCGTCCTGGAACCAGCCGAACCCCATCTCCGAACCGCCGCGCACATGCGCGATGGCGTAGATCCAACCGCGATCGACCAAGCTGAGGCGGCGGATGGAAAAATCGGCGTCGAGGGAAATGCCATAAGAGCCGTAGCCGTAGAGATAGAGCGGAGCGCTTCCATCCAATGGCGTGCCGCGCTTCATCAGAATAGTGATCGGCACGCGCTTGCCATCGCTCGCCGTCGCAAACAGGCGCTGCGCGACATAGTTTGCGGGATCGTGGCCGGAGGGAATCTCCAGGCTCTTGCGCAGCAGCCGCGTGCGCGAGCCCATGTCGTAGTCGAACCATTGGGGCGGCGTGGTCGGGGAATCGTAGACGAAGCGCTGAACCGTTGTATCGTATTCGTAGCCGCCCGCGAGTTCGAGATTGTAGGCCCGTTCGTCCATGGCGATGGCGTGTTCTTCGCCGCTGCGATGGCGCACGATAATGCGCGGCAGCGCCTCGGCGCGTTCGGCGCGGACAAGATAATCCCTAGTCGCACTCAGGCTCACGATGTAGCGGCCGGCCTGATGTGACAAGAACTCGCGCCAGTGCGCGCGCCCCGTTGCGCCAAGATCGCAAGCCATCACTTTGAAATCGACAGCGCCGTCAGCGTTGGTGAGCACGCACCAGCGCCCGTCCCAATGCGTCGGCGTGTAGAGGAGGTCTGGCTCGCGCGGGTGAAACACGACCGGCGCGGCTGTCGGTTCGTTTGCAGGAATCAGGAGTGTTTCCGAGGAAGCGTGGTGTCCCGCGTGGATAACAATGAAGGCGCGGCTTTCAGTAACGTGGACGCCCAGGAAGAAGCCATCGTCGGGTTCATCATAGACCAACGCATCCTCACCGCCGCGCGCGGGGCGGCGATAGACTTTCGCGGGTCGGCCATTGTCGTCGCGGTAGGTCCAGAAGAGGAAGCGCGAGCACGGCGACCAGCAGAAATCGCCGGTGCAATTGGATACTGGATTGGCGAGAATCTCGCCGCTGGCGAGGTCTTTCACATACAATGTGTAAATTTCCGAACCCTGTTCATCGACAGCGTACGCCAACAGTGCGTGGTCGGGCGAATGCGCAACGGCGATGACTTTGTAGAAGTCTTTGCCGGCGGCTTGCGCGTCGACGTCGAGCAATAGCTGCTCCGGATTCTCCGCGCCGCGCGCGCGCCGAGCATAGCGAGGGTGCTGGGCGCCGGTTTCGAAGCGGCGATAATATTCCCACGGTCCGTCGGGGGTAGGGACGGTGGAATCGTCTTCCTTCACCCGGCCGCGCATTTCCTGATAGAGGCGCTCCTGCAGCGCCGCCGTCGGCGCCATGATCGTTTCGCGATAAGCATTCTCTTCGTCGAGATAGGCGCGGATGTCGGCGCGAAGCAGCGACGGGTCGCGCATCACTTGCTGCCAATTGTCGTCCTTGAGCCAGGCGAAGTCGTCAGTGCGCGTGCGACCGAGCTGCTCGATGCGCTTCGGCTCGCGGCGTGCAACTGGCGGTTTTTGGGCGTCAGGCATGGTTCAAGTCAGCCGCATCAGAAGCGCCGTCGCGTCATCGCTTTTCTTGAAGCGCGGATGCTGGGTAGCCCCAGCATCCGCGCTCTCGATCGCGCGCAATTCGCGGCCCAGCTCGTGCAGGCCTTTCTCCTGCGCCGCACGAACGAGGCCAGCGGCGTCGTAGGCGTGGTAGCGATCGACGAGCGCGGAGAAACCGTCCGTCATTAGGAGAATGTGCGCCGGGCGAACGAGCTCCCATGCGAACGCGCGTGCGTGATCGGCGCAGGCGGAATCGAGGCAGAATGTCCAACGAGAACCAGGCTGGTTCAGCTCCGCGCGCATGCGCCGCAGCATGTCGATGGTCTCGGTGCGGCGCAGCAGCGGTTTATCCGCGTCGGTTTGCTTGGCCGCGAGTGCGCTCTCTTGGTCGGCGGCGTCATCGGGGCCGCCAGTGACAAGGGTGTCGCCAGCGGCGTCGAGCGCAAACACGCGGCAATCGCCCAGTTCGAGGCCTTGCAGGCCATGACCCTGGTTGTCCGTTACGATCAGGGTGGAAGCGATTGGCAGTTTCCAGCGTAGGGATTCTACTGTGCGCTTGTGGTTCCAGTCTAGATACGCCTGTTTAGCCACGTTAGCGACCGTCCGACGCAAATCTTGCTCGAACATACCGCGCGGATCGTGGAACCGATCATAAAGCCGAGCATTGAGTTTCGTGGCCACCCATGCTGCGTCCGACGCTTGGTCCATCTCCGGCTCGTCGTGCAGGTCGGTCGCGCCGTCGATGACCCATGCGTAGCCTGCACGCGACCCAAACGCGTCGTCGTTCTGCTTGGCGCGGTCGCCGGCGAGCGAAATGGACTCGACGAACGTGAGCATGTCAGGCGGGGTAGAGCAGGCTGATATTCTCGGCGACACACGCTGGGCGCTCCTGCCCGTCGATCTCGATTTTGCACTCGTTGACGACTTGATAGGCGCCGCCGCGCATCTCCGCAGACAACATCTTCACGCGCATGCGCACGCGCGAGCCGACCGGCACGACATTGGTGAAGCGCACCTTGTTTGAGCCGTAATTGATGCCGCGCCCGACGCCCTGATACTGGACGATATTCTTGGCCAGGAACGGAATCAGCGAAACGATCAGGAAGCCATGCGCGATCGGCCCGCCGAGCTCCCGCGTGGCGCGCTCAATATCGACGTGGATCCATTGGTGGTCTCCGGTCGCGTCAGCGAAACGATTGACCCGGTCTTGTGTGATCTCAAGCCAGTCAGATACGCCGACCTCCTGGCCGACTAGGCTCGGCAGATCTGATAGCGGCACTTCGCGCAT
The DNA here is from genome assembly GCA_902826245.1 of uncultured Alphaproteobacteria bacterium. Classification (GTDB taxonomy): domain Bacteria; phylum Pseudomonadota; class Alphaproteobacteria; order Caulobacterales; family Aquidulcibacteraceae; genus Vitreimonas. Next base: position 15,944 of record CADEEA010000005.1, on the reverse strand, counting down.
GGAATGCTCCTTTTTGACGGCGTAAGGCCGGGTGCGGCGCTTGTCGAGGTTGGACTAGGGCGTCAGCACCTTCACGAAATCGCCGCCCGCCGCGCCGAAGCGGTGGTCATTGGTCCAAAGCTCGGTGCAGCCGTGGTGTTGCGCGCAGGCGAGGTGGAGGGCGTCGGGAAGTTTCAATCCATGGCGCGCCCGCAAATGTGCCGCGTCGATGAAGATTGAGTCGCAGATGCTTAGGATGCGCGTGCGCCGAAATAGGTTCTCGAACCGTCGCTGAAGCACGATGTTTCCTCGGCGGAGCGGGGAAACCAAGCACTCCGCTTGCACGAGTGGGGAAATGACCAAGCTCGCGACAGGCATTGCAACGGCTGCAGCGCGAACAGCCGCATAGAACTTCGGATGCCGCTCGATGAAATATATGGCGATGCAGCTGTCGATATAGATCAATCCCAGGCCTCGCGCTCGGCCGCGATATCGGCATCGATTTCCTCGGCCGACCTGCGCGAACTCTCGGGGAGCGGGTTTTCTTCCAGCCATTTCAGGATCGCCACCGCTGAGCCGATGGGCGGTTCGGCCTCGGTCGCCGCTGCTTCGGCGGCAACGAGCCGCGCTACGGGCGCGCCGCGATTGGCGATGATGACCTCCTCGCCCGCCTGTACGGCGCGGAGAAGCTCGGAAAGCCGGTTCTTGGCTTCGAGGACGTTGACCTTGATCATGGCCAAGTTGTTAGCACAACTTGGCCAAGTTGGCAATTCGGGTGCGTGATAGGCCGTTTGCCCACTGCGCCGACGCACGCTATCCCCCGCCCCCATGTCCCAAGACCCAATCGCGCCCGGCAGTCTGGCGCTGGCCGAAGAATTTGGCCTCTCCAAGGATGAGTACGGCCTCATCCTCCAGAAGCTCGGGCGCACGCCAAATGTCACCGAGCTTGGAATCTTCTCGGTGATGTGGAGCGAGCACTGCTCGTACAAATCCACGCGGGTGCATCTGGCGAAATTCCCAACTAAGGCGCCACACGTGATCTACGGCCCGGGCGAGAATGCCGGGGCCATCGATATCGGCGAGGGGCTCGCGGCTATCTTCAAGATGGAGAGCCATAATCATCCGTCCTTCATCGAGCCCTATCAGGGCGCGGCTACCGGCGTCGGCGGCATTTTGCGCGACGTGTTCACCATGGGCGCACGGCCCGTGGCGTTGATGAACGCGTTGCGCTTTGGCGATCCCGCGCATCCGAAGACGCGGCGGCTGGTCGATGGCGTTGTTTCCGGCATCGCAGGTTACGGCAATTGCGTCGGCGTTCCGACCGTGGGCGGGGAAACCAATTTCGACAAGCGCTACAACGGCAATATCCTCGTCAATGTGTTCTGCCTCGGCATTGCGCCGCGCGACAAGATTTTCACCTCCGCCGCCAAGGGCGCGAACAATCCGGTTGTGTATGTCGGCGCCAAGACCGGGCGCGACGGCATTCACGGCGCCACCATGGCCAGCGCCGAATTTGTCGAAGGCGACGACAGCCAGCGCCCGACTGTACAAGTCGGCGACCCTTTCTTGGAAAAACTGCTGATCGAAGCGTGCCTCGAATTGATGGAAACAGACGCCATTATCGGCATCCAGGACATGGGCGCGGCGGGGCTGACGTCGTCCTCGATAGAGATGGCGTCGAAGGGCGGCGCCGGCATCGAACTCGATCTCGACCAAGTCCCCGCGCGCGAAGAGGGCATGACGCCTTACGAATTCATGCTGAGCGAGAGCCAGGAGCGCATGCTGATGGTGCTTAAGCCCGGGCGCGAGGCTGAGGCCAAGCGGATCTTCGACAAATGGGGGCTCGATGCTGCGGTGATCGGAAAAACCACCGACACCGGCAATCTCACCTTGCGCTGGCATGACGGTGTCGTCTGCGATTTGCCGCTTGGACCGCTGGCCGACGAAGCGCCGAAATATGAGCGCCCTTATGTGGCGCCGCTAAAGTCCATTCCATTGACGGAAGCCGAGCAGGCGCGGCTGGTCGGCGATTATCCGGGCTTTACCGCGTCGCTGATGAAGCTCATGTCGACGCCGGACATGGCCTCCAAACGCTGGATTTGGGAGCAATATGATCGCCACGTCATGGGCGACACGCTGGCGGATTCCGGTTCCGATGCGGCCATCGTGCGCCTCTATCCCGGCCCGCGCGCGCTGGCCATGACCTGCGACGTCACCCCGCGTTATGTCGAGGCCGACGCGTACGAAGGCGGTAAGCAAGCGGTCGCCGAAGCATGGCGCAATCTCACCGCCGTTGGCGCGCGTCCGCTGGCGGTCACCGACAATCTCAATTTCGGCAATCCGCAGCGGCCAGAGATCATGGGGCAGATCGTGCACGCGATCGAAGGCATGGCGGACGCCTGCCGCGCGCTCGATTTTCCAGTGATCAGCGGCAATGTCAGCTTGTACAATGAGACCGACGGCAAGGCGATCCTGCCGACGCCAGCGATTGGCGGCGTTGGCATATTGGATAATTTGGAGCGCCGCGCGACGGCTGACGCGCTGAAGCCGGGCGACGTCTTGGTGCTGATCGGGGAGGGCGCGGGCCATCTCGGGCAGAGCATTTACGCGCGCGACTTGTTTGCGCTTGGCGGGGCGGCGCCCACGGTCGATCTGGCGCTGGAGAAGAAGAACGGCGATTTCGTGCGCGCGCTGATCGGCGACGGCCTGGTCCGCGCTTGCCATGATTTGAGCGACGGCGGGCTTGCGTGCGCGGCGGCTGAAATGGCGCTGGGCTCGGATGTCGGTGTGTCGCTGGGCTATCAAGGCGATCTGAGCGACGCTGCTTTCCTCTATGGCGAGGATCAAGCGCGCTATCTGATCGGGCTTTCGCCGGAACAGTTAGCGAAGCTTGAAGCGCGCGCGCACACGGCGCAGGTGGCTTTCCTGGTCGTCGGCGAAGCCGGCGGGCGGGAGATTTCTTTCCTGGGCGCGAACGGCGTCCGCGAACGGGTTTCGCTTGAGGCATTGCGCAAGGCGCATGAAGACTGGTTGCCGGCTTACATGAAGGTCGCGCACTAGAGCGGGGCGATCTCCCTCCCATGCAATGGGCAGGTTGCGTTGCTTGAACCAAAACGCCGGATACACGCCATGCAACACAATTACGATCTCTTCGTCATCGGCGCCGGTTCTGGCGGCGTGCGCGCTGCGCGTATCGCAGCCAAGCACGGCGCGCGCGTCGCCATTGCCGAGGACCATCGTATTGGCGGCACATGCGTGATCCGCGGTTGCGTGCCAAAGAAGCTCTTGGTCTATGGCAGTGAATTCGCGCAGAGCTTCAGGGACGCCGCCGGCTTCGGCTGGACAGTTGAGAATGCGCGTTTCGACTGGCCGACATTGCGTGACAATGTGCAGGCGGAGGTGACGCGGCTCGAGGGGCTTTACCGTAAGAATCTCGAAGCCGCCGGCGTGGCTGTCTACGAGGAGCGCGCGCGGGTTGAGGGTGCGCAAACGATCCGTCTGGAAAAATCGGATCGGGTCGTCAGCGCCGAACGTATTCTGATCGCGGCGGGCGGCCACACCTATCGGCCCCTCGAGTTGAAGGGCCAAGAGCTCGCGATCACATCGAGCGATGCGTTTCATCTCAAGCAATTGCCGCAGAGCATCGTCATCGCCGGCGGGGGTTATATCGCGGTTGAGTTCGCCTCGATTTTCTCCGGTCTCGGCGTCAGCACGACCCTGCTTTATCGCGGTGAGAAAATCCTGCGCGGCTTCGACGCGGACATTCGCACCCATGTGCAAAACGAGCTCACCCGCACCGGCGTCAATGTTGTCACCAATGCAGTGTTCACCGACATCGCAATTGGGCCAGATGGGAGACGCCGCGTCTCTTTGAGTAATGGCATGGCGATGGATGTGGATCAGGTCATGTTTGCAATCGGGCGCGTGCCGAACACGTCCGGCCTTGGTCTCGAAAGCGCAGGCGTTGCGCTGCGGGAGAATGGCGCGGTGATCGTGGATCAATATTCCCGCACCAATGTTGCCTCGATCTTTGCAGTGGGCGACGTGACCGACCGCATCAATCTTACCCCGGTCGCCATCCGCGAAGGCCACGCGTTCGCGCTCACGCAGTTTGCGGGCAAGCCGACCCATTTCGATCACGCCGATGTTGCGTCTGCCGTGTTCGGGCGTCCACCGGCCGCGGCAATTGGGCTAACCGAGACCGATGCTCGCGCCAGATTGGGCAGGGTGAGTATCTACCGCACTACGTTCCGGCCGATGAAAAACATCCTTGCCGGCAATGAGCAGCGCACGATGATGAAGCTCGTGGTCGAGGATGAAACCGACCGCGTCGTCGGCGTTCACCTCGTTGGGCCGGAGGCGCCGGACCTTATCCAAGTCGCGGCCATCGCCGTGAAAGCCGGCCTCACCAAGGCGCAATGGGACGAAACGTGCGCGGTGCACCCAACGGCGGCCGAAGAATTGGTGCTGATGGGCGAGCCCGTTAGCCACGACAACGAAGCGCCAGCTTAGGGTCGTGCGCGCCCCCACCATTTTCGTCGATGCCGATGCCTGCCCCGTGAAGGAGGAAGTCTACAAGGTCGCGCGGCGCTGCGGCTGCAAAGTGTTTGTGGTCGCGAACGCGTTCATGCGCACGCCGCCGGATGTGGAATTTGTCGCAGTCGATGCGGGCCCAGACGCGGCTGACGACTGGATCGCTGAACGGGTTCAGCCCGGCGACATCGTCATCACCAACGACATTCCCCTCGCAAGCCGCGCGCTGAAAGCGGGCGGCGCAGCCCTGGGCGCCACCGGCAAGGCCTTCACCACCGCCTCAATCGGCGCGGCCCTGGCGCAGCGCGAGCTGATGGAACATTTGCGCTCCTTCGGCGAAGGCGGCGGCGGGCCGAAGCCATTCTCAGCGGCGGATCGCTCGCGGTTTTTGTCTGCGCTGGATGCGGCGGTGATGAAGGCGAAGCGGGGGTAGTCTATTCACCGGAAGCGCCACTCAGCGCTGAATATTCTCAGCACTCTCCCTACGCCGCCACAGCATTTGCGATCGAGAGTGCAATGACGACCAACGCGACTGAAAGAATTTGGATGAGTAGCACCACCCGCATATCGGCTATTACCTCATGATCGATAGATGCGTCCGCCGAAGAACCTATGATCCCGTTTCGGGTGGGATTGACGTGCCACCGCCCGACAAACAACGGTCGACCATCCCGACGTTTGTGCATGTAGTAGTAGGGACGCAGGAATAGCCATATCCAACAGATCGGCCAAGCCACGATGCTAATCAGCGCCCATCGGAAAGAATCCCAATAGTCTGATCGCCGAATGCTGTCGGGATCTTTTGCAATTCGTGCATTGGTCGCGAACTCGCTCCAAAACGTTCGTGACGTGGCGCCGCCAATTGCCAACCAAACCAAGATCAGGTCCTTCTGCCAATCGAGGATATCAAGATGGAACGGCGAGACTACAAACTCGACAATGGGATAGAAGAGCGCCTGATACGCTTCTACGACATCGCTGAAGTATTGCGAGAGACTAATGTGCAGCACACGCGACACATAGTTGAAAATCGAAATGGCGGAAAACAACATCGCCAGCAGCGACCACCAACTCCTATAAGCCGCCTTTAAGTCCCGCCACATCCTCCACTCCTCCGATGCCAGATAAGTCGCCGCCGCATCTGGCAATTAGAAACTCGCAACGCCGTCCCTACCCCAGCTCAATCATAACCTCATCCGCCGCCACACTCGCGCCCGCCGCCACATGCACCTTGGCGATCGTGCCATCGCGTTCGGCGCGGATGATGTTCTGCATTTTCATGGCTTCAACCACGGCGACGCCTTCGCCGGACTTCACTTCCTGGCCGGGCTTTACGTCGATGGAAACCACCAGCCCCGGCATCGGCGAGACGATGAGCTTCGAGGTGTCGGCCTTTTCCTTTTCCGGAATTTTCTTGGCCAATTCCGCGCCGCGCGGCGTGGTGACTAGCGCCAACACACAAATCCCACGATAGCGCAGCGTGTAACCCTGCGGCTCGGCCTTGATCTTCACCGCGAACGCCTGCCCGTCGAAGCTGCCTTCGATCACGCGCGCGCCCGGGCGGGTGATGGTGTCGAGCCGGTGTTTCTTGCCGTCGATCGCGACGTTGGCGCCCATGTCGTCGAGATCGACATGGGTGAGGCGATGCACCCGGTCGAGGATCACCACCCAATCCCGCTGCGCGCCGTTAGAGGGATTGATGCGCCCGCTGGTTTGTGTGGCGCGTTTGGCCGTAAAGGCGCGGGCCATCGCAGCGCAGGCGATTAGAAGCTTTTCCTGCGCCTTGGTCGGAGCGACGCCTTGGAAGCCGTCGGGAAATTTCTGTTTTATATAGGCGGTGGTGAAATCGCCCTTGCGGAAATCCTTCTCCTCCATCACCGCGCCGAGGAACGGGATGTTATCCTGGATGCCGTCGATCAGGAATTTGTCGAGCGCTGCGGCCTGCGCATCGATGGCGGCGATGCGTGTCGGAGCGTGCGTGACCAGTTTGGCGATCATCGGGTCGTAGAACATCGAGATCTCATCGCCCTCGCGCACGCCGGTCTCGTTGCGCAGCGCAATGTCACCGAATTTGCCTTCTTCCGGCGGCCGATAGGCGCGCAGACGGCCGATGCTGGGCAGAAAGTTGCGATAGGGATCCTCGGCGTAAATGCGGCTCTCTATCGCCCAGCCTTTGATCTTCAGATCCTTCTGCTTGAACGCGAGCTTCTCGCCAGCGGCTGCACGGATCATCTGCTCGACCAGATCGAGCCCGGTGATCATTTCGCTGACCGGATGCTCCACCTGCAGCCGCGTGTTCATTTCCAGGAAATAGAAGCTCTTGTCGGCGCCGGAGGCGACGAACTCCACCGTACCAGCGCTGTCGTACTGCACCGCCTGCGCCAGCGCGACGGCTTGGGCGCCCATGGCGGCGCGGGTTTTTTCATCGAGCAGCGGAGAAGGCGCTTCCTCGATCACTTTCTGGTTGCGGCGTTGGATCGAGCATTCGCGCTCGAACAGGTGCACGACGTTGCCGTGCTTATCGCCCATCACTTGGATTTCAATGTGGCGCGGCGCGGTGACAAATTTCTCGATGAAGATGCGGTCGTCGCCGAAGGCGCCCTTGGCTTCGGCGCGCACGGCGGGAAAGCCTTCTTGCACTTCCTTTTTGTTGTACGCGACGCGGATGCCTTTGCCCCCGCCTCCGGCTGACGCCTTGATCATCACCGGGTAGCCAATCTCTTCGGAAATCTGGATCGCGTGCTCGACGCCCTCTATTTCCCCAATGAAGCCCGGCACGCAGGAGACGCCAGACGCGGCGGCTGTCTTCTTGCTCTCGATCTTGTCGCCCATGGCGCGGATGGCGTGGGGATTGGGGCCGATGAAAACGATCTTCTCCGCCAGCAGGCGATCGGCGAATTCTGCCTTTTCCGAAAGAAAGCCAAAGCCCGGATGGATCGCCTGCGCGCCGGTCTCCTTGGCGGCGGCCACGATTTTGTCGATCACCAGATAGGATTGCGCCGCCGGTGAGGGGCCGATGAACACGCCCTCGTCGGCCATCTCCACGGCGAGGCTGTCGCGGTCGGCCTCGGAAAAGACGATGGCCGTCTTGATCCCCATCCGCCGGGCGGTGCGGATGATGCGGACGGCGACCTCGCCGCGATTGGCGATCAGGATTTTGTCGAACATGATGGGGTGTTAGATGGGGATTGGGGATTGGGGAATAGGGATTGGGATTAGGAATGGGGCGGATGGGCATCGTTGACCAAAGCTGCCCCTAATCCCCAGCCCCCAATACCTATTCCCCAATCCCTAATACTCAAACATCTTCTCATCCCGCTCAGCCCGGCGCTTGGCTTGCGCGACGATATGGGCGGCGAGTTCGTCGCGGGTGAGCGCTGGCGTCTCCCCGGCGGGGTCGAGATTGTGTTCGGCCACCAACGCGCGCAGGCCTGATAGATCCTGTACGCGCAACGCCGCTTCTAAAGCAGCCTCGCCGTCGCGCTTATAGAGGCCGGCGGGGTTGAGCGCTGCCGCGCTGCCGCCATTGAATGAGATCGGCGCTGACGTGTCGTCGGCATTGCGTTTGCGGCTAGGCTTCGTTGGCTTTGGATCGGCCTCAACTGGCGTATCCTCACGCGCGGCCTCGATCGTCGCCTCGTCCACGTCGCGCCGAGATTCATGGACGCGCAGCACTGCGTCCAGACGATCGGCAAAATCCGGATTGCGCTTCGCCTCGCGGCGAATTTCGTCGAACAGGCGGTCTAGCGTCTTGTTGAGGCTCATAAGGCCGGCGCGCGCTCCACTTTGGCGAGGAATTCTTCCCCGAGCTTCGCCACGATCGGCGCCATCGCGCCGTATTTTTGATCGAACGTGCGCGGCGTGTCGGACCACTCGGCCGCTTTTGCGATATCGACATGCTGGGGGATGCGGACGTCGAACATCGCCTCGCCCAGATTGTCCTTGAGTAATTGCGCTTCCGAACGATGTAACGAAAACCCGTCGTCGTATTTGGTGGCGAGCACCATGAGCTGTGAGGGGCCCCCGCGACGTTCGTTTATCAACCTCAGTGCGCGTTTGCGGAACGAGATGAGGCCGAGCCGCGACACATAGTCAGGGATGCTTGGCGCCAGCACGGCGTCGGCCGCAATCAATGCGGCTTCCGCGAACAATGAGATGCCTGGCGGGCAATCGATCAGAATGTAATCGTACTCATTGATCACGGTTTTGACGCCGTTGGCGAAGCGCTCGCAAATCCATTTCTGGATCATGTCAATCTGGAAGCCGCGCTTGACGAAATTCTCGATCATGTCGCGTTCGACGATGCGGAACTCGGGCGCGGACGCGCACAGCGCCACTTCCGGTTTGCCCTTGAGATCGCTGACCTTGGATTCGATCAGCTGCTTGAACGGCTTCGGTTTCTGTTGAACGATGTAGGACTCGAAATAGAAATCGAGCGTGCGCTCGGCTTCGCGCATCGTGTTCCATTTCTCCGGCCCCGCCACCATGATCGAGGCGTTGGTTTGGGGGTCGAGATCGATAATCAGCACGCGGCGGCGCTGGTGCAGCGCCAGCGTTTCCGCAAGCGACACCGTCGTCGTCGATTTGCCGACGCCGCCCTTCATGTTGATCACTGACACCAAGCGTGCGGGCATATTCTGGCCCTTCCTGATTGAGCCGTCCAAACTCAGGACGGTGGTGTGAGAGGGTTAGTTTTTGGTGAATACGGGCTCCCCGCCCGTCTGGCTGCAATCCTAACGCCCCGCTCAGCTTGGGTTCAAGCGTTGCGTGCAATTCTCCCATTCGAGGGTGATTGAACTTACGGCGTTGTAAGGCGCCCCCGAGGAGTAAAGACTATGAAGACCAAACTTTTCGCCGGCCTTGTCGCCGCTTTGGCCCTGGCGGGCATGGCCGCGCCGGCCTCGGCGCAAGACTTTGGTCGCGACCGCGACGGCTACCGTGACGCGGGCTACCACGATGGACATCGCGGCGACCGCGGCTTCCGTGATGGCCGTCACTGGGGCCGGGCCAATATCACTATCCGCGACGATGGCCGCGTCTTTCAAGTCAACCGTGATGATCGCATGTTCTATCGTCTGCTTGACCGGCCGTATCGCTTCCAACCTGGCCTGACCTATTCTTACACTGACCGCTGCAACCGTTTCGGCTGCGTCGTGTTCGTGTTCGACGGCCGGAGCCGGCGTCCGATCGACCGCATCTTCGCGGCGCACCTGCCGATGCGTTGGTACCGCTGGCAGGAGACGCGTGGCTTCGACAGCGATTATCGTGGCTTCGGCCGCTATGACCGCGACGAGCGCGGCTGGAACAACGCCGACGAACGTTCGTTCCGCGAAGGCCGCGACGGTCGCCGCCCGCTACTCGAGGGGCGCGTACGCTAAAGTCTAGCGCAACATTTGCCGGGGCGCCTGCGAAAGCAGGCGCCCCTTCCTTGTGAAGCGAAAGGAGGCCGCTGCAGAGGCGGCCTCCTTGGAGCAAATTCCGGGACGATCAGGCCGCGCGTTTGCGCGATGCGTAATCGATGATCGCGAGTAGGGCGTACGCCAGCCCGACAGCGCCCAGGATCACGGCGGGGACGAGGATGCCGCGGTGGTCTTCGTCCTGGAAGCCGAACACAAATCCCAGGCCGACGAAAGCGGCGGCCAATGAGAGCAGGATCACCGCGTTGCCGAGGCTCTTGCGAGCGCGATTGCCCTCGTCGAGCATGTTCTGGGTCAGTTGCTGTACGAGTTCGGGATCGAGGTTCTGCCCGCGCGCCAAGGCCTGTGAGACCAGATCATGGGCCGAGCGTTTGGTGCGCTCCTTGAGCATAGTCGGCACCAGGATCACGGCAGCCAGAAAACCAAAAAAAACAAACGGGACGAAGATTTCCGGGTTCATGTTGCAGCTCCATCATGCAACGGGCGGGTGCGCCCAGTTGCAGAGAGGATGCGCTGGCGTTGGAGTTTGGATGCGCGTTCAGGGGAGGGACGCGATTGCGGTCGCTCCGAACACCGGCTCGAAGGCCGCCCGCAGCGCTGCGTCGACGTCGTCCATGCTCGTGGCCAACCCCAGGTCGGCGAGGCTGGTGACGCCGAATTGTGGCCCGGACACGCCGCATGGGGTGATGCCGGCGAAATGCTCAAGATCGGGCGCAACGTTGAAGGCGACGCCGTGAAAACTCACCCACTTGCGCAGGCGAACACCGATGGCGGCGATCTTGTCCTCACGACCGCCGCCTTCCCGGCTCACCCAGACGCCGACACGGCCCTCCCGCACCTCGCCCACGATATCAAAACGCGCCAGCGTGTCGATCAACCAGCGTTCGAGATCGCGAACGAAGCGGGTCACGTCGCGCCCGCGTTTGCGCAGGTCGAGCATCACGTAAGCGACGCGCTGGCCCGGGCCGTGATAGGTGAATTGCCCCCCGCGCCCGGTCCTGAACACCGGAAACCGATCCGGGGCGAGTAGGTCGGCTTCCTTCGCCGAGACCCCGGCGGTGTAGAGCGGGGGATGTTGCAGAAGCCAAACCAGTTCGTTTGCGCGGCCTTCCGCGATTGCCGCGGCGCGCGTCTCCATGGCCACGACTGCGGCCTGGTAGTCGGTAAGCCCCGGCGATGCCGCCCAGCCGATCGTGTCGTTCACGGCGTCTCAATCCTTTCGCGGCGATTGTAGCGAATCTGGAGAGACCTTTGTCGCAACGCAACCAAGTCCACAATGTCACCGTCGAGCTCAGCGTCCTGCTGGGGCGCTCGAAAATGCCGATGCAGCAATTGCTGAAGATGGGGCGGGGGGCGGTCATTCCGCTCGACACCAAGGAAAGCGACCAGCTCTGGATCCTGGCCAACGGCCACCCGATCGCACGGGGGGAAATCACCATCCAGGGCGACCGGCTCTGCATCACGGTAACCGAGCCCGCCGACGTCCCGGAATTCCACGCCGCCGCGTGAGGGCGCCCGACAACTGGCGTCTATTCTTGCCAACTTGCGCCCTACCACCCTAAATAACCCCGAGTGGGACGTGGATTCGCGCCAGCCGAGCAGTTGGCGTGAGCAAAAGGGTCGAAATATGAAAATCAGCACGTTGCTGGCGGCGGCGCTTGCCTGTGTCGCCATGAGCGCGGATGCATACGCGCAAGACGCCGGCTTGGACCCAACCCAAGGCCAGGTTCGCCTCGCGACCGGTTTCCAACCTGACCCCTACAACGTGCCGATCGTCTCTGGCGGGTCGATCAATGCCGCCCAGACAATCGGCGGCCAGTGCGCAGGGTTCATTGCCAATGCCCCCGATTTCGACCTGTATTGGACCGCGGGTTCTGGCTTGCCGCTGGCGATCTCGGTTGCCTCGGACGCTGACACCACGCTGGTGATCAATGCACCGGACGGCCGCTGGTATTGCAACGATGACGGGGGCTTTAACGGCATGAACCCCGGTATCCGCTTCGATAACGCCCAGAGCGGCCTCTACGACATCTATGTCGGCACTTTCGGCGGCCCGCAAAACCACGCCACCGTGCTGACGATTTCCGAACTGGTCAGCAACTGAGGCTGAAGGTGTCCGCGAGGGCGAGGTCATCGCGCCGCGGACGCCCGCGGAGGCGTTCGTCGCGCGACGCCGCCAAGTTACCCTGTCTGATTTGACCCGGTGGGCGCTCGCGGTCACAACGTCATGAGCAAGCGGGGAGCCCTTCATGAGCGATGCACCGGCGCCCTATCCAGGCTACGGCTCGAAGAGCTACCGCGCCTATGCGCTGGGCGTGCTGCTGGTGGTTTACGTCTTCAATTTCATCGATCGCAGCTTGATCAGCGTGGTTCAGGAGGCATTGAAGCGCGATCTCCAAATTGGAGATTTTGAACTCGGCCTGCTTGGCGGACCCGCCTTCGCCATCCTCTACGGCCTCATGGGCATTCCCATCGCGCGCTACGCCGAACGACACAACCGCATCACCATCGTCGCGCTCGGCGCCGCTGTTTGGAGCGCCATGACCACACTCAGCGGCTTTGCCGGAAACTTCCTGCAACTGGCGCTGGCGCGAATCGGCGTGGGAATCGGAGAAGCTGCCTGCACGCCGCCGTCACATTCAGTCATTTCAGATTATTTTCCCGCGAGCCGGCGCGCTTCGGCTCTTTCGATCTGGGGGCTAGGCATCCCCATCGGAACCATGCTCGCTGCGGTGGGCGGCGCGTGGTTCGTCGCTACTGTCGGCTGGCGGTGGGCATTCTGGCTCCTGGGCGCTCCTGGGCTCATCGTTGCGCTGGTTCTGAAGTTCACGGTGCGAGAACCGCCGCGTGCGGGCGCTGGTGAGAACACGCCAAGTTTTTCCGAGACACTTGCAGCCATCGCCCGCAAGGCGTCGTTCTGGCACATGGCCGCGGGCGGGGCGCTGATGGCGCTGGTCGGCTATTCGACAGCGCAATTCCTGATCTCGTACTTTGCACGCGTGTTTCTGGAACTTGGGCCGGAGATCGAAGACCGCTTTCTGCCAGCCTCATTGGCATTCGGCGCCATTGCCGGTTTCGCGGTGACGGCCGGCACCTTCCTCGGCGGTTTTGCAAGCGATCGGCTCTCTCACAAGCATCCGCGCGTTTATTCGTGGCTGCCCACGCTTGGCGTGCTGTTGGCGTTGCCGTTCTATTTATTGTCCTTTCTGCAAACTTCGTTCTGGCCTGCCTTCGCCTTCCTTATGGTGGCGCCGATATTCCATTACCTCTATCTCGGACCAGGCTTCGCGGTGGTGCAATCGATTGCTCCGCCACGCATGCGCGCTACTTCGACGGCCTTGCTGCTCTTGATCATCAATTTGATCGGCTACGGGCTTGGCCCGCCAATCATGGGCGCCCTCTCGGATTATTTCGCCAACCAAGTACTAGCGCCCGAAGGACTATCGACCGGCGTCTGCGCGCAAATGGCGGCGGATGCGCGCGGGAGCATCTTACCGACGCGGGATTTGGGGGCCGCGTTCATGAGCTTGCTGAGTGGCCAACCGGCGCCCCCAGCGCCGCGTGTTGCAATTCCCGACGGCGCCCAGATCTCCGCATGCGCCCCCGCCATCGCGCACGGGCTCAAATACGCAATGATGTGCGTAGTGGCGCTCCTGCCATGGCCGGCGCTGCATTTCTGGCTTGCCGGGCGCACCTTGCAGAAGGACCGCGTGAGTTGACGGGCGCAGCGGCGCGCCGCATCAAACGCACATGATTCCACGCTATTCACGCCCGGAAATGGCGGCGATCTGGTCGCCGGAGAGCCGCTACGGGATTTGGCTCGAAATCGAAATTCTCGCCATGGAGGCCATGGGCGAATTGGGGACCATTCCCAAGGACGCTGCCGCCGCTTATCGCAAACAGGCAAAATTCGACCCGGCGCGCATCGACGAGATCGAGCGCGAGGTCAAGCATGACGTCATCGCCTTCCTCACCAATGTCGCCGAACACACCGGCCCCGAGAGCCGCTTCGCCCACCAGGGCATGACCTCATCGGACGTACTAGACACCTGCCTTTCGGTACAACTCGCGCGCGCTAGCGATCTACTGATCACCGGCTGCGAACGGGTGATGGCGGCGCTGAAACAACGTGCGATCGAACACAAGCGCACGCCCTGCATCGGCCGCAGCCACGGCATCCACGCCGAGCCGACGACATTCGGCCTGAAGCTCGCCGGGCACTACGCGGAGTTTGCGCGCAATCTGATGCGTTTGCGTACAGCGCGTGCGGAGATCGCCACTTGCGCCATTTCCGGCGCGGTAGGCACTTTTGCCCAGATCGATCCGCGCGTGGAGAAATATGTCGCCGGGAAACTCGGTCTCGCCATCGAGCCGGTATCCACGCAAGTGATCCCGCGCGATCGGCATGCGGCGTTTTTCGCGACACTCGGCGTGGTCGCCGCCGGCATCGAGCGGCTCGCCACAGAGATTCGTCACTTGCAGCGCACAGAAGTGCTGGAGGCGGAAGAATATTTCGAGCCGGGCCAGAAAGGCTCCTCGGCCATGCCCCACAAACGCAACCCGGTGCTGACTGAAAACCTTTGCGGGCTGGCGCGCCTGGTGCGTTCGGCGGTAACGCCTGCACTTGAGAATGTCGCGCTCTGGCACGAGCGCGACATCTCCCATTCCAGCGTCGAACGCGGCATTGGACCCGACGCCACCATCCACCTCGATTTCGCGCTGCACCGCATGGCTGGCGTGATCGAGAGGCTGGTGATTTACCCCGAAAACATGGCGCGCAATTTGGCGTTGCTCGGGGGGTTGCACAACTCGCAGCGCGTCATGCTGGCGTTGACGCAGGCGGGGCTGGCGCGCGAAGACGCCTATCGGCTGGTGCAGAGGAGCGCCATGGCGGTGTGGCAAAGCCCGGCGCCGCGCGCGGAGAACGCGCTGCTGAGCCGCCTCCAGGCCGACGCTGAGATCGCCGCCAAACTGGACGTTACGGGCCTCGCCGCCTGCTTCGACGACGCCCACCATTTTGCCCGGGTTGACGAGATTTTCACGCGCGTCTTTGGGTGAATCGCTCTAGCACCGCTGAACACGGCTCGCCGTCATCCCGGACGCGCGGAGCGCGATCCGGGCCCCAGGGGGTCGTGGAGCTGTGTGTTTGCCCGTGGGTCCCGGGTCTTGCTCCGCAAGCCCGGGATGACAGGCGCGGATTTAGGAATAAGGCGTGCGGCGATAACAAGGGGAAAACGATGAGCGATGACATGGACGATGACGACGTTTGGGACGAGGACATCGTCATCGACGTCCGCCGCTTCGCCCTGGAGCAGGCGCTGATGGCGCATATGCACAAGCGCGACAGCGCTATCGACGCGGGCGCCGTGTTCGCGCTGGCTGATCGCTTCGTGAACTACGTGCTGGGCGAAACGACGCCCTAGCTTAGACCCCCGCCTGCACCTGCGCACGGGCTTCGGCCAGGCATTCATCCATTTTGGCGCGGATCTGGTGGTCGGTGAGTTGGACTGCGTGCAGGTCGAGGTCGGCGCGGAGTTTGCGGAACAGGTCTTCGGCCCCGGCTTCTTCAAGGTCAGCTACGACGACGGATTTCGCGTAATCGGCGGCGGCTTCGCCCGATAGCCCCATCAAGCCCGCCGCCCAAAGACCGGTTAACTTGGCCCTGCGCGCTTGCGCCTTGAACTCAAGCTCTTGATCCATAGAGAATTTCTTCTCCTGGGCGCGCTGGCGATCGTCGAACTGGCTCATCCGGCTTGTCTCCGTCTCGGGGCTCTTTCCCATAATGGGAGCCGCCTAACCGATCAACCAGCACTCCCATACGCAGCGGTACTAATTGTGGCGCCGCCACTTCTCCCCTAAGTTCTTGTAACCGAGGCGCGCGCGGGCCGATTCTGGCCCGCTTTTGTGATTCTGGTCGCTGGCTTGAGCCGCCAGCGCCCTTCGGGGAGGGAGCTCCCACATGTCCCGTCGCAAGAAAATCTACGAAGGCAAGGCCAAGATCCTCTATGAGGGGCC
>CADEEA010000004.1 GCA_902826245.1 uncultured Alphaproteobacteria bacterium | reverse complement strand
CGCCTCAGCTTGCTTGGGCCGGCGGCGTGCTGTTTGGGCTGGGCATGCCGCTGCATATGTTCTTTCACATGAAGGGCGCCTATGCGCTGGGCTGGTGGTCGACGATCTGGCGGACTTCGTTGCTGCTGTTGTTTTCGCTGGTCGCACTGTCAATTTTTGCGGCGACGATTTTTCTTCTCGGGCTTGGGGGATAGTTTTGCGCGATGTAGCGAACTTTCTCTCCCGCTTCGTCAGCCCCGATGATTGGATCGTGCTCGGCGCATCCGCGGCAGTGATCGTGCTGATGGTCGCGGTGGCGGCAGCGCTGGGGTTTCGGGGCGCCGAGAAACTGGATGAAGCAAGGTTGGCGACGTTGGCGGCGGCGGAGGGGGCGCTCATCGAGGGCGCGCTTGTGTCGGCGCACGGCGACGCCGGGTTGGCGCGGTTGGCGGGAGGCCGCCTACTCGCCGCGCGGGTTATGGCTGATGGCGTTAGTGCGCGGGCGGCGAGGCCTTCGCGCCTTCGCGTGAAGGGAAAGCGCGTCAGCATCGCGTTCGACGATGTCGGGTTTCCGCCTTTGCGCTTCAAGTTCAAACAGGATGCGCCGTCCTGGTTGATCGAGATGGCGCGGGGGTGAAGCTATGATCGAACATCCGCCGCCCCCGTTCGTCATTCCCGACATCATCACCTACGCGGTGCCGGGCTTTGTCGTGCTGATCTTGATCGAGATGGCGTATGTGCGCCTCACAAATCGCGGTCGTTATCAATTCGTGGATTCGGCTGCGAGCTTGGCCATGGGGTTCGGCAATCAGGTCGCCAAGCTCCTGGTGGGCGGGGTCGCGGTGGCGGCCTATTTCTGGGTGGCGCAATTTGCGCTGTTCGACCTGGGCTGGACCTGGCCTGTGCTCGTCGCGTGCTTCTTCGCCGAGGATTTGGCCTATTATTGGATGCACCGCATCAGCCATGAGCGGCGCTGGTTCTGGGCGAGCCATGTCGTCCACCATTCCTCGCAACACTACAATCTCACCACTGCGTTGCGTCAGACCTGGACCGGCGTGTTGGGTTTGAGCTTCATCTTCTGGTTGCCGCTGGTGTTGATCGGCTTTCCCCCGGAAATGGTGTTCATGTTTTCCGCGATCAGCCTTGTCTACCAGTTCTGGATTCACACCGAGGCGGTCGACCGCCTTGGGCCGCTCGAATGGATGATGAACACGCCCAGCCATCACCGTGTCCACCACGCCATCAATCCGCGCTATCTCGACGCCAATTATGCCGGCGTGCTCATCATTTGGGATCGCCTCTTCGCCACCTTCGTCCCCGAGACGAAGGACGAGAAAATTCGCTACGGCATCATTTCGCAGCTGGGCACTTTCAATCCGTTCCGCGTCGCATTTCACGAATGGGCCGGCATCTGGCGCGACATCACGCACGCGAAGTCGCCGCGCGAAATGCTGGGATATTTGTTCGGCCCCCCCGGCTGGAGCCCGGACGGCTCGCGCAAGACAAGCGCTTCGCTCAAGGCGGCATGGCGCGCAGCGCAACCCGGAAGTCTCTAATATGTACGTCCCTGCCCACTTTGCCGCCGCTGATACTGACGCCCTGATTGCTCGATTGTCGCGGCATTTCGCCGGCGCACTCGTCACCTTGGACGCAAGCGGAGCCCCTGTCGCAACCCACATGCCTGTCCTCTGGGACGAGAAAGCGAAGATCGCGACCGGCCACATCGCGCGCAACAATCCCCAATGGCAGAACGGAGCGGGCCGCGGTTTGATCATATTAAGCGGCGCCCAAGCCTATGTGTCGCCGAACTGGTATCCCTCGAAGGCCGAGCACGGCAAAGCGGTTCCGACCTGGAATTACGAGGCGGTGCACATAAGTGGACGCGTGGAATGGTTCGACGAACCGGCGCGGCTTGAAGTCTTGGTGCGGGCGCTTTCCGAGCGGCATGAAGCAGGGCAAGCCAAGCCGTGGAAACTGGAAGACGCGCCGGGCGACTACATCAAGGCGATGCTGCGCGGCATTGTCGGCGTGGAACTGCACGCCGAGCGCGTCGAAGCAAAGCGCAAGCTGTCGCAGAACAAGGGCGAGGCAGATTTCGCGGGAGTGGTGGAAGGGTTGGGCGCTTCAGATGAGGCGATGGCGCGCGAAGTTGCGCAACTGATGCAAGTATCGAGACAGAACTAGACATGGGAAAACACGCCGTCATTCCGGACGCGCGGAGCGCGGTCCGGAACCCAGGGGATCATAGGGCGCGGCTGTTGCTCCTGGGTTCCGGGTTCTCGACTTTGCCGAACCCCGGAATGACGGAGCAACATTTGTGACTCAGACTCGATGACCATTCACATCCTCAAACTCTGCGTCGGCGCCGAGAGCGTGGAAGATTTGGCGGACTTCCAGAAGCGCCAGATCAAGAAGCGCAAACGGCCCGTGTGCGGGACGCGCATGTGGCCCAAGCGTGCAGGCGACGTGCTGGCGGGCGGCTCGCTCTATTGGGTGATCAAGGGCGTTGTCCTGGTGCGTCAGCGCATTGTCGAGATCGCGGAAGTGCGCGACGATCACGGCCTGCGCTGCGGGCTTTATCTCGATCCAGAAATCGTGCGCACAAGTCCGCAGCCCCGCCGCGCTTTTCAAGGTTGGCGATACCTCGATCCAAAAGACGCCCCGCCTGATCTCGGCGACATCAAAGGCGGGGCAGATTTGCCTGAAGATATTCGGCGCAAGCTGGTGGAATTAGGCGCGTGGTGAGTTTGGAATCGCTGCAGGACTTCAACCCTGCGCTCACATCACTCCCGCCTTCACCCATGCGTCCTTGCCCCAGCGCCGGTGCGCCCAGAACCATTGCGCGGGCGCCTCGCGGACACGGGCTTCCATGAATTCGTTCACCCGCTTGACGCCGTCATAGACGCTCTGCTCGTCGTCGGGTTTGTCGTAGTTGAGCGGGATCGGTTGGTAGGCGGTGGCGACGAAACGCTGGGCTTCGATTCGCCGGCCAGTGATCGGGATGAGGGGGACCTTGAATTTGAGCGCCAGCCGCGTCGGCCCGTCGGCGGTCATGCATTCGTAGCCGAAGAACGGCACCGAAAGGCCCGCATTGTATTTCTGGTCGTTCATCAGCGCGACGCTGCGGCCTTTCTTCAGCGAGCGCAGCAGCCCCATGCCGCCCTCCTTGCCCTTGGCCGCCTGCAGCGCCAGCCCGAATTGCGCGCGGGTGTCGACGATATATTTGTCAATCGCTGGGTTGTTGGCGGGGCGGTAGGTGAAGTGGCAGGTCTTGTCGGTTTGAGCGAGGCACAAAGAAGTCACCTCCCAATTGGTGAAGTGGCCGCCGATGAACACCGCGCCCTTGCCCAGGGTCGCCTCGATCCGCTCGCGCCCTTCGAACCTCACCTCGCCGGTCTTGTACTTGTCGAGAAATTTGCCCATGTGCGGAAACTCGCCCGACATGCGTCCGACTTCACGCCACATTTCGGCGCGCACTTCGCGATGCCAGGAATCGCTCTCGTTCGGGAAGCACATCTTGATGTTGCGCAGAGCGGTCTTGTGGGCGCTGGTGAGCGCGCCGACCGCCGGCACGACGCGCGCGCCCCAGCGCGAGGCGCGTTCGAGCCCCAGCGCGCCCATGCCCCCGACATAGGCGTTCCACGCGAGCGCCTCGAGGCGGAACAGCAGATTATTAGGCTTAGGCTTGGCCATGGATTCAGCGAGACATGCGTGCACGTATCGGCGCAAGCAAGGCGTCGATTGCGTCGGGTTCTTCGAATCTCGCTGCTACCGGCAAAACCGCCACACGCCCGCGCCATTGCGGCGCCAATCTCGCGGCGTCCTTCTCGGTGGTGATCAAGGTTGCGCCATGATCTTTCGCGAGGCGGGCAAGCAAATCGAGGTCGTCATCGCTGTAGGGATGATGGTCGGGATAGGGTGCGCAATCGGCGATTTCGGCGCCGAGGCTTGTCAATGTGTCGAAGAATTTCTCCGGGCGCGCGAGGCCAGCGAACGCAAGCAGCTTGCCGGCGGGCGCGGCGCCTGTCGGCGTGAGGCAGGCGTGCAGGATCGGTTTGGCGAAGCTCGCAAGCCAAGCTGGAACTGGCCAGTCCGCGCGCGCGCCGTTGTGCAGCACCATGATCGCATCGGCGCGCGCCAGGGCGTCGGGCAGGCGCTCGCGCAAGGGGCCGGCGGGAAACACTTCGCCGTTGCCGATCCCGTATCCAGGATCGATCGCGACGATGGAGAGATCTTTCGCGAGCGTTGGATTCTGGAAGCCGTCATCCATGACAATAACGTGCGCGCCTGCCTGGCTTGCCGCGAGCGCGCCCGCCAATCGATCGCGCGCAATCCAGGCAGGGCCGTCGGCGGCGTGGAGCAGGGGTTCGTCGCCGACTTCCTCGGCGCGCATGTCGTCGGTGACTCGTAACGGTCCGGGTAGGCGACCGCCATAGCCGCGCGACAATGTATGCGCATCGGGGCCGAGCAGGGCGCGGACAGCGCGCGCGATCGGAGTCTTTCCGGCGCCGCCGACGGTGAGATTGCCGATGCAGACCACCGGCACGGGCGCGTGACGCTGGACCGTTCGGCGTTGGCGCTGGGAAGCAGCCCACGCATAGGCCCAGGATGCCGGCGTCAGCAACGTGCGCAGGGTGTGCGCCGCATCGCGCCCGCCGACTTCGGCCTTCCAGAATTCAGGCGGACGCATGGGCGCGTTCTAATGCAAGGTCAGGCGTGGGCAAAAGCGAGCGCAATGCCGATAGCGTCTCATCCCAGGCGCTGGCGCTGCTTGCAAGCGCCTGGGATGCGGCTTCGGTCAACGCCGTCCGCGCCGCATCGTCGCGCCACAAGCGATCGACACACGCTGCAAGGTTGTCAGCGTCGCTCACCGTCTCCAATCCTCGCGCCGCGCGCAACGTGTCGAACACAGGCTCAAAGCTGTCTACATAAGGTCCGCTGAGAACTGCAGAGCCGAGTTTCGCAGGCTCGATCGGATTGTGGCCCTTGAGGTGGCGGAGCAGACTTCCAGCGACCAGCGAAACCGGCGCAAGGTCATAGAGCGCGCCAAGTTCGCCCATCGTGTCGGCGATGAACACGCTGGCTTGGCCGATGCTCTCGCCCAGCGAACGCCGCGGCGCGCGCCCTGCCAACGCTGCGACGGCTTCCCCGCGTTCGGGATGACGCGGCGCTATGATGAGCAGCGCCTGCGGATGCGATTGGCGCAGGCGTGCATGCGCGGCGAGTACGATCTCATCCTCGCCGGGGTGGGTGGAGGCGGCGAGCCAGAGCGGACGCACCCCGATCTGCGCCGCCAACGCGGCGCGCAGTGTAGCATCGACACGCGGCGCCGGGGCGGCGAGTTTGAGATTGCCGATCGTGCGCGGCGCTTCGCCACGCAAGAGGGCGATGGAATCGGCGGTGCGTTGGTCGGCGCCGTTGGCGAAAGCAAACGCGCGCATGACCCGTGCGCCGGCGGTGCGCCAGCTACGCCAGCGGCGCAGCGAAGACGCGCTCATGCGCGCATTCACCAAAGCGAGCTTCACGCCTGCGCGTTGCGCCTCCAGGATCAGATTGGGCCAAAGTTCGCTCTCGACGAAAACGCCAAGGTCCGGGCGCCAATGTGCGAGGAAACGGCGCACGATGTCGGGGCGATCCAGCGGCGCATAGATATGGCGCACATTAGGTCCGCCGCGGCGCGCGACCAATTCCGCGGAAGTCTTGGTCCCCGTCGTCAGAAGGAACGACAAGCCCGGGACGGATGCCTCCAACGCCTCGGCCAAGTGCAGAGCGACGCCGGACTCTCCGACGCTTGCTGCATGCATCCAAACCAAAACGCCCTTTGGTCTCTTGGCGTTGGCGTATAGCCCGAAGCGCTCAGCGATCCGGCTGGGATCTTCCTTGCCCTTCCTCGCCCGCGCATTGAGCCAAGCGCCCGCGAACGGGCCGAGCATGGTCGTTGCGGTGCGGTAGAGGGCGAGGGCTGGCGAAAAACTCACGACGCAGCCGTCGCTTCGCGCGCTTCCGGCGCAGCGCTGGCGCGAGCTGGCGCGGGCTCGATCACCGGCGCGCCGGCGAGGCGGTCGGCTTCGGCGCTGATCCTGTTGAGCTCCTGCTCCAATCTTAGTCGGCATGCCTCCAGTGTTGCGGCGTCGGCTTCTTCCGGCGGCGGCGGGATTGGGTCCGCCCACACCAGCACGCCAGGTCCGAACGGCAGCGGCAGGATGAACCGGTCCCATGAGCCAAACACGATGCGCCAGCGGGTCGACCACGCCATGGGCAGCATCGGGGCCTGCGCCAGGCGCGCCACATTCACCGGCCCAAGCCGGGCGCGCATGCGCGGTCCGCGCGGCCCGTCCGGGGTCAGCCCGGCGGTGCGTCCGGATTCGATCAGGCGCACCAGTTCGCGTCCGGCCTCGAACCCGCCCTTGTCAGCGCCGCCCTTGGCGGCCGAGCCGCGGACGGGCTGCGCCCCCACCATGCGGGCCGCGTTAGCCGCGATATCGCCCTCGCGTGAGCGCGAGATCAGGAACAGGGCTTTGTTCGCCCCCTTGGGGCGCCACATTTGGTGCGCCTGCGGGAAACGGCCATGCCAGACACAAAGGATCAATCTGGTCGGCGCCCCCCAGAATGGCTCGGCCGCAGCCCGGTTCACGGATTTCCACCGCGTGGTCGCGGCCGTAAACAGCATGTAGAGGCCGATCGTGCGCCCGATCAGGAACTGGACGACGGAATTGCCTAGGATTGACTTCAGCATCGGGCGCGATCGATCCGGAACACCGCGCTTTCGCGACGCGGCCCGCCCCCTTATAGGAGGCGACCGCCGCTTCGCGCCAGCAGCCGAATGAGTTCTACTCCCATGCCCGAGGGCGTTCCCGCCGACCGGTTCGACCTCGCCACCCCCGCAGGGCGCCGCCGCGCCAAGCGCGATCTGATCTGGGCCGATCATGGCTTCCTGCGGGCGCGATTCTCAAATTTCCATTGGATCGAACCAGGAATCATGGCGCGCGCCAACCAGCCCTCTCCGAAAGCGGTCGCGCGCTATGCCGGCATGGGGTTCAAGACCATCCTCAATCTGCGCGGCCCCTCCAAGACCGGCTATTACGCGCTCGAACGCGAAGCCTGCGCCGCGCACGGAATCGCCATGATCGATGCGCGGATGCATTCGCGCGAACCGCCCAGTCGCGAGCAGGTGCGCGAGGCCAAGCGCCTGTTCGAGACCATCGAGTATCCAGCGCTCATGCATTGCAAATCGGGGGCCGACCGCGCCGGCGTGATGGCGGTGCTCTACAAGCACCTCAAGATGGGCGCGCCCGTCGCCGAGGCCATGGAGCAATTGCGCCTCAAATACCTGCACGTGAAAGCCGGCAAGACCGGAATGATCGATCACTTCTTCGAGGTCTACCTCGCCGAAGGCGCCCCCGCCGGGAAGAGCTTCCTCAATTGGGTCGAGGAAGATTACGACAAGGCGGCGGTGAAGAACTCGTTCATGAGCGCCTGGTGGGGCAATCTGCTGGTGGACAAGGTGCTGCGTAGGGAGTGACGGCGGGCGGTCCGAAGTGTTGACTTTTCAGATCATGTACAAACTCCGTCATTCCGGACGCGCGGAGCGCGATCCGGAACCCAGGGGTCACAGGCGCCGCGCTCTACGATCCCCTGGGTTCCGGGTTCCGCCTCCGGCGGCCCCGGAATGACGGATCGAATATTCCATGAGTCAGAGTCTCGGGCCGCTAGTATGAGAGGCCAGATCAACCCGCAGCTGAATGATCCTGAAACTGCAATTTCGCCAGCCGCGCATAACGCGCGCCCTTCGCCATCAATTCATCGTGCGTGCCTATTTCGACGATGCGGCCTTCCTCAAGTACAATGATGCGGTCGACGTTGCGGACGGTGGCGAGGCGGTGAGCGATGACCAGCACAGTGCGGCCGTGCGAGAGGCGGGCGAGCGCTTCCTGCACTTGACGTTCGCTCTCGGCGTCGAGCGCGCTGGTGGCTTCATCCAATAACAAAATCGGGGCGTCGCGCAGAAAGGCGCGTGCTAGCGCGATCCGCTGTCGCTCACCGCCTGAAAGTCGGCCGCCGCGTTCGCCAACTTGCGCGCCGTACCCTTCAGGCAGCGCCATGATGAAATCGTGGGCGGCGGCGGCGCGCGCGGCTTCCTCGATCTCAGCATGCGTGGCCTCGGCGCGGCCGAGCGCGATATTGGCGCGGATGCTGTCGTTGAGCAGCACTGCTTCTTGCGAAACCAGAGCGATCGAGGCGCGCAGGCTCGAAATCGTTACGTCGCGGAGGTCCTGCCCATCGATCCGCACTGAGCCTGAGCTAACGTCATAAAGGCGCGGCAATAGATTGAAAATCGTGGACTTACCCGCGCCCGAAGGGCCGACCAGCGCCACGGTCTCGTCACGATGAACCGAAAAACTGACGTCCGCGATTGCGGGAGCCTCGCCATAGGTGAAGCTCACATGTTCGAACGAGATGGCGGCCTCCGTTATCGCGATCGCCTTGGCGCCGGGCTTGTCATTGATGCTTGTTGGCTCGTCCAGAAGTGTGAAGATGCGCCCAAGCGCGGCCTTCGCTTCGTTGAGCACCGTGTTGAAATTAGATAGCGAACGCGCTGCCGGCGTGGCGATCGCGATGGCGCCGACAATGCCCAAGAGATCGCCGAAGGTCATTTGCTCAGCGGCGATGCGTAAGCCCGCCGCGTAGAGGACGCCTCCTAGCGCGACCCCTCCGACGATTTCTAACACCGGTTCGCTGCGGGCGCGGTTGCGCGCAAGCTTAACCGCGAATTTGCGCCTCTCTTCGAAGGCGGCGTTGGCGCGCGCGCTCTCGCGATCTTCTAAACCGTAGGTTTTCACGAAACGCGCGCCCGCAAAGATTTCAGCAAGCAGCGCCGACAACGTCCCCAATTGTTGCTGTGCGCCTTCTGTCTGGCGCCGGGCGCGCCCCGCGATGGCCGCTAGCGGCCCGACGGCGAACAGAAAGACGCCCGCCACCACAAGCGTCAGCACCCAGTCGAACCACACCATCAGTCCGATCGCGCCCACAATGGTCAACGCGTCGCGGATCATGACCTGCCCGCCGCGCACGAGGCCTTCGGCGATTACGTTAATGTCGTTGGTGAAACGCGAGACCAATTGCCCAGGCGCTTCGCGCGCATGGCGGGCGAAATCCACGTTCATCAGCTTGGCGAACATGGCGTTCTGCAGATCGCGCAGCACCCGCAGCGCGATGCCCTGCGATAATATGGATTGAACGAAAATGGCGCCCGCGCGGACGCCGGTAGCGCCCAGCACCAGAATCGGAACCGCTGCGATCGCCCCCATATCGGCGGCGCCAATGGCCTCGGTCGTGAATTTTAGAATCCAGGCGTAGGACGCGCCAGCGATCGCGACCAACGCCAGCACGGGCGCAAGCACGAGGATCCCGCGCCAATAGCGAGCGAGGTAGTTATTGGCGAGTCTGCGCAGGAGCCCTTTCGGCGTCGGCGATTTCACATTTCGCCTTCGGGGTCTTCGCCGGGGTCGAGCAGGCGGTGGGCGTGGATAATGAAATAGCGCATGCGTGCGTTGTCGACGGTGCGCTGTGCTGCGCCCTTCCAGGCGTCATATGCGGCGGAATAATTGGGGTAGGCGCCGACGAAATCCAGCGCCTCCAAATCCTCGAATTCGGGGCGGTCGAGGTCCTTCAGTTCGCCGCCGATGACAAGGTGGAGAAGTTGGCGATCAGGCATCGAATTAACCCACAATGCGCGGATCGAGTGAGCCGCGCGTGCGCTCGATTATCAGAGCGTGAAGCCTCGCGCCAGA
Source organism: uncultured Alphaproteobacteria bacterium (assembly GCA_902826245.1). Lineage (GTDB taxonomy): Bacteria > Pseudomonadota > Alphaproteobacteria > Caulobacterales > Aquidulcibacteraceae > Vitreimonas. The sequence goes on along the minus strand of CADEEA010000004.1, from coordinate 84,957 downwards.
CGCCGCCACGCCGGGAACGCGCGGCGCGGCCTGATTAAAAGCCAACGGCTCGCCCCACAAATCGCTGATCACGCCGCCAGCGGCGGCGACGATCGCGGCGCCTGCGGCCACGTCCCACTCGTGCTTGAAGCCAAACAGGATCGCAGCGTCGGCACAGGCTGCCGCCGTGGCCGCAAGCCGATCGGCGATCGAGCGGCGTTGTGGAAAATCTGTGCTCGGTCCCGGCGAACGCCACAGCGCTTCAGCTGCACGGCTCTTGGGCGCGAACACGCGTGCGCCTGCCAGATCATGGCAATCGCTGACCTGGATAGGCGCTCCGTCAAGCGTTGCGCCATGGCCGGGCGCGCCGATGAACATTTCCTCGGTGACGGGGTTGTGGATCGCGCCGGCGAAGGCGCGGCCTTCCGCGACAATGCCGATACTGATCGTGAATTCCGGCAGTTTGCGGATCAGCGCCACGGTGCCGTCGATCGGATCGAGCATGAACACGCGTGACTTGCCCATGCGTTCGGCGGGATCGTCAGGCGTCTCCTCCGACAGCCAGCCATAATCTGGCCGCGCGCTTTGCAGGCGCTCGGCGAGCAGCGCATTGACCGCGCGGTCCACATTGGTCACCGGACTGCCGTCGCTCTTGGAAACGATCTCGAGCGGCTTGCCGATCAGGACTCGCGCCAGCGCTCCCGCTTCGCGCGCGGCCGCTTCGAGCAGGGCGAGTTCAGACGCCGCCGATGGCCAGGTCATCAACAAGCAAGCTTGGAATCTTCAGAGCGCCGCGATCGTCGAGGTCGCCGCCGCAGATGAGGCGCGCATAGATGTCGAGCAGATTACCCGCCACAGTCACTTCGCTGACCGGATGCGCCAGTTCGCCGTGCTCGAACCAGAATCCGGCGACGCCCACCGACCAATCGCCGTTGTTCATGTTCAGCGAGGGCGAGAACATGTCGGTGATGAAGAGGCCCTTGCCGGCGTCTGTTATGAGCGCGGCGAGATCACCTGTACCGGGTTTCACGAACAGATTAGCGGCGCCGATCCCGGGCGGGCCGCCGTGGCCAGATGTGGCGTGGCCATTGGGTTCAAGCCCCAATTGCCGGGCGGCGGAGGCGTTGAGCATCCAGGTCGTCACCACGCCGTCTTCGATTAGATTGGATGCCGAAACAGCGCCGCCTTCGCCGTCGAATTGGCGGCTGCCCATGCCGCGCACGACGAACGGGTCCTCGCGCAGCTGGAAGTTCTCCGGGAACACGCGTTGACCGAGCTTGTCCTTCAGGAATGAGACGCCGCGCGCCACTGAGGCGCCGGAAATCGCGCCAAGGAAGGGCGAGAGCATGCGACCAGCAAGCCGGTTTTCGAAAATCACCGCCGCCTTTTGGCTGTCCACTTTGCGCGCGCCCAGCCGACGCGCCGTGCGCTCGCCGGCGATGCGGCCAATTTCGTCAGCGGGGGCCAGGTCTGCAAAGAAGCGCTTGGTGCGCCATTCGTAGTCGCGCTCCATGTCGCCATCCTTTCCCGCGACCGGCTGTGCGCCAAGGCTGTAGGAAGTGGCCTGCTCGGCGCCCTGGAAACCGTCTGAAGTGGCGTAGGCGAAGCTCGACACTTCGTAGGACGCGCCGCCGCCGCCGGAATTGGTGATCCCCGGCACAGCCAACGATGCCGCCTCGCAGGCATGCGCCAGTTCAAGCAGCTCGGCCGGGCTTGGCCGTGCCGCGTCAGTCTGCTCCAGATCGTGGTGCAGCGGCGCGGCGCGGTAGCGTGCTTCGAGCAGGCCGCAATAGGGGTCCTCGGGCGCTGCCCGCGCCATTGCGACCGTGCGCTCGGCCAGCGCTTGCAGCCCCTTGGCGGATAAATCGGTGGAGGAGGCGGAGGCTTGCTGCTTGCCGATGAACGCGCGCAGCGCCACCGAACGGCCTTCCTCGCGCTCCATGCCCTCCAACTCGCCCATGCGCACTTCCGCTGAAACCGCGTCGCGCGCAGCCAGCGAGGCTTCGGAAGCGTCGGCGCCGGCGCGACGGGCGTAATCGATCAGGGCCGAGAGGGCGGCTTGGGAATCAGCGTCGAAGGCCATGCGCCCGAACATGGGGGGTTAGGCGCCGGTCGGCAATCGCCCCTGCGGCACCCCATTACCGGCCAAGCTGCTGGCCGAGGCCCGCCCAAATGAGCCCGCCGCCGATGAGCGCGAACGAAAGCCAGGTGATCGCGGTCCCGGCTCGCCTCCCGAGATTTAACGTGCCGGCGTGCAGCCCATAGCCGTGGAAAATTCTGCCTGCCGTCAAAGAAATTCCGCTCGCGTGCAAGAGCCAAAGCGGCGATCCTTCGAACAGGGCCAAAAGCACGATGCCGATCAGGCCCGCAGGGATGTATTCGGCGGCGTTGGCGTGGGCGCGAACGGCCCTGCTGAAATCGGCGTTGCCGCCATCGCCCAGCGTGATCTTGTGGCGTCGCCGGCCGGCCACCACAAGATAGGCGAGCACCAGCAACAACAGGATGTTAATTCCAGCATAAAGCGCGGCAATCTCCAGACGCAGCATGGTCGCTCCTTGGCTTGGACTCAGGGCCGCAGGCTAGAACTTGCCGGAAGGTTACTTCAATCATTTGTTTTTGTTTCGGAAACCGTGTGTTCATCGGCTTCGTGCATAAACGGCGTCAACAAGATGCCTCGAAGGCAATAGGGTTGGTGTTGCGATGGACGCAGGTGTTTGGAGCGTCACATTTGCGGTGTTCGCGGCGATCGCGGGGCTGGGCCTGACGATCGCCGCGATAGCCTTATGGCGCCGCGCTGACCAGATCAGCGGTCTTGAATTCGACGGCGGCTACAACGCCCTCGCACCTGCGGTTGATCACTGAGCCAGCCGCCAGACCGCCGCGCGTTTCAGTTCGCTATCCTCCAAACCTCGCGTCACAGGAATATCGTATGCGGCGATCTGCGTGAGCTTGTCGCGCGGGAGATATGTCCGCCCCGGATCGCCGATCAGCACGGACTTGCCCTGGTTCTGCAAGTCATCCAGCCAGGCGAGCAGAGGCGGCGCAATATCGCGATCGTAGAACAGATCGCCGACGAGAACGACCTCCGCCGAGGTGGGCAGGCCTAAGGGATCGCTGCAACTGGCGGCGACCGTGACCCCATTGAGCGCGGCGTTGAGTGTGGCCGCCTCCGCGGCGAAAGCGTCGATGTCGGCGGCCACTGCGCTTGCGGCGCCGGCCTTCATCGCCGCAATGGCGACAAGGCCAGAGCCGGAGGCGACATCGAGTACGTGCCTGCGGGCTACGATGTCTGGATTATCCAACACATAACGCGCCAGCGCTTGGCCGCCCGCCCAAGCAAAGGCCCAGAAGGGTGGAGGCAGGCCAAGCTCGCCAAGTTGTTCTTCGGTCAGCTCCCACAAACTGACCGCGTCGTCTGCCAAATGCAGCTTGAGTTCCGGCACGTGACTGGGCGTGAGCACGCGCGTGTTGTCGCGGATGAAGGCGGGGATGTCCGGGATCATGTTGGCGCGGCTTGCCTGAGCACGCTCGCGTATCCCTCCGCGATGGTCATGCGCACGCCATAGCCCTGCGCCATCAGCATTTTGTGCAAACGCTCCAGATTGTAGCAGGGAACGTGCATGAACACGTGGTGCTCGCCGTGATAATGCACCCAGTACGGCGCGATGAACAGGCGCTCCAGCGGATTGGCGAGCGTGGTGCGCGCGTGGGTGAAGGGATCTTCGCGGGTGTCCACAACGGCATGCTCGCCGATATTGCGCAGGCGCGTGACGAGGGGAAACCAGGTCGCCATGGGCACGATCCAGAGCGCGAAATACGCCCACCAATAGCCAGCGAGCGTCAGCGCCAGGAACAACATCGCGTTGGTTGCGAGGAAATTGTTCGATTGCGCATTCGCAGTGACATTGCCGCCCTCGCGCGCTTCCACGCGCCGGCTCGCGAGCAACGGCGCAATGCGTTGTTTGAAGAAGGTCTGCCCAGTCAAATCGCGCACGATCTTCCGCCAGAGCGATTTGCGCGTGATCGGAAAAGGCGCCGAGAGCGGTAGATCGGGATCCTCCGGCTGCTCGGTGTAACGATGGTGCTTCAAATGGTAGGCGCGGTAGGCGCCAAGCCGCGCGCCGACAGGCGCCGCGCACAGCCATTCGCCGACCCATTCGTTGACCTCGGGGTTAGGGTGCAACGCGCCATGCGCGGCGTCATGCATCAGGATCGCCAGTCCCAATTGCCGCGCGCCGATGAGCATAATCGCGAGAAGGTAGGTCAGCGGATTCGGCCAGAGAACGAACATCGCTCCCGCCGCGGCGACCAATCCCCAGGCGCCGGCGACGCAAGCCACTCCCCTCCAGGGTGATCGCGCCGAAAGCTGGCTCCATTCTTGAGCCGTGAACACTTCTTTGGGATCAATGCGGGCGACAGCGGGCATGCAATAAGACTCATACCACAACGCGGACGAAGGGGAGAGGCCGTGAGCACGGATGCACTGAGCGATATTGCAGGCGCGGTTCCGGGCGTGCGAGCCCTGCATGCGCGCGCGGGAGACATCTTGTTTCGCGCAAACGACGCCTGCCCTGGTTTCATCGCGCTGCGAAGCGGCGCCATCAAAGTGGCGCTGACTTCTGCCGGGGGCCGCGAACTCGTGCTCTATCGTGTTCACCCTGGTGAGATCTGCCTGCAGACGTTTTCCTGCCTGGTGCGCAAAACCGTCTACGCCGCCGAAGGCGTCGCCGAGGACGACGTAGAGGCCTACCTGATTTCGCCGGCCGCTTTTGATCGCTTGATGAAAGACAATTCCGACTTTCGCGCCGCCGTGCTCGCCTCGGTTGCGGGGCGGTTTGCCGATTTCGAACAGGTGGTGGAAGCCCTGGCGTTTTCGGGGCTCGAGCAGCGTGTGGCCGCGGCTCTGCTCAGGCTGGCGGATGCGGGCGGCGTTGTGCACGCCACGCACGAGGCGCTCGCGGCCGAGATCGGTTCCGCGCGCGAGGCGGTGGGGCGACAATTGGGATTGTTCGCACGCCAGGGTCTGGTCGCGCTTGCGCGGGGCCGGGTAGAGATCAACCGCCGCGACGCACTGTCGCGGCTTGCCGAACCGGGAGTGTGATCTCGTCACAGACGCCGCCTGCGCGCGACGCCAGGTTGCTACCCACGCTCAGTCTCGAGCGCGTTAAGGAGTAGTGCCATGAAGACCAATGAAGGCGCGATCGATCGAGTGTTGCGCGTGCTTGTCGGCGCTGGCGTATTGTCGCTCGCATTCGTAGGGCCGCAGACGCCTTGGGGCTATGTAGGGCTCGTCCCGCTCGTCACTGGGCTTGTCGGCTATTGCCCGGTCTATGCGATGTTGGGGTTCAACACTTGCCCGGCGAAAAGGGCTTAAGGCACCGCAGGCGGGGCGTCGAAGGCGAAGACGCGCCGCAGACCCGCCTCGCCGATACTCGTGAACTCCAGCACCCGGCTGGAGCGGCGCTGCGTCGCCCATTTGCGTTCGAAGATCTCATCGAGGATCGCTGCGCCTAATGCGCCGGCGAGATGATGGCGGCGCACGCTCCAATCGAGGCACGAGCGGCAGAGCGGGCGCGCGCCCTTCTCGATGTCGTCAATATCGACGCCGAAAGTCTGCACCTTGATGCGCCCGAGTTTGGTGAGCGCGTAGGTCTTCTCCGGCCCCGGCAGCATCCATTTGTTTTTCAGGAACGCGTCGAACAGCTGCACGCCGAGTTCGCCCGCGAGATGATCGTAGCACAGGCGCGCGTGGCGCATGGCGGGCTCCTTCGGCCCGGGGCGCGTGCGCAGCGCCTTGGCGCGCGCGGCGACGCCCATCAAGGTTTCCAATAAGCCGGCGACATCGGCGTCGGCCAGCCGATAATATTTGTGCCGCCCCTGCGCTTCGACCGCGATAAGCCCGCCGACGACCAATTTCGTCAGGTGTGAACTCGCGGTCTGCTTGGTGACGTTGGCTTCGAGCGCGAGTTCGGTGGCGGTGAGGGCTGCGCCGTTGAGCAGCGCCGTCAGCATATTTGCGCGCGCGGGATCGCCTACCATGGCGGCGATGGCGGCGATGTTGGGGCCGTCCTTCATGGGAGTGAAAGCTCGTTCATGGTTCGACGTTAGTCGTACCGTGAACGCCTCGCAACCGCATAGAGTCAGCGCAAAGGGGAAAAATGCTGACCTGCGTCACTCGTTACGGGATCGACCCATTCAAGTGCGCCGAGTTTCAGCGCTACGCGCAAGTCTGGGGGCAGGCGATCCCGCGCCGCGGGTGATCTGATCGGTTGCTTTGCCCCGCATGAGGGATCAGCGACCCTGGACGCGAGCGTTTCATCCTGCGCGAGGATCGGACGTTGTGAAAGCGTGTTTCGCGCCGCACGCGCGATAGCGCGAGGGAGCGCGAAGGGACACACACTCACGTCGAGTCCGGCGAGAGATTCGCGCCGGCGGACGCCATGAGTGTGTGTCCCCGCGAAGACGCGAAGATGCCCACACTAGATTTTGCTCTGCTCCGGAGTTTGCGTGTCCATCACCCGCCACAAGTGCCAGGCCGCGGCGCTGCGCCAGGGCGTCCAGCGTTTGCCGTACTCGCCGAGCGTCTTCGGCGTGAATTCGCGCTTGTACAATTTCTCCGCGCCTTTGCGTACGCCGAGATCGTCGATCGGCAGCACGTCGGGGCGGCCGAGAGTGAAGATGAGATACATCTCCACGGTCCAGCGCCCGACTCCGCGTGCGGCGGTCAAACGCTCGATGATTTCCTCGTCAGGCAGGCGCACAAGCGTCCGCGCTGGCGGGATGATGCCGTCCAGCCGCTTCTGCGCGACGTCCTTCAATGCTGCGGCCTTCTGGCGCGAGAGGCCGGCCGAACGCAGCGTCGCCTCGGACGCCTCGATCAAATCCTCGGGATCGGGATGGTCCTTATCGGGAAACAGCGCCAGTACGCGGCCATGGATGGTGGCGGCGGCTTTGCCCGAAAGTTGCTGATACACGACCGACCGCACCAGCGCGCGATAGGGGTCCTTGGATTTCTCGAACCTGGTCGGAAACGCCTCGTGCGCGGGTACGATCTTCGCTAAACGCTTGCACACCGCGCTCAGATGTTCTTCCGCGGGGTTCACTCGGCGGACGTTCGCGCTGCGCGGCGGCGCTCCAGCCATAGTTCCAATGATCGCGCCGCAGCAGCGAGCGGGATAACGGCAAGGCCGGCGGCGCCAAGCAATAGGATGGCGAGAATCTGGTCGCTCATGGGCTCAGTCCTTTCCACGAGTATAGCCAAGTATTTGGTAGGCCGCCACCAAACAAACAAGCCAGACAGCGACTCCAACGAGCGCCAGTGCGCCGTGAAATGGGCGGCTTGGATCGAAAAGCGGAGCAAGAAGCCCGCCCACGAGTGAGGCGATCCCAGCTGCGTTCAATGAAAATGCGACCAACTTGATCCGCTCATTGTGCGCTTCCCGGTTGGGGCCAAGGTCGCTCAGTCTTTTGTTCAGCCAAGCCAACATCAGCCACCGCCAAGCCATGCCTGCACCGTGCGCCGCGCAGGTTCGAGCGCAAACGCGAGGGCAACGAACACCCCGACCGCTGCATTCCGCCTGAAAGCGGCAAGAGCAGTCTCCGAGCGCGCGTCCTGGATGCTCTGCAACATCGGCCAAACCTGAGCCGCGCCGATCAGACCGAGCGCTGCACCGGTGACCAGCCCGGCGCCAGCGAGTGCAGCCGCCCCCGCCCAAAGCGTGAGCGCGGCGAGATAAAAGCCGCCAGTCCATAGGCGCCACTTTTCGCCGAACAGCCGCGCTGTGGAGCGCACGCCGACCAGCGCGTCGTCCTCGCGATCCTGCAGCGCGTAAATGGTGTCATAGCCAATGGTCCAAGCGATGCAGCCTAGGTAGCCGAGCACGGCGCCCACGGGAATTACCCCGGCAGCGCTCGCCGCCGCGGCGCCCACAAGCGCGCCCCAGGAGAACACCACGCCGAGCCAGGCCTGCGGCCACCAGGTGATGCGCTTCATCAGCGGATAGAGCGCCACCAGCGGAAGTGCGGCGAGCGCGACGATCTGTGCGGTGGGCGGCAGAGCGAGCAGAACGCCGAGGCCCACCAGGCACTGCGCAACGAGCCAAATCCATGCGTCGCGCAGAGATACAGCGCCTGAGGGCAGCGGCCGCAGACGTGTGCGCTCGATCTTGGCGTCGATGTCGCGGTCGAGGATGTCGTTATAGGTGCACCCCGCGCCGCGCATGGCGATGGCGCCGACGACGAAGAGCAGGGCCAGCCGCAGGTCGCTCCACAGAAATGCCGAGCCCGCGCGCGCAACCGCGATCCCCATCCAGCACGGCAGAAGCAGGAGCTGCCAGCCGATCGGGCGGTCGAGGCGCGAAAGCTGCGCGTAAGGCTTCCAGGCACGAGGCAGCGCGTCGGTCCAATGCTGCTTCAGCGCGTCGGCGGGTTTTGCTTCGTTCATTCCATTGGACCGCCGGCGTCCTCGCCGGCGTTCTGCCTGTGCCGGGCTGAGGACCATCGCCAATCCGCTGCGTATTGGGCAAGGCGCGCCTGCACGGGATTATGTTCGACATACTCGATGGTTGTCATGAGATGGTTTTCGTCGCGCATGTACCGATCGAAGTACTCGCGCCGCCAAAGCCGTCCGCTACGCCCCAAACGATGATTGATGTTATGGGCTGAGGTGGATTTCCAGGCCTGTATAATCGCACTCATGCGATGATTGGGAAACTGTTCGGCAACTACATGAACATGGTTCGGCATAATGCACCACGCGACAAGACGGCACCGTTGACCGTCCGCCTGTAAGAGAGCGGCTTGCACGAACTCCGCATGCTCTGGCGTACGCAGCAGGCACGTGCCGCTGCCGGAATCAAGCAACCGATCTACATGTATGGCGGAGGGCGGTCTTGCGGTTGGTGGGATCGCATCCGCCAGACTGAAGACGATGTGTTGGATGAGGCCAGCGGCGTCACGGTGCGGGAGGTGGCCGCGAGAATGCCACTCAAGGTGCGTGGCGGAAGAACTCGCCGGCGAGGACGCCGGCGGTCCAAGGGGCTGCTGCTTCAGCGCGTCGGCGGGTTTCACTTCGTTCACGACCGCGTATTGGCTGGCGGTTTTCCTTTGCGCAAGGGCGAGACTTGCGTTGAGCGGCCTTGCTTGGCACCAAGTCCGCCATGGCGATCCCGCGCATCATGGTTGAGGAACAGCTTGGCGACTGCGTGGCTCTTGTGTTGACGGAGGCGCAGGCGCGCCATGTCGGCGTGGTGCTGCGCCTCGAGGTTGGCGACGCCTTGCATGTGTTCAACGCCGATGACGGGGAGTGGCGCGCGCTGGTGACTGCAAAGAGCAAGCGCGGCATGAACGTGCGCGTCGAAGAAAAACTAAAGGAAGCGCGCGCGGTCCCGGATCTGGATTTGCTGTTCGCGCCGGTAAAGCGCCAAGCAACCGACCTGATCGTCGAAAAGGCGACCGAACTGGGCGTGCGGCGCATCCGCCCCGTGATCACCCAGCGCACGATTGCGGAAACAGTACGGCTCGATCGCTTGACCGCGATTGCGCGCGAAGCGGCTGAGCAGACCGAACGCTTCGATGCGCCGGAGATTTTCGCGCCGGTGGCGTTGGCGCGCGCGCTTGATGGTTGGGATGCTTCGCGAGCGTTGATTTACTGCGATGAAGCCGGCGATGCGCGGCCGATTCTGGAGGCGATGCCGCGTCCCCTTGGACCGCCGGCGTCCCCGCCGGCATACGGTGGAACGAAGAAAATCGACGTCGGCGCAGTAGCAAGCACTGCCGGCGAGGACGCCGGCGGTTCAAGGGGGGCGCTCGCGCTCCTCATCGGTCCGGAAGGCGGCTTCACTCCGGAAGAACGCGCCATGCTGCGCGGGTTTGCCTTCGTCACGCCAGTATCGCTCGGCCCGCGGATACTGCGCGCGGAAACGGCGGTGATCGCCGCTTTAACCATTGTCCAGGCGGCGTGGGGCGATTGGCGCTAGACTAGCGTTCGGCGTAACAGCTTGCGGGTCTGCGACGAAGACGCCACATGGGCGGCGAGGAGACGCGCGATGGGCGACACGAAAGAAAAGGCGCCGGTGCTGGCGAGCTTCCAGGACCTGGTCGCGCACTTTGAGAAGGGAGCGAAACCCGATCGATCGACCTGGCGCATCGGCACCGAGCACGAGAAGTTCGCCTTCTACAAGGATACGCTGGCGCCGGTTCCCTATGAGGGCGAGCGCGGCATTGGCGCGCTGCTTGATGGGCTTTCCGACACCTATGAATGGACCCGCGTCCGGGAGGCGGGAAACACCATCGCCTTGAAGCAAGGCATGGCCTCCATCACGCTCGAGCCCGGCGGCCAGTTCGAGCTTTCCGGCGCGCCGCTGGAACATCTGCACCAGACCTGCGCTGAAACCGGGACTCATCTTGCGCAATTGCGCGATGTCGCCGGCAAGCTGGGGATTGCCTTCCTGGGGCTTGGGTTCTCGCCGATCTGGTCGCTCGAAGAAACGCCGATCATGCCCAAGGGCCGCTACAAGATTATGCGCGACTACATGGGTAAGGTCGGGCGGCTCGGGCGGCAGATGATGTTCCGGTCTTGCACGGTGCAGACCAATCTCGATTTCGCCTCCGAAGCCGACATGGTGAAGAAGTTTCGCGTCGGCTTGGCGCTGCAGCCGATCGCGACGGCGCTGTTTGCCAATTCGCCGTTCGCCGAGGGGCGCTTGAATGGATTCCTCTCTTATCGCGGCCACATCTGGACCGACACCGATCCCGACCGCACCGGCATGCTGCCATTTGTTTTCGAGGACGGCATGGGCTTTGAGCGTTACGCCGCCTACGCACTCGATGTGCCGATGTACTTTGTCTATCGCGACGGAAAATACATCGATTGCTCGGGCCAGAGCTTTCGCGCTTTCTTGGATGGCAAATTGCCGGCGCTGCCGGGTGAGCGGCCCACGGATAAGGATTGGGAAGATCACCTCACGACGATTTTCCCGGAAGTGCGGTTGAAGACGTATCTTGAAATGCGCGGCGCAGACGCAGGGCCGTGGTCGCGCTTGTGCGCCCTGCCTGCGTTCTGGGCTGGCATCTATTATTGCGACGCGGCGCTCGAAGCTGCGTGGTCGCTGGTGAAAAGCTGGACCGCGGAGGATCGCGAGAGCTTGCGCCGCGCGGTCCCGGTGCTGGGGCTGAAGGCGCCGATACGCGGCGTCACCGCGCGCGATATCGCGCAAGCGGCGCTGGCGATTTCACGCCAAGGCCTGAAGTCGCGCGCGCAACTCGACTCCACCGGCATGGATGAAACCCATTTCCTTGCCGAGCTCGACGACATCGCAACGACTGGCGTCACGGCGGCGGAGCGCCTGATCGAGCGCTATCGCACCGAATGGGGCGGCAATCTACGCCACGCATTTGAGGCGTGCGCTTACTAAAGTTTCACGTAACGCGGCGCGCAGATTACAAAGCCATTAACCGCACCTCAACCCTGGCGCGAGAGATTGGCGCGGTAGGGAGCCCCCATGCCGCTGAACATTCTGGTCGTCGAAGATCATGAAACCAATCGCGAAATGATCTGCCTTCGTCTGCGCCGCCTCGGCCACGCGGTCGCGGAGGCTCGCAACGGCGCGCAGGCAGTCGCCACGGTCCAGCATGATCCGCCCGACATCATCATCATGGACCTTTCCATGCCGGTTCTGGACGGCATCGAGGCGTGGCGGATGATCTGCGAATTGCTCCCCGAGCCGCCGCCGGTGATCGCGCTTACGGCGATCGCGATCCGTGACGTCCAGCTTACCTGCGACGATCTTGGCTTCGGCGCCTACCTGACAAAGCCGGTCGATTTCTCGGCGCTGGTCGCGGCGATCGAGAGATTGACCACCGGGGAACGCGCGGTGGCGGTGTAACGATTGTCGCGCGCCGCTGCCTTGACGACCGCAAAAATTGTACAATACGGTTCCGTCATTCCGGACGCGCGAAGCGCGCGCCCGTGGGTTCCGGGTTCTCAGCGCCGCCGAGCCCCGGAATGACGGAGTTTCGAGATGGGGCGCTCAGTTTGACGTGGACAAACGTTGCCGCGCGCGCATGCTCGCCCCGTGCGCCTCACCCACCCAATCCTGACGCCGCGATTGCGGCTCGAGCCGGTGACGCCTTCGCTGGCGCTGGCCGCACGCGAGGGCCCGGCTGCGTTTGCCCATGAGATTGGCGCCGACGCCCCCGCCGATTGGTGCGCGGGGAGCCTCGCTTTGGTGGCGCGCTCGGCTGGGACCGCTTGGGGTTCGGCGGACTCGACCCGCGTCGTCGCCATCCATCGCCGCGACGGGGTCGTGATCGGCGACGTGCGCTTTGAGCCGCCCGAGCATCGCTTTCGCCATCTGGGCGATATCGAGATCGGTTATTCGGTGGCGCCAAGCCGGCGACGCGAGGGGTATGCGGTCGAGGCGGCGCGCGGCGTCATCGAGTGGTTGAGCAATGCGGCGGGGATCGAGACCATCCTGGCCGGCTGCGACAAGGACAATCGCGCCTCAGTCCGCACTTTGATGCGGCTGGGCTTCCACCTCGATTCGACCCCGGGTCGGGTGTTTTGGTGGGTATTGCCGGTCGCTTCGGCGACGAGAGCTTGAACCTTACCGCCTTGCCATGCTTCAAGCGGAGTAAGGGACAATTCTGACGCCCGCCGGGAACTCCGGAGGCGCACCCTGAAGGGGAGAGAATAGATGACTGCCACCGCAGCCGCCTCCGGCGCCGCCAAGGGCGACGTGCTCGGGCATCCACGTCAACTCTGGATGCTGTTCATGACAGAGTTCTGGGAGCGCTTTGCGTTCTACGGCATGCGCTGGGCGCTGACGCTTTATATCGTCGCGCAATTCTTCGGCGGGGACGCGTCGGGCGAAGGCTGGGCGAGCCGCACTTATGGGTCTTTCCTGGCGCTGGTTTACGCCACCGCCATTTTCGGCGGTTACGTCGCCGACCGCGTCATCGGCTATCAGCGGTCGATTTTGCTCGGCGCTATCATAACGGCGATTGGCTTGTTCGCGATAACAGTTGCGGACCAGCAAGTGTTCTTGCTGGGGCTTGCGTTCGTGATTGTCGGCAACGGCCTGTTCAAGCCCAACATCTCGACCATGGTCGGCAAGCTCTATGCCGCTGACGATCCTCGGCGCGATCGCGGGTTCACCATTTTCTACATGGGCATCAACGCGGGCGCGCTTGTGGCGCCGCTGCTGACAGGCTGGCTGGCGAGCGAATTCACCAACACGCCGATGGAGCAGAACTACAAAGCCGTGTTCTACGCCACCGGTGTGGGCATGCTGATCAGCTTGCTGTGGTTCTGGTTCGGCCGCCGCGATCTCGGCGAAATCGGCCGCCCGCCAGAGGGACGCAACGGAACCACGTCAATGCTGATGGTTCTGATCGGCTCGGCGATCGCCGTACCGATCATTTATTACATGATGGCTGGCGGATTCGCGCAGGTTGTCGCCGATGGGCTTCTCCAACTTGGCCTCATTCAGCCGAAGCTAACCGAGGGCTCGCAGTTGATCGACTATGAGGCGACACTTTCGGCGGCGACCGTGCTTGCATGGCTTCTAGGCGCCCTTTTTGTCGGCCTGGGCCTCATGTTGCTGATTGAAGCGACGCGCGAAGGCAAAGTCTCACGTGATAAAGTAATCGCCATGATGGTGCTGTTCACTTTCAACATCCTGTTCTGGTGCTTCTTCGAACAAGCGGGTACGTCCTTCACCTTCCTGGCTCAGAATGTGGTCAACCGCGATCTCGGCGGCTGGGAGTTTCCGGTCGGGTGGTTCCAGTCGGTGAACCCCGCCGGCATCGTGTTGCTCGCTCCTGTTGTCGCGGTGATCTGGGGCATGCTCGCTGGTATGAAGGCAGAGCCATCCATTCCGCGCAAATTCGGACTTGGCTTGATCGGAAACGCCCTCGGCTTCTTGGTGCTGATGTACGCACTGAGTAGCCTGGTTACCGAAGTTCCCGGGCCTGGCGGCGCAATGATCCAGCAGATTCCGTTCTGGCCGCTCGCGCTTTGCTATGTGCTGCAAACGGTGGGCGAGCTGTGCCTGTCGCCGATCGGGCTCTCCATGGTGACCAAGCTCGCACCCCTGAAATATGTGGGCCTCGCGATGGGCGGTTGGTTCTTATCCACCGCGATTGGCAACAATCTGTCGGGTATCTTTGCCGGCGGGGTAAGCGGCGAAGCGGGGCTGACGGTGGCCTCGGCGCTGTCGGGCTTCACCTTTAGCTTCTACCTGCTCTTGGGGGCAGGGGTGCTGTTGTTCCTGATCGCGCCGATCATTCAGAAATTCATGCACGGCGTTAAGTAAAGCAGAGTAAAATCAATTAACTAAATATAAAGCGCCCGGCTGGAGCCGGGCGCTTTTTGGTCTCTTCTGGAGAAACTTGCCCCTCACCGTAACGAGTCATTGCGCACGGGGCGGTTTCCGGGTGTTGTAGTGGGAGAGCGGGCGTTCCCGCGGCGAACCCAATTCCCTGCCTTACCGTCGCCGTAAAGGGGCGCGGCTCCGGCCTTGGTTGGGCTCTAGGCTTTGAGTCGTCGGCGGTTCCGTTAGGGAAGCGTCGCCAGAGGAGGTGTTTTCGATGTCTCGGCCCCGCACCCCCCGCAAAAAGAAGGCGGTCGAGGCGGTATTGGGGCGGCCGGAGATCACCGACCTGCTGCTCGGCTGGAAAAGCGACGAGCGCAAAGACCCAATCGGCTTCGGGGCCCCACGGACAGCGGAGCCCGCCCCAGCAGGGGAGGCGCCCATCGGCTATTCCGAAGATCGCCACCTGGTGACCATCGCGCCCACCGGCGCGGGCAAGGGGCGGGGGATCATCATCCCCAACCTGTTGCGCTTCGAAGGTTCGGTGATCGTCATCGATCCCAAGGGCGAGACTTGGCACGTCACCGCCCGGCGACGGAAGGAGATGGGCCAGGAAGTGCGCTTGCTCGACCCGTTCGGTGCGGTGTCGAAAAAAACCGACAGCCTCAACCCATTCGACCTGTTCAACCGCCCCGGCGCGCTCTTGGACGCGGACGCGGAGATGCTCGCTTCGCTGCTGGCCGGGGATGTCGGTTTCCACAAGGAGCCCTTCTGGGACAATTGGGGCCGCTCGCTGATGTCGGGCGTGATCGCGGCGGTCGCTGAGACCGCGCCCAAGACCGAGCGCCATTTCGGCCGCGTGCGCGAAGTGCTGATGAGCGACGACGCGGTCTATAACCTCGCTGCGCTGATCGAGAACAATGAGGGCCTCAACCGGCTCTCGAAGCAAAACATTTCCTCGTTCCTGCCGATCACCGAGCAGACGCGTTCGGGCATTCTCTCCACCGCCCAATCATATCTGAAGGTGGTGAATTCAGACTCGGCGCTGCGGTCGCTGTCGAAATCCACCATCAACCTCGACGCCGTGCGTCGCGGCGATCCGATGACGATCTATATCGTCATCCCGCCGGACAAACTCGAAAGCCACGGCGCGCTGCTGCGGCTTTGGGTTGGCGCCTTGATGCTCACGGTGATGGGCCGCAAACGCCGGCCCAAGCGCTCGACCTTGTTCCTGCTCGACGAATGCGCGCAACTGGGCGAGTTCGGCCCGCTGCGCCAATCCATGACGCTGCTGCGCGGTTACGGCTTGCAAGTGTGGCCGTTCTTCCAGGATCTGAGCCAGCTGCAGCGGCTTTACCCAAAAGATTGGCGCACCATCTTCAACAATGCCGGCGTGTTCCAGCTGTTCGGCGTGGCCAACCATCTGATGGCCAAGGAGAGCGCGGAGCTGATTGGCGACATCGACGCTGACGTGCTGCGCAACATGGCCAAGGATCGCCAGGTGATCGCGGTGTCCAACCAGAAAGCGATGAGCGCACGACTGCCGGATTATCTCGTCGACGCGCCCTTCGCCGGACAATGGGATCCCAATCCCATGTTCGAAGTCGACGGCGCGACGGTCGCCAAGAAACGCGGCGGACGCGGGCGGTAGACGAGCGCGGTTCGAGGGGCTCGAGGGGACACACACCCACTTGAACGCTTGCGGGAGTTTGGCGGCGGCGGCGCGGTGAGTGTGTGTCCCCGGCGGTCCACTCCGGCGCGCGGCCTGAAAATTGCGGGCTAACTCCGCCCAAGCTCGGAAACGCGAAGCGTTGTCCGGCTTCCGGCGCGTGCGTTTGCTGCTCAACACTCCGCGCCAAGCGCGGCGGCGAAATCGAAAAGCCTGCGGCGCACGGCGGTGGGCAGCTTCAGGCAGGCGTGCACCAAAGCGAGCGTTTCATCGTTGGACAAGATTTCGTAGCGATCATCCGCGGCTGGGCCGTTTTCGCTAGGAACACCCTCGTAAAAATACTGCACCGGCGCCTTCAGAACCGACGCGATGCGGTGGAGCCTCGCCGCGGAAATGCGATTGGCCGCGCATTCGTAGCGGTGGATTTGCTGGCCATGCAGGCCAAGTCCGTCGCCAAGTTCGTGCTGCGTCAAGCCAAGCAGGCGCCGTCTCCGCCGCAGCCGGCGACCGATCTGAAGGTCGATTTCGTTCTCGCTCGGAGTGTGATCCTGTTCGACCTGGTCCGACATCTGCGCCACATCCAACTCCCGCCTGACAAGAGGGATGTGGAGTGTCCATTTCGCAACACAAGGTGGTATTTTAGTCGCTACTCGGCCGCCATCGCCTGCGCGCGAACGAGGTCGACAGACACCAATTGGCTCACGCCTTGCTCAGGCATGGTGACGCCGTAGAGGCGGTCCATGCGCGACATGGTCACCGGATTATGGGTGATCACTAGGAACCGCGTGGAGGTGAGGCGCTTCATCTCCTCCAGCATGCGGCAGAAGCGGTCGACATTGGAATCGTCGAGCGGTGCGTCGACTTCGTCGAGCACGCACAGCGGGGCGGGGTTGGCGAGGAACACCGCGAAGATGAGCGCGGTGGCGGTGAGCGCCTGTTCGCCGCCAGAGAGCAGCGAGAGATTGGTGAGCCGCTTGCCGGGGGGCTCGGCGAAAATCTCCAACCCCGCTTCGAGCGGATCCTCACTCTCTGTCAGCTTGAGATTGGCTTGCCCGCCTCCGAACAAGGTCGCGAACAATTGCGCGAAATGGGCGTCCACTTCCTCGAACGCACGCAGAAGCCGGGCGCGGCCTTCGTTGTTGAGCGTGGTGATGGCGCGACGCAGCTTGGTGATTCCTTGCGCAACGTCGTCCTTCTCCTTGCTCAATGTCGCGACGCGCTCCTGCGCTTCGGCCAGTTCCTCCTCGGCGCGCAGATTGACCGGTCCGGCGGCGTCGCGTTCGGCCTTCAGGCGTTCGAGCCGGCGCTCCACCTCCGCAATCGGCGCCGAAGCAAGCGGGCCGGAGATCAGCGCGCCTGCCAGGTTCGCCAAATCTTCCGGCGCGCGCCCGGCCTGCTCCTGTGCGTGGGCGACAATATCGGCGACCCGTGCGGCGGCGGCGGCGGCGTGCGCATCGGCCCCGGCGCGGACCTCTCGCGCTGCGGCATGGGCCTGTTCGAGCGCGCGTTGCGCCTCGTTGCAGCGGCGGGCCTCGGCCTCGGCTTGGGCAAGGGCATCGCCCGCCTCGGCGCGGCGGCCCTCCGCAAGTGCTGCCTCCTGCATG
Source organism: uncultured Alphaproteobacteria bacterium (assembly GCA_902826245.1). GTDB lineage: Bacteria > Pseudomonadota > Alphaproteobacteria > Caulobacterales > Aquidulcibacteraceae > Vitreimonas. Next base: position 67,393 of record CADEEA010000004.1, on the reverse strand, counting down.
AGCGCCTCAAGCTTCGCCCGCGCTGCAACGGGCGCAGCCAGTGCGGCGTCGCGGCGCGCAGCGAGGTCGTCGAGTTCGCGCGACAGGGCGGCCAGTCGCGCCGATGCGCTCTCAGCGCGCGCACGCCATTGCGCGACTTCGGTATCGATCGCCTGGCGACGCGCACTCCGCTGTGCACGTTCGCGCGCCAGACTCTGCATTGTCGCGGCAGCGTCAGCGGCGGCGGCCCGTGCTGCACTCACAGCCTCGCGCGCGGCGTGAATTGCGGCATCGTCAGCAGCCTCCGGCGCGCTGGCTGGGCTCGTCGCCGCGAGCGCCGAACGCGCATTGACGATATCGGTGCTCAACGCCTCCGCTTGGCTTTCAAGCTCCTTGCGGCGCTCCAAGGCCCGTTGCGTCTCGACCTCCGCGCTCTGCGCCGCACGCGAGGCCTCGGCTGCTTCGTTTGCAGACGCCGCAAAATCCGCTCGCAGTGCGCGCGCCTTGGTTTCGTGCTCAATCCGTGTGGCTCTGGCTTGCTCCCATGTTTTTTTCGCCCGCGACGCCTGCTCCTGCGCCGTTTTCAGTTCCTTCTCTGCCGCGGCGAGGCGATTCTTGTGCTCAAGCCGCACCGCCGCCGCCAGCGGCGCATCGGCGCGACGGACAAATCCGTCCCAGCGCCAGAGGTCGCCATCCTTCGAAACCAGCCGTGCGCCCGGCGTCAGCGCGGCCGCGAGGCGGGCGCCGTCCTTGGCGTCGACGACGCCAACCAAAGCAAGCCGCGCCGCTAGCGCTTCTGGCGCCTTCACGAACCGCACGATCGATTGCGCTTCCGCAGGCAGTGTCGGTGGGGGCGTGCGCGCGCCGCTCCAGCGCGCTGGCGCCTCGGCCACTGTGGAAGCTTCGATCTCATCGCCGAGTGCTGCCGCCAGCGCGCGCTCGAAACCTGGGGCGACTTCAATGGCGTCCAGCACCGGCGGAAACTTCTTGGCTTGCGCCGGCGCCAACTGGCGGAGCGCGCGCACTTCCGCTTCGAGATTGCGCGCTGCGTCTTCCGCCGCACGGTGCGGCGTCCAGGCGGTTTCTTCGGCGGCGTGCGCCTGTTTCAGCGCTGCTTCTGCGGCGCTCAGCGCAGAGGCGCGTTCCTCATGCCGGTTCCGCGCCGCATCGGCGTCGGCGCTGGCTTTCGCCGCGCGTGTCTGCGCCTGCGACAGCGCGGGAAGAGCGGCGAGCTGCGCGTTGGTGCTGCGCTGGCGCTCCTCGCTGCGCACGAGCCGAGCCTTGGCGTCGCCCGCAGCGTCGGCCAAGGCTTGCGCACGAGCACGTCGCGCCGCGGCTTCGGCGGCGAGCGCTTCGAGTTTTGCTTCTGCTGCAGCGCGAAAATCTGCGCTTGTCTTTGCTGCTTCCTGCGCCTCCTCCAATTTGGCTTGCGCCTTTGGACCGTCGTCCGCGCCTAGTGCTGCTGCCTCCGCCGCAAGGCGGGTGAGGCTGAGTTCTGCGTCTGTTTTCAGCGGATCAAGCCGCTCGGCCTCATCGCGCGCCCGCTGTGTATCGGCGTCGCAGCGGGCGACAACCGCCTCAGCTTCCGCCAGATCGCGCTCAAGCCCAACACGAGTTCCTTCGTAGCGGCGCAGCACTGCGGCGGCGACCATCTCGGCTTCGCGCAAGGGCGGCAGAACCTCGTGCGCATCTTCGGCCTCACGCACGGCGGCGCTGGCGGCTTTGGCGGCGTCAGCAGCCGCGCGTTCCGCGTCGCGTAAATGCGCCCTGGCTTCGGCCTCCTTCTCACGCGCTTCGTTCCAGCGCCGGTGCAACAGCAGCGCTTCGGTCTCGCGCAGGGTCTGCGCCAGCCCTCGATAGCGCTCGGCCTGACGCGCCTGTTTCTTCAGGCTCTGCGCTTGGCCCTCGATCTCGGCGAGCACTTCATCGATGCGGGCGAGGTTGGTCTCCGCCGCGCGCAGCTTCAGATCCGCCTCGTGACGGCGTGCATGCAAGCCGGCAATGCCTGCGGCGTCTTCGAGGATGCGGCGGCGGTTCTGCGCTTTCGCCGCGATCAATTCACTGATCTGGCCTTGGCGCACGAGCGCGGGCGAATTGGCGCCGGTGGCGGCGTCGGCGAACAGGAGCTGCACATCCTTCGCGCGCACCTCCTTGCCGTTGATGCGATAGGTCGAGCCCAACCCACGTCGGATGCGTCGGGTGATTTCAAGCGCATCTTCCTTGTGGAATGGCGCGGGCGCGCGTCCGAGCGCGTCGGCGAGCGCAATTGTGACCTCCGCGTGCTCGCGCGCGGGCCGACCTGCGTTGCCGGAGAAGATCACATCCTCCATGTCGGCTGCGCGCATCGATTTGGCGCTGGTCGCGCCCATAACCCAACGCACCGCCTCAAGCAGGTTGGACTTGCCGCAGCCGTTCGGACCGACCACGCCCGTCAGCCCCGGCTCGATCGGCGCGCGCGCGGGGTCGACGAAGCTCTTGAATCCTACGAGGCGCAGTTCGGTGATGTGCAATGCGCCGGCCCGACTAGCCTGCCGCCGCTATGGCGGCGTCCAGCACGCCGCGCAAACCGTCTGGCGTCATCATTGGTCCGGTTTCGATGTGTCGACTATTGAGGAAAAACATCGGCGTGGCGGGCGAAACGCCCGCAGCAGCCGCGTCGCGGCTGAAAGCGTCGTTGAGCCGGCGCATCCGGTCGGGCCCGGTCGGATCGCGGAGGCACGCAAGGGTCTGCTCGCGCGTGAGCCCCGCGCCTTCACCGACACTGATCAGGTGATCGCGCACGACCGCCATGGTTTCGGAGTGCTGGATGGCGGCTTGCCGCTCGAAGAAGGCGGTGAGACGCTGGAAATATTGCTCCGGCGTCGCGCCATTGCAGCGCGACACTTGGTACATGGCGAAGGTCACCGACTCGATTGACCCGTCGGGTGAAGTCGGGGCCAGCGCCTCGCGGAAGGTGAAGCGCACCTTGCCCGCATCGATGTATTCGCGCTTCAGCGTCGCCCATGAGGCCTGTTCGAAGGCGCGGCAATGGCCGCACATCGCCGAGCCGTACTCGGTCAAGGCCACGCGCGCGGCAGCGTCGCCGATAACGACGTCGTCCGGCAGCGCGCCAGGTTGCGCGTCGCCGCCTTGTGCGTATGCGGGCGTCGTCAACGCCAAGGCGCCGACGAGCAAGGCGCGCCGCGTGGTGATCGCCACCATCACTTGCCTGCCGCCACCGCGGCGTCGAGCGTGCGGCGAAGTCCGTCCAGCGTGGAGATTTCCGCGGTTGGCAAATACGCGCCATTGAGGAAGAAGAGTGGCGTCCCAAGTTCATCTGGGGGGATCGGCGTCTTGGCGCCGTCGCGGGTGAAAAGCGCGTTTATGCGCTCGACGCGCTCGGCGCCGGCGCGATCGGCGATGCAGGCCTGCACTTGCTCCGGGGTGAACCCTGCCGCCCCGCCGATATCTATCAGCTTGGCGCGGATGCCTTCCATGCCCCCGGCGCCGGCGGCAAAGACCTCGTTCTGTTGTTCGAACAAGACCGAGACCCGGTCGAAATATTGCTGCGGCGTCGCGTTTTCGCAGCGCGCGAGCTGGAATTCGGCAAGCACCACCACCGGGATCGGCGGTTGGCCAGGCGAGAGTATTTCGCGGAAAATGAACCGCACCTTGCCCGTATCGATGTACTCGCTCTTCAGCGTCTCCCAGGCGATATCGTGAAACTGCCTGCAATGCCCGCACATGGTCGAGCCGTATTCAAGCAGAGTCGCGGGGGCGCTCTCGGCGCCGAGCACCATGTCGTCCGGCGTCGCCTCGACGCCCACATTTCCGGCTTCGCCGCCACACCCAGCCAGGGCGAGGGCGCCTGCGCCCAAGATCAATTTGCGACGTTCAAGTGCGAGCATGAACCACCTCCTGATTTTGCGGCTGGTGGCATAGGGTTTTTTCAGCGCCGTGGGAACCGCGCGCCGCAATCAGCTCCGCCGCACCGCGCGCCCCAGCCGCAACAGCGCCGATCTGAGGCCAGGATCGAGCCCGGGGTCAAGCGCTTGCGCCAGCGCGGCCTCTTCGCTGGGGGAGAGGGTCGCCTTTGGCGCGCGTACATTGGGTGCAGGCCTGGCCGCGGTTCGCTGTTCGATACGGACCGCCTTGATCTTGGCGCCGGCGATGGCGAGGCGATCTATGAGCAGGGGCGTCTGTTGCTGCAGGAAAGGCGCAAGCGCGCCCGGCGCCCGAAGCGTAAGTACGCCGCCGCTGAGTTTTTCGGGCTCCGCCCGGGCGAAGCTGTCACCGGCCAGTTCGGCCCAGCGGCGCTTGAGTTCGTGGAAGCCCAGCCCAGTTTCGCGCAGCAAGGGCCGCAACACGCCGGCGACGCTTTTGCCGGCGCTTGGCGGGGGAGCGATGGGCGAGCGGCCGCGACGCGCGGCCAGGGCGCGCGCAGCCTTCGCTTCGGCGTCGTCCGTGGGCGGCGCAGGCGGGGCGGGACGGAAGCGCTCACGTAGCGACATAGGGGCAGCAGCGAATCGGAAATTCATGAATGAAGAGTAAAGTCGCCCCATGCCCAAGCCCTTGCGCACGCCGCCCTCTGCTGGGGAAAAACCGCTGGCGACTCGGGATAAGCTTCGGAAATCATTGCTATCCTGGTACGATCGCCATGGCCGAACGCTGCCATGGCGCGAGCCGGGGCCGCGCCCAGATCCGTACAAAATCTGGCTGTCGGAGATCATGCTGCAGCAGACCGGCGTGGTGGTGGTCGTCCCTTATTTCCTCAGGTTCGTGGAGCGTTGGCCGGGCGTGCAGGCGTTGGCGGGCGCCGAGCGCGACGCGGTGCTCGCCGCCTGGGCTGGGCTTGGCTATTATTCGCGGGCGCGGAATCTCCACACGACGGCACAGATGTTGGCGGAGCGTGGGTTCCCGGAAAACGAGCGGGATTGGCGCGAACTGCCGGGCGTCGGCGCCTACACCGCCGCGGCGATTGCAGCCATCGCCTATGGCCGCGCGGCCAATGTGGTGGACGGCAACATCGAACGCGTCATGGCGCGCCTTCATGCAGTGGAGGCGGCGCTCCCGGCGGCCAAAGCGGAACTACGCGAACTGGCGGGGAAGTTGGCGACCCCTACGCGTCCAGGCGATTGGGCCCAGGCGCTGATGGATTTAGGCGCGACTGTCTGTACGCCGCGATCGCCCAAGTGTTCGCTTTGCCCCTGGTCGCGCGATTGCGCCGCCTTTCGTTCCGGGGCACCGGAAGGCTACCCACGCCGCGCCGCCAAGCCTGCCCGCCCAGAGCGCTATGGCGCGGCCTTTCGGGTTGAACGCGACGGCATGTTCTGGCTGGTCAGACGCCCCGAGCGCGGGTTGCTGGGCGGGATGGCGGGGCTGCCGACGACCCCTTGGCGCGCGCGGAAATGGAGTCGGCGCGAGGCGATCGAACAGGCGCCGGGTCCCGGGGATTGGCGCCGCCTGGGCCAGGTGCGCCACGTGTTCACCCATTTCGCGCTCACGCTCGACGTCTATCGGGCGAACGCCGGGCCCGAGCAGGGAGGCTGGTGGGGCGATGCCTCGGCTTTGCCGAGCGTGTTCCGCAAAGCGGCCGCACTCTGACCTGATTGCGGTTTCGCCTGCATCGGGAAGCAAATCGTCGCGCGCATGTATTCGCGCGCGCTGAAGCGCGGGAGCGGGCAGGTTGAACGACGAAACGACGTAATTCAGCGATGGGCGGGCAAGCGCTGCTTTGAATAATGGCCGAGCTTGCGCTCCCTCGTTTTAGTGGCTTGGCGGATGTGAGGTTGGCGCTTCGTGCCCAGTGGTGAAGTAGTGCGGCGCAACGCTTTGGACAGCCCGGCCTGGGTGCGCTGGGGCGCGCACTTGGCGTTTTGGTTGGTGTATTTCCTCGTTCGCACAGCCGCCGCCGCGGCAGAACCGCCCGACGACCCCACATTTCCGTTTCTGGAAAACCGGCTTCTGGTGGTCAGCGTTTATTGCGTTCTAACCGGCATATTGCTGGCCTCTGTCGCCGGCCCTGCTGCTTCGCGTTTCGGCTGGGCTCGGAATCTCGTGCTGGTGCTGGGAGCGCTCGCGCTCGCGCCGCTGACGCAACTGAGCGAGGAGGCGACGCCGCGCCTGTTTGGGTGGTCCGAGTGGGCGCCTTATCCGTTCATCATCTATCTCTTCAACTATGGCTGGGCGTTGCCGCTTTGGGGTCTGACGCAGGCGTTGCTTGGCTACCATTTCGAATCCGTCGCCCAGGCTCGCGCGGTCGCGCGGGCGCAATCGCTGGCCTACGATGCCCAACTCAAGATGCTGCATTATCAGATCAACCCGCACTTCCTGTTCAATACGCTGAACGCGATTTCGACGCTGGTGCTGGAGCAGCGCAACGAGCAGGCCGAGCGCATGCTTATGGGATTGGCCGGTTTTCTGCGTTACTCGCTCGATCGCCAACCCACGGAACTCACGGTGCTGTCTGCTGAGCTGGAGGCGCAGCGCCGCTATCTCGAGATCGAACAGACCCGCTTTGGCGACAAGCTGAATGTGCGTTTCGACATTGAGCCGGGCCTTCAGAACGCGCGGCTGCCGAGCCTCATTCTGCAGCCCATCCTCGAAAACGCGATCAAATATGCGATCACGCCGCGCGTCGGGGGCGGCGCAATCGCGATTTCTGCGCGACGCGAGGGGGATGCGCTGCGCATCAGCATTGAAGACGACGGCCCCGGCTTGCCACAAGAAGGCTGCGCGCAGACGCGCACCGGCCTTGGCCTCGCGAACGCGCGCGAGCGCTTGCAATTGATATTCGGGGAAAGCGCGGGCCTGAGCGCGCGCAATCGCCAGCCCAATGGCTGTCGGGTCGAGATTTGGTTGCCTTTCTTGGAGGATGAACGTGTCAGCCGCACCGCTGCGCCTGCTCTTAGCTGACGACGAACCGTTGGCGCTGCGCCGCATCAGGCTGGCGCTGCAGGCGATCCCCGATGTCGAAATCGTGGGCGCCGCCGGCGACGGCGCACGCGCTATTGAAGCCATGCGAGAACTGCGCCCGGATGTCGTGCTGCTCGACATCCGCATGCCGCTGGCGAACGGCTTTGAAGTCGCCAACGCGGTTGACGACGCTGGCGGGCCGGAGATCATTTTCATCTCCGCCTACGACAGCTACGCCTTGCAGGCGTTTGAGGCTTCGGCTGTGGATTATTTGGTGAAGCCGGTGGAGTTCGAGCGCTTGAGCTCCGCCATCGCGCGCGCCCGCGAGCGGCGTGCGGGCAAACATGCCGGCCAGCGCGTTGCGGAATTGGCCGCGGTGCTGGAGGCGTTGCAGCGCGAGGCCGACAGCCGCGACGGGCCTGCCTATGAGCGCGAGTTCTGGATTCGCGATCGCGGCCGCTTCCTGCGTGTCGCTGTCGCTGACGTCGAGCGCATCGAGGCCGAACGCGATTATGTTCGTTTGCACTGGGATGGACGCACTCTGCTGCACCGGGTGACGATGGCGCACCTGGAGCAGAAGCTGGACCCCAACATCATGCTTCGCGTCCATCGCTCGGCTTTCGTGAATTGGAAGCGCCTGCAAGCCGTGCGCCGCGACGGCAATGGGCGCCTGCTCGCCGTGTTGCAGGGGGGCCAGGAAGTGCCGGTGAGCCGGGCCTATGCGCAGCGCGTGATGGCGGAAATGAAGGCGCGAAGCTGAGGTCGCGCGTGGGCGCCTTGCTTCTCCGGGCGGGACCCTTATTCACTGTGATCTCGGCGTTGGGGCTGGTTCCGCCTGGAATTGCATCCGATCAAGGGATTGGGCGCATCCATAGAGGCAAAGGGGCCCTTGAGACCCCGGGCTATGGAGATCGCAATGGACGCCGAAGTATTTGTCCCGTTTACATTTTTTGCGTTCCTCGGGGCGGTAATCCTGGTGCCGATTTGGCTTAAGGAACGCACCCGGCAATCGACCCTTCGGTTAGTTGAACAGGCCCTGGAAAAGGGTCAGCCGATAGACCCCGAAGTGTTGCGGCAATTGACCTCGCCCCAGGGCCGCCCCCGCCCCGATCGCGCCCGCAGCACTCTGGGCAGCGGCGTCGTGCTGATGGGGTTGGCCGTGGGCTTCACTGCTGGAAGTTTCGCGATTGGCGGCATTAACGACCCCGTTCGCGGCATGCTCGTACCCGCCGCCATCCTTGGCGCTCTTGGCCTCGCATTCATCCTGCTGGCGATCGTGGATTATTCCAGCAAGGCGAAAGGCGAGTGATGAAAAGTGGCCGCGCGGGGGCTCAATCTGGCTCAGGCCTCGGAGGCGGCGCTCATTCTGGCGGCCCAGGCGCGCGACCAGGCCGCCTTCGGGGAGCTGGTGAAGCGTCGCCAAGGCTGGACCCGGGCGCTGTTGCGCAGAATGTGCGCCGGCAACCACGCCGAGGCGGACGATCTGGCCCAAGAGGCGTTCGTGCGAGCCTGGGATAAATTGAAGGATTTGGAAACGCCGGCGGCTTTTTCCGGCTGGTTCAGGAGGATCGCGGTGACGACGTTCCTGATGGCGAAACGCAAGCAGAGGGCGGTTTTTGAAGAAATCGACGATGCCTCGCCCCTGGCTGACGAGAATTCGACGCCGGAATCAGCTGCTGGCGCGAAAATCGATCTGGAACGGGCGCTTGCGCGGCTATCAGATGCCGAACGGCTCTGCGTCACCCTTAACCATGGCGAGGGCCTGAGCCATTCTGAAATCGTGGATGTCACAGGACTTCCACTTGGGACGGTGAAATCCCACGTAAACCGTGGTACAGAAAAGTTACGCCGTTTATTGGAGGCGGCAGCATGAGCGAATTCAACGCACTCCTGACCCGCTCTTTCGCGGAGGCTGAAATACCTGCCGATGACGGGTTCTCTGTTAATGTCGGGCGCGGGGTAGCGCGGCTCGAGAGCGCTCGCCGCCTTCGTGGCGCAGTGCAGGCGATTGGGCTTGGCCTCGCCGCCCTTACCGTCGCTGCGGCTGCGTTCAACCCGGCCCTGGCTTTGATCCAGGAATGGCTCGGAAACGCCGGCCTTGGGGCTGCGCGCGCCTATGGCGCGCTCGATTCCAGCGTCTTGGCGACGCAGGCGGAAGGCGCTGGAGCGGACGCGCTCAGTTCGCTGGGGCTTGGGCTCACGCAAATACTGCTGATCGCGGGCGCGCTCGTAGGCGGCGCCGTGGCTTATCGTTCAGCCCAGGACTAAGCGCCAAAATGGCGTTGAGGCTGGCGCCGGCCCCGCGGCGCACGTAAGGGCCCTTGCCATGTCGCGACACACCGAGACACCGCGGCTGACCGCCCCCGACATTCGCGCCCGCAAGGGCGGCGACCCCGTCGTTTGCCTCACAGCCTACACCGCCCCCATGGCCAAGCTGCTGGACCCCCATTGCGATTTGCTCCTGGTGGGTGATTCGGTGGGAATGGTGGTGCATGGCCTGCCGAACACGGTAGGCGTCACCCTGGATATGATGATCCTGCACGGCCAGGCGGTCATGCGCGGCGCTTCGCAGGCGATGGTGGTTGTTGACATGCCGTTCGGCTCCTATGAGGCGAGCCCAGAGGCCGCCTACGCGAATGCCGCCAGAGTTTTGAAGGAAACCGGGGCCCAGGCCGTGAAGGTGGAGTCTGGCCCCTCTATCGCCGCCACGATCGCCTATCTGGTCGAGCGGGGCATTCCGGTCATGGGGCATGTCGGCCTCCGGCCGCAGGCGGTCAATGTGGATGGGAAGTTCCGGGCGAAGGGGCGCAGTCCGGAGGAGCGCGTCCAGGTGCTCGCCGAGGCGCGCGCGGCGGACGAGGCTGGGGCCTTCGCTATCGTGGTGGAGGGGGTGGATGAAAGTCTCGCTCCCGAAATCACAGCGGCGGTAGCTGCTCCCACGATAGGGATCGGGGCCTCGGCCCAGTGCGACGGTCAGATCCTGGTGACCGACGATCTGCTCGGCTTGTTCGAATGGACCCCGAAATTCGTGCGCCGCTACGCTAACCTGCAAACGGTCATCGGCCAGGCCGTGGCGGCTTACGCAGCTGATGTCCGCGCCCGCCGTTTTCCTGCCGCAGCTGAAACCTATGTCCTCGGCGGCGCCAAAGCACGGCAGCCGCGCGTTGCCCGGGGCGACAAGCGCGGCTAAGCCTGCCGGCGCGGGCCCAGGCCGGGATTGCCGGCGGGGTTAGGGAACGAGCGGCGTGAGCAACGACACCGACACTTTTGTTCAGGAAGTCAATGAAGGCCTGCGTCAAGACCGCATGCTGGGATTGATCAAGCGGTTTGGCCCGTTCTTTCTGGCTTCATTCGCACTCTTGTTCGTTGGCATGCTGGGGTGGCAAGCGTGGCGCGACAATGCGCGCGTAGAAGCAGGCAAACAGGCGGCGAGCCTGATGGCGGCGCAGGACTTGTTGGGTGAAGGCGACACCGCCAAGGCCAAGCAGGAATTCGAGACGCTGGCCGGACAGGGGCCGCGCGTCATTCGCGCCATGGCGCGTATGCAACGGGGGGCGGCCCTGATCGCCGAAGGGGACTTGGAAGCCGCGCTCGCCGAGTTCGACGCCGCCGCTGAGACGGCGCCCGATCAAATCATGCGCGAGAGCGCGCAAATCCGCGCCGCCTATGTAGCAGCCGACATCAAGGACTTCGCTGAGTTGCGCCGGCGGTTGCAGCCGCTGCTCAATTCGAACTCGCGCATCTCGTTCCTCGCCAAGGAATTGCTTGGCGTTGAGGCGTGGGAAGCGGGAGAGATTGTGCTGGCGCGCGACACTCTACAGGAACTGACTCTCGCATTCGATGCGCCGCAGGCATTGCGCGCGCGCGCGCAAGCGGCGCTTGCCGTAATCGGGCCCGCAGCAGGAACATCCGAGGAGGGCGCGAACGCGCCCGCGTCCTCTCAAGGAGAAAGCAAATGAGTCGATTGGGTACGGTCGCTGCATTGGCCGCCGCCGCTGCAGTGTCCGCGTGCTCCACTGTGAGCCGCGTCGGCGATGCGATCTGGCCGTTCAATGATGGCCCGAATGCTCCGAGTGCGACCGCGCCGCAGGATGGGCGCGTGTCGGTGCTGGCGATCGAACAGCAATTGGCGGTCGACCCAGCGCTTGCCGGGCAGGCGATCGTCGTTCCTCCGGCAGTGGCTGTGGCGGAATGGTCCCAACCCGGGGGGACGGCGGACAATTCGCCGCCGCAGCCGTCAGGCATGGCCACCTTGCAGCGCGCGTGGCGCACCGATCTCGGCGCTGGCTCGAATGATCGCGTTCAGATCGCTGCGCCGCCGGTTATCGCCGATGGCGTGTTGTACTTTCTTGACGCCGACCACCGCGTCCACGCAGTGCAAGCGAATGACGGCGAACGGCTTTGGACGCGTACCTTGCGCCCGCAAGACGGCCGTGACCGCGCCGCGCGCGGCGGCGGCTTGGCGGCGGCCGGCGGCCGCGTTTTCGCGACGACCGGGTTCGGATTCATGGTCGCGCTTGACGGCGCCAATGGCCAAGAAATCTGGCGCGCCCAAGCCGGCGCGCCATTTCAATCGGCGCCAACGATTTCGGGAACTCGTGTCTTCGCCACGACCAACGACAGCGAGCTCATGGCGTTTGACGCCGGCACAGGCGATGTCGCTTGGACCCACCAGGCCATCGCCGAGCCTGCGCGCATTCTTTCGGCGTCGAGCGTTGCGGTCGATGGCGACACCTTGGTCGCGCCGTTTGCGTCAGGCGAGCTCAGCGCGCTGCTCATCGCCAATGGACGGCGCCTGTGGTCGGATTCCTTATCGCGCAGCGGCCGTTTGACCTCGCTCTCGGCGATCAACGACATCGCTGGACGCCCTGTCATCGACGGGGGCGTCGCTTACGCGGCAAGCCATTCGGGGATCCTCGCGGCAATTGATGTGCGCACCGGCCAACGCGTGTGGGCGCGCGGCTTTGCCTCGACGCAGACGCCATGGGTCGCGGGCGATGTCTTGTACGCTGTCAGCGTCGACGGGGAATTGGCGGCGTTTAGCCGCGCCACCGGCGGGGTTTACTGGATGACGCAATTGCGCCGGTTCGAGAATCAGAACGAACGCAAAGGCCGCGTCGCCTGGGTGGGGCCGATCATGGTGGGCGGGCGTTTGATCCTGGCCAATTCGGTCGGCGACGTTGTCGCGGTGACCGCCGAAAGCGGCCAAACTGTCGCCAGCGCCGAGGTGGGGCGGCCTGTGTTCATTCCCCCGATCGCGGCCAACGAACAGATATACATCGTGTCCGACGATGCGCGCCTGACAGTGTTACGCTGAGACAGGGCATGCCATGACGATCAAGCTCGCGATCGTCGGGCGTCCTAATGTAGGCAAATCGACGCTGTTCAATCGACTGGCGGGTAAGAAGCTCGCCATCGTCGATGACACCCCGGGCGTCACCCGCGATCGCCGCGAGGCCAAGGGTCGCCTCGGCGATCTTGATTTCACGTTGATCGACACCGCCGGCTTCGAGGATGCCACGGACGCTTCGCTCGAAGCGCGTATGCGCGCGCAGACCGAAGCCGCAATCGCTGAGGCCGACCTCATTTTGTTCATGATCGACGCGCGCGTGGGCGTGACGCCTGCCGATCAAGGGTTCGCGGCCTTGCTACGTCGCGCGGACAAGCCCGTGTTCCTCGTTGCAAACAAGGCGGAGGGCAGGGCGGGCGACACCGGAATCATCGAAGCGTTCGCGCTCGGCATGGGCGAACCGATCCCGTTGTCGGCTGAGCACGGCGAAGGCATGGCCGAGCTTTACGCCCTGATCGCGCCGCTTCTGCCCGCACCGCGATCTTTAGACGTCGAGGTCGATGAAGCATCTCTCGATGCCGGTCTGCCCGAGGAGGACGAAAAGCGCCCGATCAACGTCGCAGTGATCGGCAGGCCAAACGCCGGCAAGTCGACGCTGGTCAACGCCTTGCTTGGCGAAGATCGTCTTCTGGTGGGCCCGGAAGCTGGCATCACGCGCGACGCCATTGCTGTCGATTGGGATTGGCAAGGTCAGAAATACCGCCTCGTGGACACGGCCGGCATGCGCCGCAGAGCGAAGGTGCAGGCCAAATTGGAGAAGCTATCGGTCGGCGAGACGCTGCACGCGATTCGTTTTGCCGATGTGTGTTTGCTGGTGATGGATGCGAACGAGGCCTTCGAAAAGCAAGATCTGGTGATCGCCGACCTGGTCGAGCGCGAAGGTCGTTCGCTGGTTTATGTGTTGGCAAAGTGGGATCAGGTTGCCGATCCGCGCGCGCATCTGGAAGAAATGAAGCTAGTCGCGCGGGAAAGCGTACCGCAAACCCGCGGCGCGCCCCTGGTGACGATCGCTGCGCAGGCGGGCGTCGGGCTCGACCGGCTCATGAAAGCGGTCTCGATAGCGCACCGGGATTGGTCCGCGCGGGTAAAAACCAGCGACCTCAATCAATGGCTGCACGCGGTGGTGCAGCGCCATCCCCCCCCAGCAGTGAGCGGCAAGCGCATCAAGCCGCGTTACATGGCGCAAATGAAGACGCGGCCGCCGACCTTTGTGCTGCTCTGTTCGCGCGCTGAGGAAATGCCCGAAAGCTATAAGCGCTATCTGGTGAATGCGCTGCGCGAAGCGTTTGAGCTGCACGCGACGCCGCTGCGCTTGGTGGTGAAGGCTGGAAAGAACCCGTTCGCGGACGGCGAGCGATAGTTCAAGAGCAAGCCTATTGCGTTTCCATCGCCGCGCGCAGGCCCGGAGGACACTCATCCCCCATCGCCGCGCACATTTCGCGCGGGATGCGTTGCTGCAGCCGCGGCATTAGTCTCTGTGTGCCGGCCTCGAGCGCGAGACTCAACATTTGCATGGTGCGATCGCTGTTGCGACTCAGCGCTTGTCCGGCGGAAGTTGTTTCGAAATCGGCAAACGCCGCAATTTCCTCAGGCGAGAGCGTTGGCGGAGCGCTGGCCGCGCCTCCGTTGGCCGTGGCCCGTGCGCCGTGTTCCACGCTCTTGATGTAGGCGCTGCGGGCCAGAGGCTGAGCGAGAAATGCGGCGATTTCGGTCATCTCCGTTTCGGAAAACACTGTGGTCAGACGTTGCGCAAAGTCTTCCGCAATGGCGACCATTTCCGCGCCGAGTTCCTCTTCCATCAGGGCTCGAAAGCCGTCCACCCAGCGGGTCAAGGAGCGTTGGGTGTCGTGCCGGAGATTCTCGTACGCGGGGCCTGATAGCCCTTGCTGCCGCAAACGCGGCTCTAGGACGTCGAACGCCGCCCCAATGCTGACGCCCACGACATCGGACTCGATCAAAAACATGTGCGACATCGATCGCGCGGCTTCAGCGTGCGCCGCCGAGGCCGCCGGGGCAGTTTGCGCGGTTGGGGGTGCTGGCTGAGCGAGAGCCAAGTGTGCGTTCAGCAACAGTACAGAAACCGCGAATACATGGCGCATGCAAATCCCCCTTCGGCTTTTGCTCACTTAGCGCAGGGCTAGATTGAGCGCTACCCGGATGGCGCTCAGATCGCCTGGGCCGCCACCCAGCCGCTCGACCAGGCCCACTGGAAATTGTACCCGCCCAGCCAACCCGTGACGTCCACCGCCTCGCCGACAAAGAACAACCCCGGAACCGCGCTGCTTTGCATATTCTGCTGTGACAACGCTTTTGTGTCGATGCCGCCAACGGTCACTTCGGCCTTCGCATAGCCTTCCGTGTCGATGGGCGAGAGCGGCCAGGATTTCAGGCGGCGAACAAGATCCGACAGCGTCGAATCCTTGAGGTCGCCGACGATTGCATCGGGCGGCATTGTCGAGTGTTGCGTCAAAGCCCCCGCCAAGCGATCGGGCAGCACTTCCGCCAGCACCGTCTTGAGATTGGCTTTCGGGCGCGCGCGTTTGCGGTGCGCAAGCGCATCGTCATCGGCGTTGGGCAGCCAGTCGATCGCGATGCTCTCGCCTTTGCGCCAATAGGAGGAAATCTGCAGAACCGCAGGCCCCGACAAGCCACGGTGCGTGAACAGCGCAGCTTCGCGGAAGGCGGCCCCGCCGCAGCGCACCTCGATGTCGGCGGATATCCCGCTCAGTGCGCGCATCCACGTAAGGTCGGCCTCCGCGAAAACGAGAGGAACGAGGCCCGGCCGGGGTTGGATTACAGGAACGCCGAATTGTTTGGCGAGGTCGAAGGCAAAGTTGCTCGCGCCTAGTTTGGGGATCGAGAGCCCGCCAGTTGCGATCACGAGTGTGTCGGCGTCGAATGCGCCCATGCTGGTCTCGATGAGAAAGCGCTCCGTTCGGCGCACCGCTGTGATCGTGCACCCTGTCTGAACCTCAACCCCGCCCGCTACGCACTCGGCCAACAGCATGCGCACGATTTTGGCTGAAGAGCGCGGGCCTTCGCAGAACAATTGGCCGAGCGTCTTTTCATAATAGAGAATGCCGTGCGTTTTCAGGAGCGCGGTGAAATCGTGCTGGGTGTGCCGCGCCAGCGCCGAACGCGCGAAATGGGGGTTGGCCGAGAGGTAGCGTGATGTTGCGTTCTCCGGTCCGGACTGGAGATTGGTGAAATTGCAACGCCCGCCGCCGGAGATCAGGATTTTCAAGCCAACTTCGCTGTTGTGCTCCAGCACCAGCACACGCCGGCCACGTTTGGCCGCGTGCAGAGCTGCGTAAAGGCCCGCGGCCCCAGCGCCGATGATGACGCAATCGTAGCGGGCCGCACGGAGGCGCATTTCAGCTCCGCGCGGCGTCGAGAATGACGCGCAGTCGCGCCAGGAACGGCCTGGCCCGCTTGAACTCATCCGCGCCGAGCGCCTCGATGAGTTTCTCCATCCCAGGCCTGACGGAAGTGATCCCCGCGTCTCTAGCTCTGCGCCCCTTGGGAGTGATGCGCACGACCTTGCCGCGCGCATCGCTGGGATCTGGGAGGATGCGAACGTATTCCTGCGCCTCCAATTGCTGCAACGTGTAGGTCATGGCGCCTTTGGCCACCTGGAATGCGCGCGCCAACTTGCTTGGGCTCTCGCCTGTCAGATTCAGGCGCACAAAATGGTTCAACACGCCGAAACCGGCGACGGACAAGCCGCCGGGCAGTGTTTGCCCCAGGGCAGTGTCGGCCAAGCGGCCGATGATGGCAGTCTCGGTCATGACGTCGAACGCGATCGCCAGCGCTTCATCTTGGCTCATGGCTTGAGGAATGCTCCAAGTTCGCGGCGGGCGGCCGGCTCAACGGAATCTGCATAGCCCACTCGCGCCAACATCTGCACTGTCTGCTCTGAGTCGACGCCGAGCAGTGTTTTCGCTTCCGCGTTAAGATCGGCCATCTCCGCGTATTCCTGTAGCGCTTGGCTCCAAGGATGCATCGCCAGCCCTGCGGCTGTCGCGGCTAGGTTCATGCGTGCATAGGCCATGCCGGCGAGGAGGCGTGTGGTTGGCGCATCGTCGGGCGTCGCGAGCCACATGAAAGCGGGCGCGCTGTCGACCTTGCGCTTCCAGTCGCGCGCGGCCTGCTTGTTGGCGTTTGAGTCAGGGTTGACGATATCGTCCTCACCCAGCATGCCGATGGCGCGCAACAGGCCGGGAACGGGCACATCGATGTAGAGGCCATCGCGATGGCGTGCGCGCTCGTTCCTGCCGAAGCGCAGCCATTTGTAGGTCTCCTCTTGCGCGCCGCGGGTGCGCATCTCGCGGTCGAATGCGCGCCAGACGAGATTGCGGATGGCGGCGACCTGTTCGTCATCGGAGGCGGCGCCGATGGAGTGGACCGCGCCGGGAAATGCCGAGGCCGTGGCTATCTCGGTGCGGTGCGCCGCGCTTGGCGCGCGCGCCGGGTCATATTCATTGCGGTTGGTGCGCCGTGATGCGATCTGCGTGAACAGCGGATCGGGAGCGGCGTTGGCGACCGGGTTGAAGCGCACCAGCGCGATGGGGCGCACATCGAGAGGGCCTGCCGGCGCGCCTTCGGGAAACGGCGTGATCTCAGCGAGTTGGCCTTTCTCGGCGGCGGCCATGCGGTAGAGTTCAAGAAACGCGCCGCAGCCCATAGTGATCTGCCGATCCAGCGGATCGGTGAACGGCAGGCGCCGCTCAAGGTCGCAATAGAGCAGCATTTCGTCCTCGCCGCGCAATTCCACCAGCCAAGGCTGAGTATTGTGCGGATTGGGCGCAAGGATCGCATGCGCGAGCGCGAAACGGCGGGCGTCGGCCTCGCCCGCGCCGGGCGAGCGCCACGCGGCGGCGTAATCGGGGAGGCCTTCCCCGCAGGACGTAGCGAATGGGGTTGCTGCGAGTAGGGCAAGTACGTGGCGGCGGGAGGGCATGAGGGCGTTCCATATGGTTCAATAGCGAACGACAATGGTTCTATATTGAACTGAATGAAAGTCAAGCTTCTCCGGTGCGCGACGATTCCCTGGGGGGGCGACGGGGGTCAGCGTAAATTCTTGATCGCCCCGCGCGCGAGTTCGTCTGCGCGGTTGTTCATGACGTCGTCGGAGTGGCCCTTGACCCATTTCCAGGTGACTCTATGGCGGGCGTTGGCCTCGTCCAGGCGTCGCCAAAGGTCGTCGTTCTTGACCGGCTTTTTGTCGGCGGTCTTCCAGCCGTTCTTTTTCCAGCCGTGGATCCATTTGGTGACGCCGTCCATCACATATTTGGAATCTGTGTGCAGCGTAACCGTGCTTGGCTTCTTCAGCGCATTGAGCGCTTCGATCGCCGCCATCAGCTCCATGCGATTGTTGGTGGTGGCGGCTTCGCCGCCCGAAATTTCCTTCTCGTGCGCGCCCGCGCGCAGCACGGCGCCCCAGCCGCCAGGGCCTGGGTTGCCGCTGCAGGCGCCGTCGGTCCAGATTTCTATGATTCCGCTCATGGAAACAGGCTAGTTGACCCCGACACGCGCGTCACTCTTGCGTTCAACGAAGGGGCGCCGCACTTTCCGGAACGCTGCTGGAGAAGCCATGAACGACGCCCGCGATGCCGCAATTCTGGTTCGCCCGGGATCGGAGGCGCTGCTTGCGAGCCGCGATCCGGTTGGCGAGCACCTGTTTGCCAAGCGCGAGGAGGCCGAGGCGTCCGCGGCGGACGATGCAAAGGCCATCGACAAGCTCCAGGACAAACTCTGGGCTGAGCGTAAGCGCGCGCTTCTGGTCGTGCTGCAGGGCATCGACACATCCGGTAAGGACGGCGCCTTGCGCGGCGTATTCAACCAATGCGGCCCGCTCGGCGTACAGGTGACGGCGTTCGGGCGCCCAAGCGAAGAGGAATTGGCGCACGATTATCTTTGGCGGGTGCATGCTGCGGTTCCGAAGCGAGGCATGATCGGGGTCTTCAATCGGTCGCACTACGAGGACGTGCTCGTTGTAAAGGTGCGCAAATTGGCGCCTCAGGATGCGATCGAGCAGCGTTACGAGCAGATCAACGAATTCGAGAAACATCTTTCCGAGAATGGCGTCGCCATCCTCAAATTCATGTTGCACATCTCCAAGGACGAGCAGCGCCGCCGGCTGCAGGAGCGGCTCGACGATCCGGAGAAAAACTGGAAATTCAATCCAGGCGACCTCGACGATCGGGCATTGTGGGATGAGTACGAGAGAGCCTACGACCTGATGCTCACGCGCTGCTCTACGCCGCACGCGCCCTGGCGAGTCATTCCTGGCGACAAAAAATGGCGGCGCAACGCCATCATCGCAGCGACCGTGCGCGCAAAGCTTCAGGAGATGGCGCCGGCTTATCCGAGACCGGACTGGTCCCCATCCGATTTCACGGTGGTGTAGCGGCTTTTTCCTCGTCGCTAATGAGCCCGAGTGAGATGACGCGCTTGAGCGCTTGCTCGGGCGCGATGCTCAGGGGTTTCAACTCTGCGCGGCGTACGTAAAGCAGGAAACCAGAGGTCGGGATCGGCGTGTGGGGAACATACACCGCGACCAGATTTTCACCGACATCGTGTACGATGTCGGTGGTGTCGTCATTGGTGACGAAGCCGATCGCCCAGGAGCCGGGCTTTGGAAATTCAACAAGAACAGCCTCTTTAAACGATGTCCGCTCAGGCGCGGCGACCTGCTTGAACACTTGTTTCGCGCCGCCATAGATGGTGCGTGCAACAGGCAGGCTGCCGATGAATTGATCGGCCGCATTGACGATCCAGCGCCCGAACAGGTTCCCGGCCAAGGCGCCGACTAAGGTCAAGGTCGCCAAGCCGATAATCACGCCGGCGCCTGGAATGCGTTCCACGAACGGTTGTAGCCCCGCGGGTAAAACAGGGGTGACGTTGTTGTCGATGAAACTGACGACCAGCCAGATCAGCCAGCCGGTCACCAGGAACGGCAAAACCAGCGCGACCCCAGCCAGGAAAGAATTGCGTAGCCACGCCAGAAAATTGAAAGGGCGGTTAGAATCCATGGACGCGAGATGTAGGGTGCGGCGTATCTACGCGAAACCCGGAATGGCGCCGCGGGGCGGCTTGGCGCGCGATCAGGAGGCTGGCGCCACGCCTTTTTCTTCGAGCAGCGCTTTCAGTTCGCCGGTCTGGAACATCTCGCGCACAATATCGCAGCCGCCGACGAACTCGCCTTTCACGTATAATTGCGGAACCGTGGGCCAATTGGCGAAGTCCTTAACGCCTTGGCGGATCGAGTCGTCTGCAAGCACATCGACATCCAGATACTCAATTCCGAGATGGTCGAGTATGCGCACCACCTGGTTGGAGAAACCGCAGCGAGGCTGCTCTGCGGTACCCTTCATGTAGAGGACAACGTCATTGTCCTGCACGGTGCTGCGGATGGCGTCGATCACATCGCCGGTCATGGGGAATCTCCTGAAGCCGGAGGTAGGGACAGCGTCGCGCAGGTTCAAGCGCTTGTTTTTGGTCCGGTTACCAGCGCAAGGGCGTGAAGGTCCGACCCCATGCGTCCCTGCAGGGCGGCGTAGACCATCTGGTGCTGCGCGACTCGGCTCTTACCCCTGAACGCGTCGGTGCGAATCAGCGCCCGATAATGGTCTCCGTCGCCGGCCAGGTCCTCGATTTGGATTTCCGCGTCCTGGAAAGCCGACCTGAGCATGGCCTCCAATTCGCCAACCGTCATCGCCATGCCCTGCCTCCCGACCTATGCGATCACGAAAGATTTGGTTGCCCCTTTCTGGTCTTGCAGGCATTTGATCGAAAATACCACGCGGCAGGCGCCTTTATTGCGGCTCCACTGCTAGGGAGGCGTTGACAAGATCACCTTTTCCGAAAATTTAGGAGCGGGCGGGAGCCGCCGCCCGGGACAAGACCGCAAAAGCGGCTCCCAAGGCGTGACGAGGCGGCATCCGGTGGGAGGAATTGAAGGCGCTGCGGGCGCCGGCTGTTCACCCCATGATTGAGTTTAGGCGGCGGGAACGCAGGCGTTTGAGCCTCCGGGATCGTCAAATCGGTGAAGCGAAGGCAAAGGGCACAAGACCATGACGTTGATCAATTCGCTGCTCATGTTGGCGCAGCAATCGGGTGCGGCGACAGGCGCGTCAGGCGCGTCAGGCCAGGCGGCTACCGGAACAGCGCCGGAGCACTCACAAGCGGCGATCGAAGCTGCGCGCGAGGAATCGGCAAAGGCCGGGGCCGAGGCTGCGGGCCGCCAAGAGGTCAGCCTTTGGCGGCTGGTCCAGCAGCTCGAGACGCTTGAAATCGTCGTCATGCTGATCTTGGCGCTGTGCGCCGTCTACGCGATCGCGTTGCTGTTCGAAAAAGTTTACGTCATGCGCCGCGCCAGCGGCCAGACGCGCGACTTCCTCGCCGCCTTCCGTAAGGCGAATTCGGTAGAAGAAGCCGAAGCGATCATCCGCAAGCAACCCGCTTCAGGCATCAAGTCGATGTTCGACGCCGGCATGGCTGAAGTGCGCCGCACCCAGGATTTGGGCCTCTACACCATGCGCGACGCCCGCGACCACACCATGCAGCGTGTCGCATCGGCGATGTCGACGCGCCAGAACGACCATCTGGAAGACCTCGGCTCGAGCATGACCTTCCTCGCCTCAATCGGCGCGAACGCTCCGTTTATCGGCCTGTTCGGCACGGTGTGGGGGATCATGATGGCGTTCGCCAAGATTCAGGTGTCCCAGTCTACATCTTTGGCGGTTGTCGCCGGTCCGATCGGCGGCGCGCTTTTGGCGACCGCGGCGGGTCTCGCTGCTGCTATCCCAGCGGTGCTGATCTACAATTTCGCCGCCAAGCAAATCTCCAAGCAGGCCAGCAAGCTCGATGACTTCGCGTCGGAATTCATCTCTCTTGTCTCGCGTGACATGGATCGTCGCGCCGGCTGATTTGCTTAGTAATTATCGGAGGAAAGCCCGATGGCGGGTAAGTTAGCGGCTCCAGGCGGCGGCGGTAAACGCGGACGCCTTGGTGTGAACTCCGATCCTAATGTGATCCCGTTCATCGACATCATGTTGGTGCTGGTGATTATCTTTATGATCGCGGCGCCGATCTCGTCGGTGGATATCGAAGTAGACATGCCGGATGCGCGGATCGATGCGTCGCGTCGCCCGCCGCGCCCGACTTGGATTTCCGTCCAAGAGAAAAATGGCGAAGCGCTGTATTATGTCATGAACGAGAATGTGCCGATTGAGGAACTTGGTGAGCGCACCAAGGAGGAATGGGAGAAGAACTCGCCGGGGCTTGACCTGATCGAGGATTGCTTGGTCACCCAAACGACTAGCAACGACGCCTGCCGCATCTATGTGCGCGGCGAGGGCGACACTCAGTACCGCAACATCATCAGAGCAATGAACCAGCTGCAGTCATACGGCTTCGTCCATCTCGCGCTTGTCGCCGAAGATCGGAGATAGACAATGGCTGGCAAAACCTCCTCGTCGGGCGGCACGATTTCCGAGCCAAACGTCATCCCGTTTATCGACATTCTGTTGGTGCTGCTGATCATCTTTATGGTGACGGCGCCGATCCCCACTGTGGACGTCCGGGTCGATTTGCCCCCTCCAAATCCCATACAATCACCGCCGCCCCCGGGTCAAAAGCCGACGATCGTCTGGTTGCGCGAACAGCCCGGCCAGGGTTTGGTCGTTTATGTCGATGCGGAGCCGGTTGCGATGTCGCAATTGGGGGACAAGGTGCTTGACCACGCGTTCTTCAATAACGAAGCGCTGCGCGATGATCTGGCGAGCCTTTACACTGAGGCGCGGATAACGGTTAAGGCGGATCAGACCACCGCCTACGGCAATGTCATCGACGCGATGAGCCGCCTGCAGGAAGCTGGCTTCCTCAAGGTCGGCATCTTCTCCGAACGCGCAATCGAAGGATAACAAGATGGTTCGCCTTCGTCTTATTTCCTTCGGTCTGGCGGCAATAATTTGCTTCGGCCTGATTTATCTGGCGATCACGGGCAAGTTCAGCGTCGTGATGGAGATGTTGTCAGACACCGAAGTGGTCAAAGCGGAAATCGAGGATAAGCCCGAGCCGCCTCCGCCGCCTCCGCCGCCGCCGCCGCCAAACCAGCCTCCGCCGCCGCCGCCGCAGAGCGTGCCGCCTCCGGTTATCGACGTGCCTGCGGTAGCTTACGAAGAGCCGGTGACGCGCGAGGTGCCGCCGCCGCCGCCGCCGTCCGTCATCACTAATCCTTCTTGGGCGAGGCGCCCGAACGGGGCCGATTACGCGCGCTTCTATCCGCCGCGCGCGCTCGAGCGGGAGATCGAAGGCGCGGTTTCGCTTGATTGCACGGTGGACGCCGAGGGACGCCTCACCTGTTCCGTCAGGTCTGAGGAGCCGGCGAACATGGGCTTCGGTGAAGCTGCTGTGCGGATTTCGCGTCAGTTCCGCATGAACCCGCAGACCGTGAATGGCCAACCGACAGCGGGCGGGCGTTATTCCCTGCGGATTCCGTTCCGGGTGGGCGAATAAGCGGGGCCTGGCTTCGTTTCAGTGGTGGTCGTGCGGAGGATTGGCTTCGTTCGCGTGATCTCGCGGTTGGCGGCGGCGTTCATTGTGGCCGCCGCCGCGTTGGGTGCCTTATTCGCAAGGACGCAGGCGAATTGGCCTAGGTCGGCGAGCCCGACAGTGGTTGCCGTCAGCGCTGAGCCGTCTCCGAAGGAGGCCCAGCAAACGCGTCCCCGCGCGCAGCCGAATCCACCAACCGCCGTGCTCCCCGACACGGACGCGGCTCCTGAAATAATGGCTACGCCGCCGCCGGTCGTCGAAATCACCTCCCCGATCTGGCTTGCACGCCCGCGGCATCCCGAGCGCCGCTACCCGCCGGCGGCTTTCGCGGCGGGTATAGCGGGGGAGGTGCTGCTCGATTGCGCCGTGGCCGTCGATGGCAAGCTGGATTGCACGATCGTATCGGAATCACCGCCGGACTGGGGTTTCGGCGACGCAGCGTTGGCGCTCGCCTGCGAGCATGTCATGGCGCCGCCGACGCAGAACGGCGCACCAGCACGCGGCCACTACCGCATGCGCATCCCGTTCCGCACACGTTGAGCGATGCCGCAAGCGTGATCGACCTCGCGCGTGTGTGAATGGCGGCGCACCGGGAGCGATGAGACGATCCGTCGGCGCGGTGCGCTTCGCTCGACACGCCGGAGGAACCAGAGATGGCCAGTATTGTACAAGTGAGGAGCGCTTCGCTCGCCGCATCAGCGCTCATGACCGGCGCTGCGATCATCGCAGCGTTGACGATTTCCTACGCCGTCCGACTGGCGGGCCCGGCGCTCGACGGGTCTCCGCCGATCTTTGTGGCCGAAATTGCGCCCCCGCCGGCGCCAGCTGAAGCGCCGCGCCAGCGGCCTGCCAAGCGCGCGACGGATGAGGCGATCCCCGTGACGCCAGAGCCGAGCGCGCCGGAGGAGGCCCAGCCGTCGGCGCCGAGTTCGATTGGCGAGGTTCTTTCAACGCAACCAATTTCGATCAGCGAACCGCACTGGCTGCAGCGGCCGCGGGGTTTGGATCGTTATTATCCGACGCGGGCGCGCGAGGCCGGGGTAGAGGGAAGCGTGTTGCTGGATTGTGCTGTCACCACAATTGGCGCGTTGCAGTGTGCAGTGGTGTCGGAGACCCCGGCCAATTGGGGTTTCGGGGCTGCCGCCCGACGCATGAGCGAGGCCTACCGCATGGCGCCGGCAACCCGCGATGGCCAGCCGGTGGAGGGCCGCTACCGAATGCGCATCCCGTTCACCCTACGTGCGCCCGGTTAGGGCCGACAACGCAAGGGGCGCCGAAGAGTTGACGCGGGCGGCCCCGCACCGCATTTTGGTCTCGTTTTTACAGCACATACCGGAGCGAGGGATGTGTCAGAGCTTGGAGTTTTGAGACAAATGAAGGTCTTACTAGGGATCGCTGCGGCTTCGTTGATGTTTGCTATGCCGGCGGCGGCGCAAAGCGCCGGTGAGGCGCAGGCTGCACCAGCGCTGACGGCGAATTGCGCGGATTTTCCCGCTGCCCCAACGCTTCCGGACGGCGCCTCCGCAAATCGAGCCGACATGATGCATGGCACGGAGGCTTACGGCGCCTGGCAGACTTCGACTGTAGCCAAGAAAGCAGCGTGTCGGGCCGATATCACGGCGCTGCAGGCACAGCTTGCGGCTCTCGTTGAGGCCTGGAACCAAGCGGACCGCCGTCTTGTGGATACGAACACCGCATGGGTGGCTGAAGTTGCTGAATTCAACGGGCGCCGGGGCGGCAACACGTTGCGTTCGTCAAACTAGGCGCGGTCTGTCGTTGCCGAAAATCGCCACAGTGGCGTGGATAGCGCGAGTAAAACGGCCGCGGCGCCCAGTCCAATAGCGGGAATAAACGCTGCGCCATGGGGCCCGAGGCGGCCAGCCGCGAGGCCCACAACAAGTGAGCCCAGCGGGGCGCCGCCCATGAAGCCCATCGAATAGACCGACAGCACGCGCCCCAGGTAACGCGGCTCGACGGCGCCCTGGACAATCGCGCGGCTGGTGGAGATGGCGACGCCTGCCGCCAGTCCCCAGCAGGCGACGATCAATGCGAATAGCCAGAACGGCTTGGGCATTGAGAAGCTTGCCAATGCGCAGGCGCTGACAAGATGCGAGGCGATGAGTGCGCGCCCGGGCCGCAGCAGCGGCTTGGTTCGACTTAAGACAACCGCCGATACAAAAGACGCGCCCCAGAACGCCGCCAACAAATCGCCCAGGCGGCCCCCCTGTATGATGGCGTCGCCGCCGTATTCGTCGCGAATAATCAGCGGAAACAGCACCTGAAAGGCGCCAATCACGAAAACGCCGACATAGGCCGCCGACACCAGCATGGGCGAGATGATCGGATTGCCGAACGAATAGGCGAGGCCGTCGCGGAGATCGCGCAGCGCACCGGAGAGCGAACGCTCGTGTCCGGTGGGTTTGGGCGCAGTGAGCGCAAGCGCAACAAAGGCGCCAACCGCGAGGACAATTCCCTGCAATAGAACGAAAGGCGCAGGTGCGTGGCCCGCAAAGCGCGCCGTCACTATGCCGGCGATCTGCGCGCCTATCTGCACCGCTGTCGTTACCGCGGCTGCTGTTGCTATGGGCGTGTGGCGCCCGCGTGCTGCTTCCCTGGCGATAACGCCGTTAAGCGCTGCGTCTCGCACCGGCATCAGAAACGCTGCGCAGGCGCCGACGACGATCGCGTAGGCGATGAGCGCTGCGTAGTCGAGTTTGCCGTACGCGATCATCGCGGCTAGCGCCGCCGACGCCGCCGCGAACATCAAGTGCAGCCGCGCAAGCGTTGTTCCTGCACGGGCGCGTTCGGCCAACAGGCCGCCGAACAGCAGCAAGCAAAACATCGGCGCGGTAAGCGCCGATTGCGCCATCCCAACGCCCGCCGGCGTACTGTTGAGCACAAACGCCGCCAGCGAGGGAAACAACACAAATTGCATGCCGAACGCAAAAAAATAGAGCCCCACCAAGGCGTAATAGACGTGGAGTTCACGCACGATCGGGGGGCGCTCAGAAGCTGGCATCGCCGCAGATAAGGCTTGTCGCATCGTGGCGTCCAGCGCTTGTTGACGGGGGCTTAACGCTGAACTGGTGAGCTGTCCGAGAATGCCCAACTCGAATCAGATTCGCCAAG
Source organism: uncultured Alphaproteobacteria bacterium (assembly GCA_902826245.1). Lineage (GTDB taxonomy): Bacteria > Pseudomonadota > Alphaproteobacteria > Caulobacterales > Aquidulcibacteraceae > Vitreimonas. The sequence continues at coordinate 41,484 of CADEEA010000004.1, read as the reverse complement.
CGCCTGCGGCCGAAATTCCCCTCGACCTGACCAGACGGCAGGATCCGCAGGCGCGCGCGGCGTTGTTGCGCCGGCTTTGCGAAGTCGTTTCGTGGCCGGAAAATCGGATGCCGCAGCACGAACGCCAATTGGCGGCCGATATTCTGTTGGGGTTATTGCGCACCGCCAGCGTCGAGGTTCGCAGTCGCTGCGCGCAAGGACTGGTCCGCGTTCATGAAGCGCCCAAGGCGTTGCTGCGCTACCTCGCTCGCGACGACTTCCAGGTCGCCCGCGACTTGCTCGAACACGGCGTTGGGCTCGATGATTCCGATCTCATCGCCACGGTTCGCGCGGGCGTCGCGCAGCACTGGTTGGCGATCGCACGTCGGCGCGGCTTGAACGAGGCGGTGACCGATGCGCTTTGCCAGACCAACGATGTCGCCGTCATTGAAGCCTTGCTGCGCAACAATCTCGCGCGTTTCTCGGTGCAGGGCGTTGAGCTCATCGTCGCCAAAACACGGCAAGCGGCGCATCTTGCGCCATTGCTCGTGCTGCGACCGGAAATCAAGCCGACCCAGGCCCTGATTATGTTCTGGTGGGTCGGCTTCGACGTTCGGGTCCAGATCATCCGTCGCTTCGCCGCGGACCGTGCAGCGCTCCTGGGGGAGCTTGGAGACGTGTTCGCGCTGGCCGCGGCCGAGGGATGGGCCGACGCAGACGTCCGCAAAGCGCTCCAGACCATTGAACGGCGCCAGCGCAACCGAGCCGCCGCACAGCGCAGCCCGTTTGGTTCCTTGGAAAACGCTATTGCGGTGGGCGTTGAGCGCGGTGCGGATCGAGCGCTTCTCGACGAGATCGGGCACCTGGCGGGGGTGCGCCCGGCGACTGCGGCGCAAATATTCTCAGATCCCGGCGGGGAGGCGATTGGCGTGCTCTGCAAGGCGACGGGCCTGAAGAGGCAGCACCTGCTCATGCTATGGCGTGCGTTGCGCCGCCCGAGCGGCGATCCCGCGACGCTCGACAACGCACTTGGGCGGACCGTGTTCGTTTACGACACCCTCGCTACAGTGAAGGCGCAGACGGTCCTGCGCTATTGGAACTGGTCGTTCACCGCTGACTCTGGCGCGTTCGCCGATGAAAACGACAGTGACGAAAACCACACGCAAGCCCGGCGGAACGCCATTTTGTTGTTCCAACGAAATATGTAGTTGGACGTCTAATCGGCTTGGCGAATCCGCGCCTCTGGGGCTAAGCCGGGTCGGCGCGCCATCGGCGCGGGGAGAGGCGATTCCATGCTCCACGCCGCAGCGATGTTCATCGGCTTGGCGCTTGTAGCGGCGCTGTTGGCGCCCGGGCAATTGTGGATAATTCTGGCCTCCGCGGGCGGTGGGCTGGCGGCCTCGATTTGGCTCGGGGGGGTAACGCCCGCACCCCTGCGCTTGCCTGCGATGGCGCCGCTATTGTTGCGGCGGCTCGGCGCCAATCTCGGGGGGGCGATCGCAACAGCGCGCGCAGCGCTCGCTGGCGATGTCGCGCTAAAACCTGCACTCGTGCGCCTGCGCACGCGGTTGCGCGATCCGAGCGCGCTTGCCGCACTCGCCGGCATGATCAGCGCGGCGCCCGGCGCCAATGTTGTCGAGACGGACGCCGACGGGCTCCTCGTGCATGTGCTCAACGAAGATGTAATGGAGGCTGACGCGCTCGCGGCGCTCGAAGCACGCATGCAATTCAGCGAGGGGCTAGCCAGATGATCGCGTTGGCTGTGATGCTCGGCGCGCTGACCGCGCTCTTGCTTGCCGGCGTGCGCGCAATCGCAGGTCCGACGCTGCAGGATCGGGCGGTCGCCGTCTATTCCATAGTGGAGAAAGTCGTGTTGGTCTGCGCCGCGGCGGCGGCCGCGGGCGCTTCGTCAGCTTGGCTCGACGCCGCTTTTGCGCTGGTGCTCTCGAGCTATGTCGTCAATGTCGCGATCTTGAAGGTGTTCCGCTTCGGCAATTTGCAGGCGCCCTTGGCGCGTACGCAAGGAGGGCGATGATGGAGTGGTCGCTTGAGATCGTGCGGATGGGCGTCGGGGGCGTCGCGGTTGTGATCGGGTTGGCGTTTGTAGTCAGCGGCGTCATTGGGATTCTGCGCTTTCCCGATGTCTACACGCGGTTGCATGCTGCGGGAACTGAATCCATTGGTGCAGCGATAATGCTGTTGGGCTTGGCCGCGATCGCGCAAAGCTGGGAAGTCGCCGCCCGCTTACTCCTGCTCGCGGCGCTCGTGGCGTTCGCCGGGCAGGTGCGATCGCAGGTCGTTGCCAACGCCGCGCATGCAGGTGGATTGGCGCCGCTCGCGGGACCTTACAAGGCGCCGCGCCCCGGTGCGCACTCAGACGTACGGCAGCGAGGCGCCTCATGAGCGCTCCCTTAATCCAAACAATGACGCCATGGCTCGCGCTTCTGTTGCTCGTAGCGGTTCTGACGGCGAGTGTTGTGGCGCTTCTTTCGCGCTCCCTGTTCGTCGCTTGTTTGTGTTTGGCCGCGGCGGGAGCAGCAGGGACTGCAGTTGTACTTATGCTGGGCCAAGCGGCTTCGGCGACTGAATTTGCACTATATGCGGCGGCGTGGGCGCCGCTCCTGCTGATCGGCTCGACCGTGTTGAGCAAGCGTGCGGCCAAAGCTAGGGCGCGCGGGCCGTGGCTGAGTCTTGCGCTTGGATGCTGCGCAGCCGCTGTTTTGATATGGGCCGTACTCATAGACGCACCCGTCTCGGAGATGGGCCCGGCTTTTGACCTCAAGGCCACCGCACTCTGGTTTGCGCCTTTGTTTTTGGTGCTCGGCATCGGCGCAATGGCGCTGGCGGGATACGGTGAGCGCGGTGTGCTCGAACGTCCTGGGGAGGGGCATTGATGGGCACGCATGTCGTCTTGGGGGCGTCGGCGCGTTGGTTTATCCCCATCAGCGCGGTGTTCGCACTGGTGTTGCTTGCCAACGGCGCCCCCGGGGACGGTGTCGGCATGCGCGCGGGTTTGGCGTTTTCCTTAGCGATGGCCGTGCATGCTCTGGTGTTTGGAGTTGCCGCGGCAAACTCCGCTCTGCCAGCTGTAGCGGCGCGCTGGCTGCTTGCGCTGGGTGTTGGCGCGGTCTCGTTTGCAGCGGCTTCGCCAGATTCTCGCCTGCGCGGGCAAATCATGGAGGCGGGCTTGTTTGTCGCCGTCATCGCCGCGACGGCGTTGGTGTTGACGATTCTGATCGGACGCGCGCCGACCCTGCGCGATGGCGAATGATGTCGCTTGACCCCGCTCTGTTGGCGAAGGTTGCGATAGCGGCCTCGATGGCGCTGGTGGTGCTGAGCGTAGTGACGCTCCTCACAGCCTCCAATGCCGGCAAGCGGCTTGCGGGAGCGGCCGTCGTGATGTTGGGGGCGGCGCTTGCGGTTTCGGCGCTGCGTGCGCCTCAGATTTTCGTGAGCGCTGCTGTTGCCGTTGCACTAGCGTATGCGGCGCTTGGCGCGCTTATTCTTATCCGCCTTCAGGAGGCCTACGGCGACACGGAACTCCCGGCGATCGACGCTGTTGACGACGACGCCGAAGGGTCGGGAAGAGCGCCGTGATCGGGGAAGTCCTTGAAACCGCGCGCGCGCATGCGCCTTTGCTCTTGGTGACGACGCCATTGCTGGCGGCTGCTTTTGTCCTGCTGGCGCCAATTTCGCGTTTGAACTGGGCGATCGGCGTTGCAGCGATGGCGTGGAGCGCATGGCTTGTTCTCGATGCGACGGCGCGGCTGCTGCTCGCAGGCGCTTCTGCTGGTGCAGGCGCCTCCCCGCTGGCGCTGGAGGGCATAGGACACGCGGGTGCGGCCGTCTTGGCGTGTGCGGGTTTGGCGGTGATGGTCGCGGCAGGCGCCAATCTGCGGGATTTCGGATCACGGGAACGGCCGTTGGCGTTGGCGTTGGGCTTATGCGTGTGCAGCGGTTGGCAGGGCGCCATGGTCGCACAGGATCTGCTGGGTGTTTTCTTGGCGTGCGAGACCGCGTGGCTGGCGAGCGTAGGACTGGCCGCGCTTGGCGGTGAACGCGGCGCCTTGAATGGCGCGATGCGCATGATTTCTGCGGGAGCGGCGTCGGCGGCCATGTTCTTGCTTGGCGCTGCGCTGCTGATGCGCGGCACGGGCGTTGTGCGAATGTCGGAGCTGCCGCTGGCGCAGATCGAAGCACCGATTTCGAGCGCCGTTGGCGTCGCTCTGATCATCGTGTCGCTCGCGGCCAAGGCGGGACTTGCGCCTTTTCACGCTTGGCTTCCCGCGGTGGCGGGTCGGACAAGCGCGTTCGCGGCGCTCACACTGGCGTGCGTGGGCGTGGTGGGCGCGCTGGCTGTCATGGCCCGTTTCGCTGCCTATGCGATCCCCGCACCCGCGCTCGGTGAGAGCGTGACAAACGTCTTGACGGCGCTCGGTGTAGCCGGGGTGGCGATCGGCTCGCTGCAGGCGATCGGCGCGGCCAATGTGCGCAGGCTTGCTGTCTACGCCGGAGCGGCGCAGGGCGGTTGCGTGTTGTTGGCGCTAGGCCTGGGATCGCCCGCAGGCTTTGCCGCGTCCTTGTTGCAACTTGGCGCTCTCGCTGCAGCGGGGATTGCGGTGTTAGGCGGCGTGGCGGCGTCGGGATGCAAGCTCAACCTCGATGGACTCGATGGTCTTGGACGGCGCGCGCCGGTGTCGGGCGCGGCCATGCTCGTTGGCGCCCTTAGCCTGATGGGCGCGCCTTTGACGCTCGGCTTCTTGGGACGGTGGCGGGCGATCGAGGCCGCTGTCGGCGTCGATTTGTGGTGGTCGGCGGGAGCCATCATCGCGGCATCGCTCGCCGCGGCGATCTATGCCGGGCGTTTGATTGAGCGACTCTATTTTCGCCGCTCCGCGACGCCGACGCCGATCCAGCACGATCCATGGCGTATTTCGATATTCCCAGTGCTTATCTGCGGCGCGTTGGTGTTGGCGCTCGGTGTTGAACCAAGCATGCTGTTGCGCGTGGCGCAGGCGGCTTCTCACCAGATCGCCGGTGATGCGCCATGAACGCCGAGTTGGGGCTGCTCGCAATCCTTGTTCTGCCGGTGGCGCAGGCGGCGTTGGTGTTGGCGTGCGCGCGCCCGCCGGGGCTGCGGGATGCAGCCTACATACTTTCGGCCTGTGCGATTGCGGGCGTGGCGTTCTTCGTTTTCAACGAGACCGCACATGGTGCCCAAGCGCGCGTCGTGCTGGCGCGGCCCTTGCCAAATGTAGACCTCGCATTCGCGCTTGAGCCGCTGGGGGCGATGGTCGCGCTGCTTATCGGCGGGCTTGGTTTGCTGCATGCGATCCATAGCGCCGGCTTCGTGCGCGCCACCCATGAAAAATCCCCAGCACGGCTGATGGCGTTCATGGCGTTGACTTCTGCTTGCGCGCTTGCGGTGGCGTTTTCGGCGAATTTGTTCACGATGTTCGTCGCGATGCAGGCATTGACGTTGGCCGCGTTCCCGTTGGTCGAGCATCGTGGCGATGAGGCGGCTGGCGCTGCTGGGCGCCTGTTCCTGGCGGTGTTGCTCGCTTCATCGATTGGGTTGTTCCTGCCGGCGATGGTGTGGACCTACGCCATTGCCGGGGTTCTCGATTTCCGTCCCGGCGGCGTGCTTGGCGGCTTGGCGGATCCCGTCTCTGCCAATCTTCTTCTTGTCATGTTTGTGTTCGGCATCGCTGCTGCGGCGGTTCCGCCCATGCATCGCTGGTTGATGGCCTCGCGCGAGGCGCCGTCTCCGGCCCTGACGTCCATGTATGCGCTGACAGTGCTGCCCGCGGGGTGCATTGGCGTGTTCAAGGTCGCCGCGTTCGTATTTGGCGCATCGGGCCTTGCTGACGCACGACTGGCGACGCAGGCGTTAATCGTGTTGGCGGGCGCGTCGATGTGCGTTGCCGCGCTCGTCGCCTTGTCGAAACAGGACGTGCACGAACGCCTGGCCTATACATGTCTCGCCCAAGCTCTGGCGGCGGTGCTGGGCGCGTTGTTGACCATCCCGGCGGGCCTGTTCGCCTCGGCCCTGCAAATAACGGCGCTGATGTGCTCGGCTGCAACTTTGCTGATGGCGTCGGGTACGATTGCGGCGGTCACCGGGCGCACGCAGGCCGGCGCCTATGCGGGCTTGGGGCGGGTCATGCCATGGACGCTTGCCGGCTTTGCGCTCGCCTCCGCGAGCATGGTGGGCATGCCCCCTTTTGCGGGAGCGTGGGCCAAATTATGGCTGATCGCGTCCTCCTCAAGCGTCGGCTTGGTGTGGGCGGCAGTGCTGGTCGGGCTCGCCGCGATCCTCACCTTTGCGCACCTGGGCCCGATGGCTGCGAACGCGCTTTCTGGTCGGGCGCCTCCAGATGCGTTCATTCGTCCTGACGGCGCGTCGTTTTTATTGGTGGCGCCTGTGGCGTTGGGAGCGGTCGCGACCTTGTCGCTGTTGGTTTTTGCCAGCGCGCTCTCGGAATTTCTGAAGCCGGTCTGGACGCCGATGCCATGAAGACCTCTCGCTCTGGCGCCGCCGGTCCCTGGTTTGTGCTCTGCTTGGCCCTGCTGGCAGGGGGGATCGGCTTGGAATTCGCCGCCGACATCGCACCGGCGTTCTGGGTCGGCGCCAAACCCGGCGCAGCCGCTGCGATCGGAGCAGGCGCGGCCGCGTTCGCTGTGATTTCCGCCAATCTCGCGCGGTTCATTTTGGCGGGGCGCGGGGAAAGGAGCGACGATGCCGATCGCTCTTAACCCAGGCTTCGTGCTGCTGCTCGCAGCGCCGTTGGTTTTGGCGCTACCGCGCGGATTGCGCCCGCCCACCATCGCCGCCGCCGCATTCGCGGCGCTCTGGCTTGTGCTGGGGCGCGATTTCGGCGTCGCCGGCTTCGTTCGCCAGATGGGCGTGGAGATGGCGACGTTGCAGCTCGATGCGCTCAACCAAGTGTTCGGCATCGCGCTTCTCATTACCTTGATGCTCATCGGCGCCTATACGAGCGGCCGTCAAAACCGGTTCGAGGATGCCGCCATCCTGACCTTGGCCGGAGGCGCGGTTTCGGCGCTGTTCGTTGGCGATCATCTCATCTTGTTTGTCGCCGCAGCGTCGCTCGCGGGATTGGGTGCGACCTGGGTGGTTTTTGCGTCCTCTCATCCCGATGCGCCGCGCGCCGGGGTTCGCTTCATGGTTTGGCATGGGCTGGAGAGCTTGTTCTTTCTGGTGGGCGCCGCGTTGCACCTGGTAGCGCATGGAGAAGCGGTGGAGGCCCACATAGATGCAGGCAGCTTAAGCGGCGGGTTCATTTTTGCAGCGCTTTTGATACGCGCCGGTGCGCCATTGGCGCATGTCTGGCTGAAGGATGCGGTTTCGCGCGCTTCTCCCGCTGGGGCTGCAGCACTCTCCGCCTTCACCGCGATGTTGGGGGTTTACGCGCTCGCGCGCTTTTTTCCGGCCGAGCCGATGCTGATGCCGATTGGCGCGGCGATGATCGCCATAGGAGCGTTCTACGCAAGCGCCGAGGACGACCTGCGCGCATCCGCCGCCTATGCGCAAATTGCCCATATCGGACTTTGTCTTGCGCTCATCGGAATTGGCTCGCGTTTGGCGCTTGCTGCCGTCGAGGGGCACGCTTTTACGATCATCATCGCGTTCTCCGCGCTGCAGATGGGCCTAGGGTGCATTGTGCAGATCCTAGGCGATGCGCGGGTGTCGATGATCGGCGGTGTTGGACGCGTGGCGCCGATTTCGTGCGCGTGTCTCATTGTGGCCGGGCTAGCCGTGGCCGGTGCGCCGGGCTTTGCCATGTATCCGACGCTCACCGCCGCGCTTAGCGCCGCCGCGCAATGGGACACACGTTGGCTGTGGTTGGCGTTCTCGGGGCTCTCGGCGGTGCTGTTTGCGGTGTTGGTGTTGCGGCCGGCCCTGCGGCTTTATGGTGCGGGGGCCGCCCAGCCTGCGATCGGAAAGGCCGCCTACGGGATGGTGTTGGGTTCGGTATTGGGCGCTTTTTTCTGCCTCGCCATTGGCCTCGCCCCGCAATGGCTGTTCGGCCTCACGCCGTCCGAGCTGACCATGTCCCCGTTCGCGCCGGACCGCCTAGCGCGCCAAATCGAGTTGATGGGCGCGGCCGGAATCGCCTTCCTGTCGATGTATGTATTCGGGCTGTTCCCGCGCGAGCGGGGTACGAGCCTCGCGGACCTGGATGCGCTCTATCGTGGGCCGGTTGCTGGGGCGGGACGCTGGATCGGCATAGTGGCTTTGCGCGTATTCGGCGCGGCGGACAGGGCGGCCGAGGTGCTGTCGACGCGGCTCGGCGGCGCCACAGGTTTCCTGATGCGCCAGCTCGATCATCCCTACCGCCCCCGTTTGGCGTCAGCCGCCCAATTGGTTGCTCTGGTAGGCTTGATCCTGGTCGCGGCGCTGGCGGGGAGATTGTAATTCTGGAGTACTTGATTGAAGGGAGCGATTTTCTCGGCTATACTTGCGCTTCAGTAATTATTGCAATCTGACCAAGATGACCGAAGAAAAACGCGATCTAACCGATCTGGCAGCCGAGATCGTCGCCGCTTATGTCGCGGGCAATGAGGTCGCGCCGCAGGACTTGCCGGCCCTGATCCGCACCGTGCATGGCGCGCTCCGCGAAATATCTGGCGCTACACCCGCGCCGAGCCCCACGGTCGCGCAGGACCCGGCTGTGCCGATCAAGAAGTCGATCTCCGCCGATTACATCGTCTGCTTGGAGGACGGTAAGAAGTTCAAGTCGCTGAAGCGCCATCTCCGCACACGCTATTCCATGACCCCCGACCAATACCGGGCCAAGTGGGGCCTCCCCCATGACTACCCGATGGTGGCCCCAAATTACGCCAAGGAACGCTCCAACCTGGCAAAGCGCATGGGGCTAGGGCTAAGTCGCAAGGGCGATTAGCGGAAAAAATTCCTATGAATAGGAAAAAATCTATCCAACACCTCTCGTTCCGCATTATCCTGGGTGGCAATAGCCCCCGGAAGAGGGCGTGTGGGAGAGGTTTTGGGAATGAGCCATTCTTTGAAGTTTGGAGACGATCTTGCTGCGCGTCTTTCGGCGGGGGTTGCAAGCTATGCTTTGTCGACGCCGGTGCGCGCCGTTTTTGAGCCTACCCGCGGTTCGGCCGAGGCCGCCTTTGCCCGAAAGGTGGCGATGTATTTATGCCATGTGGCCTTTGAGCTGAGTTTGACCAGGGTTGCTGGCGCCTTCCGCCGCGACCGCTCAACCGTGGCCCAGGCGTGCCATTACGTGGAAGATCGACGAGAGGACCCTGCCTTCGACCTCTGGATTACGGGGCTTGAGGAAATGCTTAGGGACGCGCCAGCGCCTTCCCGGAAGTTCCTTGAAGTCGAGGCCGGACCATGAGCCCCGGGGAGCGAGCTTTGTTGCGCCTTGTACAGCCGCGCGCGGTGCTGGCGGAGTATCACGGGCGCTTCTGTGTGTTTCCCAACGGAGACAAACGACGACGGGCTGGGGTGAAATTGACCAGGGCGGAGAAAGACGCGCTTGTGTCCGCGGGCGCGGTTGCGCCGCTGCCCGGCGCATTGGGCTATGCGATCACCGAACCGGGGCGCGCTCAAGTGCGCAGAATGCAGGCGCCGCCAAACGACACCTACGCGGCACAGCACGGCGCGGTGATCGAAAGAAGCGTGATGGATCGCGAAGGCGGCGTCCACGTCGCGCGCGGGTACGAGCAGAGCCGCGTGCTGCGCCGTCTGGCCGCGCTCCGTGACGCCGAGGGGCGGCCTTGGCTTGAAGATTCCGAATTGCTAGCCGCGGCACGGCTGCGCACCCATTGGGATATCTCACAGTCGGGCTTGGTGCGCGGATCCGATTGGACCGCACCACCCAACGCGAAGGGCGCCCGCGGCGCCAGCAGCGCTCAGGAGGCTGCCCTCGCCGCGCGTTGCGATGCGCAGCGACACTACAGTGACGCTCTTGCCCGTCTGGCCGCGCCGCTGCGGCGCGTGGTCGAGGGCGTGTGTTTGAAGGAAGAAGGACTGGAAGAGATCGAGCGCACGGAGGCCTGGCCGGCTCGCTCCGGTAAGCTTGCGTTGAAGCTTGGCTTGGCTCAGCTCGCAGCGGCGCCGTTAAGCGCCTCGCGGGCGTAGTCCTGCATGCGCGTCATCATCGCGAACAGCCCGTTGGAGCGCTGCATAGTGAGCGCGTCCTTGAGGCCAAGTTGTGCGAAAATCGCCCGTGGGTCCGCTTCGGCGATCTCGCCGGGTGAGCGGCCCGAGAACAAGCGCAACAGAAGTGCGATCTCGCCGCGCACCAAGTGCGCATCGGAATCGCCGCGAAAATGCAGCTTTCCGGGCGTTTCAGCGCGTGTCTCGCACACCAGCCAAACGCGGCTTACGCACCCACGCACGCGGGCGGCTTCGTCGCGTTCGCTTTCGCTGAGAGGCGCCAGCGCTTTGCCCAGGTCGATAAGATACGAAATGCGCTCCTCCCAGTCGGGCAGGAGCGCAAACTCGTCCGCTAGTTCTTTCGCAGCTTCTGAGACGCTCACAGCAAGGACATGCCCTTGGCTTAGGCGAGGCGCAAGCTCAGTCGTCCCCGGCCCGGCCCGGCGCCAGCGCGGTGGCGTCAGGCTGCGCTACGGCGCCGATGCAGGTTCCGATATCGCGCAGGCCGTGCTGGCCAAGGCAGAAGGCGTTCTCGTAACGGAAGCGCGCCGCGGACATGCATTGGTAGAGCTGCAGCTGCGCCATCTCCAGGCAACCATTGGTGCGCGGATCGTTGGCGAGGCGCGAAATCGCGCTTTGATTTGTTTGCTCTGCGCCCAGAGCCTGGATGGCTGCGATCGCAGCCATGCGGTCAAGCGCTTCACCGCGGCTGGCGTTCACCCGCCATTGGTAGGTCGCTGGAACCGAGGCGACTTCAACTGTAGCGCCGCCGCGCACCGCGTCCCAGAAACGACGCCCGCCAAAGGCGGTAGGGTCGTTGGCCGGGGTATGTGTGAGCGGTGCGGCCGCCAAACGCGGCGCAACGTCCGCCGGCACGGTGTTGGCTGGCGCTCCGGTGACGCCTAGCGCGCGCACGCGCTGCACGCGTGCAGGTTGTTGAGGGGCGACTGTATTGGCCCAACGCTGACGTTGGATGGTGAGCGCCATCTCCTGGTAGCGATCGGCAACCGCGATGATGCGCGCGGCGTCGGCATTGGCGGACTCAAGCAAGAGCCGTGTCGCATCGGCGCCGCCGCGCAGTCCGCGCGCGTAGGAGGGATCGGCCGTGACCGCCCAGATCACCGCGTCGCGCCCGTAATAAGCGGCGGCGTCGCGGACGCCTTGTACAAAGGCGGGCGATTGGGCGGCTGTCGAGGCGCCGTAGGCGACCCAGCCGCGGGTCAAGGCGTCGCGATTGTGGTGGCCGACGCGGTCCAGGGCCGTCTCAAGCTGGGCGGCGTTGCCAATTACGCTGGTGCGCAGCTCGGAGACATCACTGTGGTAGGCGGCGTAGGCGGTGATGGCGGTCGCGAGTTCACTCTGGGCTGCGGCGGCCTGCGTGGGCGCGGCTTGCTCCGCCGGCCGGGTTTGCGCGCTGGCCACGCCCATGAGGGCCACGGCCGCCGTAGTCGTCCAGACCGCAAGTCTTCGCATGAGCTCGGCTCCTAAATATCTGAAATGGCGAGTTCGCTTCCGGCCGCGATGTCGGACAGGCACCATACCGCGATCACGTTAAGAAGTCTTTTACTCGCGGGCCGCCTTTCCGTGTCAACACAACAGGCAGTAACACAGGCGCCAAACGCAGTTGCGTTCGCGTTGGCATGGTGGGGTTGGCTGGCCGCGGTAGCGATTGCGGTAGCCCTTACCAGCATTGGGGGCGGCGTCTCCTCGGGCTTGGCGAAGGCGAGTGCTCTGGCCCTCGTTCCAGCCTTCGCCGGCTTTGCCTTGGCGGTCCATCTGGGTCGTCGGGCGGCGGACGCCGCGTTGATTGTGGTTTGGCTGGCGTGCGCAACCGCGCTTGCGGCAGGCGGGGGCGGGGCGACGTCGCCCTTGGCGGCGTTGTTTGCGGTTCCGCTTGCGCTTGCAACAGCGCTTGGTCGGCCTTGGCGCCTGGCCACCGGGGCGGTCGGAGCGCTCGGGATCGGGCTCGCAGCTTGGCTCAGCCGGAGCGATCCCGAACCGGAGTTCGCCGCCTTTTCGGCGCTGCTGGCCGCTGCTGCGATCGCCTATTCTGCTGCCTTGCTCTCTTTGAGTCGGCGCCCGGTTATAGCCGCAGCGGACGCCAGCGCGCGCATCGCCGAAGTGTCGCACGAATTGCGCACGCCGTTGACGCATATTCTTGGCTTCGCCGAGATGATCGAACGACGCGTGTTCGGCGACCTCGATGAGCGCTACGCTGAGTATGGAGGGATGATCCGCAGGAGCGGCAACCACTTGCTGGGCCTCGTCAACGATCTGCTCGACATTTCGCGGATCGAGGCGGGGCGCTATCCGATCGAGCGCGAGCTTTTCGATGCCCGCTCCGTAGTGGAGGAAGTGGTTCGGCTTTCGACCGACGCCGCGCGGCGCAAGGCGATCACGCTGACCATGAGTACGCCGCAAGCGCCGCTCATGGTCAGCGCCGACGTCGCCGCGCTCCGCCGCATTTTGATCAATCTGGTCGGCAATGCATTGAAATTCAGCCCAGAGAGCGCGCGGGTCGCGGTCAGCGCCAGCAGCGACGACAATGCGCTTGTCCTTGAAGTGTCGGACACCGGACCGGGCATCCCCGCGCCCCAGAGAGAGCGAGTGATGGTTGCTTATGAGCGCGGAGACAAAAGGGCTGAGGGCGCAGGGTTGGGCCTGTCGCTGGTGCGGGCGCTGGCCGCATTGCACGGCGGCGAACTCATAGTGCTCGATGCGTTAGGCGGCGGCGCGCTGATGCGCGTGCGTCTGCCGGTGCTGGTTGAAAAGAACGCCTGATTTGCATCGCCCGGTATGTGCGGCCTTCGACGCGAAGATATAGCGTCACGCTGAGCGCGTCGAAGCGCGACGATCGTTCCAATTTTACCCAATACACTTCAGCTGGCGCCAATCATCAAGAAGGAACGCGCCGCGGCCACGTCGCCAACCTCCACCAGCAGGCGGCGCGCCCCGCGTGCGCCTTGCAGGGTTATTTCCGCGCTTTCGCGTGGATCAAGCGCAAGCAAGCTGACGAACGCCGCATCGGGAAACGCGAAGACCGCGAAGGAAGCGCCTCGCGGCCCGCTTTCGCTGGTGCGGGTGGAGGGATAGCTCAGCATTGCTTGGCTTGGCGAGGGGGCGCCAGCGCTCAGTCCAAAAGAGATGCGTTGTTGCAGCGCGATTTCCGGCGCGTTTGTCCGGGAGGGGTCGCGCATGGCTAGGCGCGCAAAAGCAGGCGCCGCTTCGCCGCGCGCTAATGGCAGCATCAGCACCAGGCGCCGTGCGCCGCCGGTTTCGCGAATGCCGAAGATTGCGCGTGCTGGTGCGTCAATATCTTGGCGCAAACGCCAGCCGTCGGAGGCCGCTACCCGGCGCGTGGACCAGGTTCGCGCCCAGCCTTCGAAATCCACTCGGTTAGAGCGCATCCAGGTGGTGAAGCCGGTGCGCGCATCGGCCGCGGCGGCGAGCGTGCGCTGGTCGTCGCAACGGCGCGTCCGTGCTGCTGCGACCACCGCCTGCTCAAGCTCGCCCACCTGCGCGCGGGACCAGCCAGCGCGTAACAGCGCGCCGCGGGCTTGGCCTGCGCCGGCATCGAGGGCAGCACGCATGTCGCGGGTGAAGAGCCGGCACTGGGCGTCGGATTCGATCAGCCCCCTGCGCTCCACGAACGCGGCGCGCGCGTTCGGCGGCTCGCTCGCGGAGGCGGCAGTCGTGGTCAGCGCCAAGGCGGCGGCAAGGAAAAAGGCGCGCATGGGAGCGAAATTAGTTAAAGGAAGGTGGTTGCGTTCTGGTGAACGGCGGAGGCGATGGCTGAACTGAAGACCGATTTCTGGGCCAGCGCGCTGATCCGCCGCGCTTCAGATGCCGGCGCCTTTGCCGGAATTGTCCGCCGCGGCGACGCGGACGCGGGCGCGGTGCTGGTCAAAGTGGCGACGTTGGATGGGCGGGCGCGGCTCTATGCTCCGGCGCGCGCAGGAGAGGGCGAACGCGTCTGGCTCGATCTATCGGCGGGGACGCTAGGGGACGTCGAGGCGGACGTGGATGCCGCCGTCCGTAAGCGCACCGCTAACGATCCCGACCTTTGGGTGGTGGAGATCGAGGACAAGAAGGGGCGGCACTTTTTGATGGAGCGGGTGGAGTAGGGGAGGCCCACGACCTACTATTCAAATCAGCCCGTTTATGCTTCCTGAAGGGGCGCGAGGGGCGGGCTAAGGGAATCGCACATGAAATTCAGGACGCTGTGCATTGCTGCAGCCATCGCGACGGCTGCACTCACGGGGCCGGCGTTTGCTTGGGATTGGGACTTGCTTGGGACGCGCGACGTGCGTGACGCTGTCGATCGGGACACCATTGTTGTGGAGGGTGGCCGCCGCTTCGAGCGCATCCGGCTTTGCGTGTATGAGCGGCCGGTTCACTTCATCGATGTCGATGTTCATTTCGCAAACGGCGGCCATCAAGATGTGCCGGTGCGAGCGCGCATCCAGCCGGGGCAATGCACGCGCGCGATCGACCTTGAAGGCGACGACCGCAACATCGCATCCGTGGGCATGGTGTACGAGGCCAACACGCGACGCCGCGGCGTCGGCGCTATTGTGCGGCTCTATGGCGAATGATGCCGTAGGCCGAAAAGAACTCCAAGCTTCTCAGGTGGGATCACTCCCGGCCAGTAGGGCGCGATAGCGACGGCTGCCGATTAGGGTGCGTCCGTCGGTGAGCGATATTTCAACGTCGCCGGAGGGCGTCGGCCTGAGCGCGCCGATTTTCGTCCGGTTCACCAAGCGCGAGCGGTGTACGCGGAGGAAGCCGCGCGCCGTCAACCGCGCCTCCCAGGACGCCAGCGTGCCTCGCACCAGATGCGTCTTGGCGGCTGTGTGAAATTCTACGTAATTGCCAGCAGCTTCCACGTGCGTGATGTCCGCCGGCGCCAAGAACAGGACCGCGCCGCCATCGCGCACCTCAATCCGGTCATCGGTCGGTGGCGATAAGGCGGCTTGATGACGTTCTGCGATGTACCGGAAGACCCAATAGGTCGCGGCAACAGCGGCGTAAACCAACACGTCCTTGCGCCACTCGTAGAGCAACGTGATGGCTACGCCGTCGTCGAAGAAACCGTAGCGGGCGCCGAACGCCCAATAGGCTGCCTCGCGTGTCACAAAGATGAAGGTTATGTGCGCCAGCGCGAAGGGAATCGTCAGGCCAAAGTGGATGAGAGCAAAGGCCGGCATGTTGTCCGCCCGAGGCGGCCACTGGCGCATGCCGTAACCGACGAACGGCGCCAGACCGACAATGATTATGGCGCTGGTTGCTTCCCACAGCACCGGTTCGATCCAGTGGTCCCCGGCGCCTTCAATGACGCCCGAGGTAGCGTTGACGAACATCACCGCCAATCCAACGAACAGCACCACGAGCCAGGGTCGCCGCTCGGCCCGGGGCCATCCGCTCGTCCCTTCTAGATCGCCGGTGGTCACCCAATGCTCCCGACTCGCCCCAGCTGGCCGCCGTGCGCGGCGCCAGTGTAGCCGGGCGGCCGCGCATGCGAAAGAACCCGGCGGCAAGGAGAGATTTCCAGCCCATGACCGCCCGACGCCTCGACCTCGACTGGCTCCGCATCATCGCGTTCGGCCTGCTCATTCTCTATCATTGCGGCATGTTCTACGTGACCTGGGATTGGCACGTGAAATCAAGCCGGGCGAGCGAGGCCATCGAGCCGCTGATGCTGCTCACCAACCCCTGGCGGCTCACGCTTTTGTTCCTGATCTCGGGCGCCGCCACTCGCTTCATGGCCGATAAGATGGGCGCGTGGACGTTCGCAGCGAGCCGCATGGGGCGCCTCTGGCCGCCGCTGCTCTTGGCGGTTTTCGTGATCGTTCCGCCTCAGGCGTATTACGAGATTGTCGAGGCCTTGCAGGGAGCGAATGGCCTTGCGCCGGGTCACGTCGCTTGGCTGGACAATTTCTACGCCAAATATGTCACTGCCTCGGGCAATTGGTGCGATGCCGACGGCTGCCTCACAACGCCGACCTACAATCACATGTGGTTCGTCGCCTACCTTGTCCTCTACACGCTGGCTCTTATTCCGCTACTGCCATTGTTGCGTCGTATCCCGAAGGCAGTGAGCGTGCTCATCGCCGGTCCGTTTTTCATCCTTACACCGTGGCTGATCATGACGGCGCTGCGCCTCACGCTCTTCCCGATATTCGGAGAAAGTCACGACTTCCGCGAAGATTGGTATCTGCACGTCCTCTATTTCGGAGTATTCCTGTTCGGCTTCGCCATCGCAAAGCATCAACCTTTCTTCGATAGTTGCGTGCGACTGCGTTGGCCGACGCTGACCGTCGCGCTGATTTCCTGGGCCGCGCTGATCACTTATTACAACGCTTACCCGGACGGAGTAACGCCGCCTGTATGGTTGCGCGTTGTCATGCGCGGCGTGCGCGAACTCGACGCTTGGACCGCCATTGTCGCCGCCATAGGCTTCGCCCACCACCATTTGAAGAACGCTGACGGTCCGGTGCGCCAAATGCTCACTCAAGCGGTGTTCCCGTTCTATCTGATCCACCAGACCGTTATCGTGGTCGCCGGCCACCATCTTGACGAACTCCAACTTCCGCTTTGGCTCGAAGCGCCGACCTTGATCGGTTCGACGGCGTTCGGTTGTTGGCTCTTCTTCGGCATCGGACGCCGAATATCCGCGTTGCGTGTGTGGATCGGTTTGCCCTCGGCGAGGGGCGCGCAGGCTAAACAATGACTATGC
This sequence comes from uncultured Alphaproteobacteria bacterium, assembly GCA_902826245.1. GTDB lineage: Bacteria > Pseudomonadota > Alphaproteobacteria > Caulobacterales > Aquidulcibacteraceae > Vitreimonas. The sequence continues at coordinate 24,616 of CADEEA010000004.1, read as the reverse complement.
CGATGGCCGCTTGGGTCAAACCCAAGGTTGCCACCAGCGTCGCCCCAGCGTAAACGCGCCGCTCCAAAAGAGCGCTCCGCCCATCATGTCAGCCACCCCCGCCGCCGAAGCCGCACAAGATTTGCGTTTTCCCGCCGCGCAAGCGCGCCGAAGGCGCACGTTTGCGATCATCTCGCACCCGGACGCGGGCAAAACCACGCTGACAGAATCGCTGCTGCTCGCGGGCGGGGCGATCCATCTTGCCGGCGTGGTCGCTGCTCGCGGTGCGGCGCGGCGCACTAAGTCCGATTGGATGAAGATAGAGCGCGAGCGCGGCATTTCGGTGTCGGCCTCGGTGATGACGTTCGAGCACGAGAACCTGGTGTTCAATCTGCTCGACACCCCCGGCCACGAGGATTTCTCAGAAGATACGTACAGGACGCTAACGGCGGCGGACTCAGCGGTGATGGTGTTGGATGCCGCGAAGGGCATCGAGCCGCAAACGCTGAAGCTGTTCGAGGTCTGCCGGCTACGCGATATCCCGATCACCACCTTCATCAACAAGATGGACCGCGAAGCGCAGGACCCGTTTGCGCTGTTGGATGAAATTCATCAGAAGCTCGCTATGGACACTGCGCCGATGTACTGGCCCGCCGCCTCCGGTCAGCGCTTTGCCGGCATGCTCGATCTGACGAAGGACGAGTTCGTGCCCTTCAGGCGCCTTGAAGCGGGAGAGCAAGGATTCGCCAGCGAAGAACGCCAGAAACGGGGCGGCAATGACTTCCTGGTCGATGTGAACGACGATGTACGTGTCGAGTTGGAGGAAACAGCAGAACTCGCGCGCGCGGGCCTGCCTCAGTTCGACGTGAAGAGCTTCCGCGAAGGGCATTTGACGCCGGTTTATTTCGGCTCGGCGCTGCGCCGATTTGGAGTGTTGGAGTTGCTGGCGGGGCTTGCCGCACATGCGCCGGCGCCGCGTCCGCAAAAAGCGCAGGTGAAAGCAGCGCCAGTCGAAATCGAGACGGGTGGCGAGGAGGTCACCGGCTTCATTTTCAAAATTCAAGCCAACATGGACCCCAAGCACCGCGACCGCGTCGGCTTCTTCCGCATCTGCTCGGGGCGGTTCAAGCGCGGCATGACGTTGAAGAGCGCTGTGGGCAAGGGTTTCAACGTGCACAACCCGCTGATGTTCCTGGCGCAGGAGCGCGAGATCGCCGACGAGGCGTTTCCCGGCGATGTCATCGGCATTCCGAGCCATGGCGGTCTGCGTGTCGGAGACTCGCTCTCGGAAAGCGGAGACGTCGTTTTTTCAGGCATTCCGAATTTCGCGCCGGAAATTCTAAAGCGCGTGCGCGTGCGCGATCCGCTGAAGCAGAAGCATTTGCGCAAGGCGCTGGAGGCGTTGGGCGAAGAGGGCGTGACGCAGGTGTTCAAGCCGGTGACCGGCGGCGATCTCGTCGTCGGCGCGGTCGGCGCGCTGCAATTCGATGTGCTCGATGAGCGCATGAAGGCCGAATACGGCCTCGAAGTGATTTTCGAAACTTCGCCCTACCAGGCCGCGCGCTGGGTCAGCGCCGACGCCCGCGCCGACCTCGAAGCGTTCGCGGAAAAGTCCAAGATGCAAATGGCGGAAGATGTCGACAACGCGCCAGTGTATCTCGGCAAGAGCGCTTGGGAGATCGGTTACGTGCAGGAAAAGAACCCGAGAGTGCGGTTCAGTGCGACGAAGGAGCGCTCCTAAGCCGCCTCCGCCGCCTTGCGCACTTTGAAAAACCGGATCGCGCGTTGGGCGGCTTCTACGGGAACCGAATTGTACATCTTGCCGAACTCTTCCGCCTTGGCCATGGCGTCGTCGCCGCCGCAGGTCATCACCGCGAGCGTGACGAAGAGCGGGCGTTCGATATTCGCGGCGCGGCAGATCATGGCGAGGCCGTCGATATCCTGGCGCTCGAGCAGGTCGGCGGCGGTTTCGTAGTCGACGCCGGTGATCTCGGCCAAGCCGAACAGGAAATGCGCTTGCTTGGATTCGCGATAAAGCGACACGAGCAAGCGGGCGCTCAATTCGCCGCTGTTCTTCTTTGCCAGTATGAACGCTTTGGCGTTGCGGGTCTCGGCGTTCATTTCAAGCGCCGATTTGCGCATACGATGGCGCGCCTTGGTCAAGGCGGCTTCGAGTGTCGCAGGATCGACGGCGGCATTGCGCCCCATGATCTGCTCTCGCAGGCGCGCTTCGACCACGAAATACATTTCGTTCAGCAGGTCGAGAGGTAAGTCCCGCCGTTTGACCACGGCCTCGTGCAGCAAGGCGCTGTTCTGAGCGCGGTCGACGGCCGCCTCCATGCTTGGACGTGAAATCTTGGCGCCGTCGTTGCGGATCAGCGCGTCGAGCGCGTGGTCGTCACCGATACGCACAATCGCGTCAGACACAGCTTCAGGCACGATGGGGCGCTGCGCCACCGCCTTGACGTGCTCTTGGCTCTGATAATTGACGATCCTGAGCAAAGTCGATTCATCCAGCGCGACGCTACGGCGCAGCACTGGAGCGGCGACTTCGAAAGAATGGCTGGCAAGATCCCGCATCAGCCCAACTGGCGCGTCCGGCGCGTCGGCGAAGCGGTTCGCCAGCTCCGCCAGCACGCCTTCCTGCATCTCCACGGCCACCATTTGCAGCACGTCGCCCATCAGCGCCGTCTCACGCTCGTTACGCGAACCTGCGCTCTGGAAGAACAGGTCGGTGACCTGCCGCAGCAACTCACGCCGTTGTTCACCGTCGGTGGACTTGGCCAGATCGACCAGTTTGGCGAAGCGCGATTGCGACATGGGGGCGGCTCAGCTCCGGATAACCGCCACTACATACGACGAGGGCGTAAACAAAGGTTTCCGAACCCTGACTAGGCGCAGTGAAGGTTAACAAGAACTTACTGATCGCGCGCCAATTCCTCGCGCCTCAGCTCGATGTCCAGCCATTCCGCTTCTTCGGCCTCAAGCTGGGCGCGTACGGCGGCGAGTTTGCGGGCGTTTTCTTCGTAGGTCTCGGCGCCCTGATCGAACGCCCCTGGCGCCGACAGCGCCCGCTCCAGCGCCGATATCTCGTCGCGTCGTTTGGGCAGTGCAGCCTCAATCTCGGCGGTGCGCCGCTCGTCTTTGTAGCTGAGCTTGGTCGCTTTCTTGGGGGCGGACGCTGCAATCCGCGGCGGCTCGGGACTTCGCCTCCGGACGACGGGCGTGCTGAAACCGCCATGTTCACGCTCGAAATCGCTCCAGCCGCCGGGCGTCTCGGCCCATTTGCCGGGGGCGATTGGGCCTATGATCTGCGTGACGACGCCGTCGAGAAAGGCGCGGTCGTGGCTGATCAGCAGCACCGTGCCGTCGTAATTCTCCAACATGGCCTCGAGCGCATCCAAGGTGTCCATGTCCAGGTCGTTGGTTGGTTCATCGAGCACCAGCAGGTTTGCCGGCTGCGCCAATGCGCGGGCGAGCGCCACGCGGTTACGTTCGCCCCCCGAGAGCGCCGCGATCGGTTGGCGTAACTGCGCGGGAGCGAACAGGAAGTCCTGCGCATAAGCGGCCACATGGCGCGGGCGGCCATGTACGACGATTTGGTCACCGCCCCCCGGCGCCAGCGTCTCCCATAATGTCTGCTGCGGGTCGATGATGGCGCGAGCCTGATCCACGTAAGCGACAGTGAGGTTTTCACCGTGACGCACCTCGCCTTTGTCCGGCGCGCGCGTTTTCAACAATAACTCGAGCAGGGTGGTCTTCCCCGCGCCATTAGGGCCGACAATGCCCACGCGGTCGCCGCGCATGATGCGCAGGGAGAAGTCGGCGATGAGCGTTCGATCGCCATAGGATTTCGATAGCCCGCGCGCCTCGATCGCGAGTTTGCCGGATTCGGCCCCGCGCTCGGCGGCGAGCGCTGCGCTGGCATTGCTCATCTGGCGTGCGCGTTCGCCTCGCTCTGCGCGCAACGCCACGAGCTTGCGCCTGCGCCCCTCGTTGCGCGCTCGACGCGCAGTAACGCCGCGGCGCAGCCAATGTTCTTCCGCCTTCAGCTGCGTGGTGAGTCGCGCGAGCTCGCGTGCCTCTTCAACCTCGACGCTCTCGGCCCATTGCTCGAAATGCGCGAAGCCGCGATCGAGTTTGATCAGTTTTTGCTGCCGCAACCAAAGCGTTGCTGTCGATACGCGTTCTAGGAAGCGCCGGTCGTGGGAAATGATCAGGCAGGCGCCTCGATATTCCCGGAGGCGCTCCTCTAAGTCTTCGATCGAAGCGATGTCGAGGTGATTGGTCGGCTCGTCCAACAACAGAACATCGGGATCGCATGCAAACGCGCGCGCCAGCGCGGCGCGCCTTGCTTCGCCGCCGGAAAGTGGAGTGGTGGCCTGGTCCGGAGACAAGCCAAAACCGTCCAGCGCCGCTTCGCCCGCGTGGGGCGGCGCGCCGACGCCATTGCGTTCGGCGCTACGGCTGCACGAATAGTCGCGCAGAGTCGAGAAACCCGCGAAGTCCGATTCCTGCGGCGCAAAGGCAATGGTGGCGCCGCTTGCGATCGCGATTTCGCCCGCATCAGGCTCAACCAGCCCGGCCAGCATACGCATCAGTGTCGTTTTGCCGGCGCCGTTGGCGCCGATCAGCGCGACACGCTCGCCGCGATGCAGCGAAAACTCCGCATCGCGAAACAGCGGCGCCTGCCCCAAAGACAGGCGCAAGCCTTTCGCGCTCGCAAGTGCCGGCCGGACCGCCATCGTTACTGAAAAATCTGCGGCATCTCGTCGGGAAATTCGACCCCGGACTCGCTGAAGGCGTCAGCTAATTCGTCGAAGAAGCTCGCCATTTCCACTTCGCGCGGCGAGCGGGCGGGCTGCTCGATGCCGGGAAGCGGGTGGGGTTCGACGTCGCGATGGACGACGCGCATCGTGTCGGCCCAGATCTGCGCCGGGATTGAGCCGCCAGTGGTGTGATCCATGGAGGTGTTGTTGTCGTAGCCAACCCAGGCGCCTGCGGTGAAGTCAGCGGTGTAGCCGACAAACCAGGCGTCGCGCCAATCGGAGCTGGTGCCGGTCTTGCCAGCGACATCGCGGCCCTCGAGCTGCGCGCCCGTGCCAGTGCCGCGCAGCACTACCGCGCCCATCATGGAATTCATGCGGCGCACGACTTCCTCGTCGAGCACAGGTTGCACCTCATGCGCTTGGCGTCGGTAGAGTTCCTGGCCGGCGGAATTGGTGACGCGTTCGACGATGTGTGACGCAACTGGCCTGCCGTTGTTCATAAAGGCTCCGAATGCGCCGGTCATGTCCCACAACGTCGTCTCGACCGAACCGAGCGAGATCGAATTCGGCACGAATTTGCCGCGATCGGGCATGCTGCGTATGCCCAGTCGGCGGGCGACGTCGGCGACGCGCTGGGGGCCGATCTCGGCGCAGATCTCGGCTGCAACCGTGTTGATGGAGAGCGCGAACGCAGTGCGCAACGTCACCGCGCCGCGGTAGTCTTCGTCATAATTGCGCGGACGCCAGCCATCGATGACGACGGGCTCGTCATAACGCACGTCCTCAGTCTCGAGGCCCGCCTCCAGCGCTGCGGTGTAGAGGAAGGTTTTGAACGCCGAGCCTGGCTGGCGGTTCGCCTGGGTGACGCGATTAAGCTTGGAGGTGTTGTAGTCGGTGCCCCCGACCAGCGCACGGACGCCCCCCGCGCGGTCGATTACCATGAAGGAGGCTTGCAGGGGGCGGCGGCCGAAGGCGCGGTTGCCTAGCCGACGTCTGATTGAATTGGCGGCCGCCTGCTGCACTTCCGTGTCGACGGTCATTTGGATGACCAAATCCGGAGCGTCCGGGCCGATCGCTGCGCGCGCCTCTTCGACCGCGAGGTCGAAGGCGTAGCCAAGCGAACGCTCGGAGCTCGGGCGTGGGGCGACTCTAATAGTCTCGCGTCGCGCTTCGTCGCGCTGTTCAGCTGTTATGAATCCAGCGCTGACCATGGCGTCCAAGACCAAGCGCTGGCGGGCAGTCGCGCGCTCGAGGTTTTCCGTCGGCGCTGAGCGCGACGGCGCTTTTGGCAAGCCCGCAAGCATGGCCGCCTCAGCAAGCGTCAATTGCTGCGATGACTTGCCGAAGAACCGGCGCGCGGCGGCGTCTACGCCGTAGGCCTGGTCGCCGAGATAAACGCGGTTCAAGTATAATTCGAGAATTTCGTCTTTGGTCAGAACGCGTTCGATGCGTGAGGCCAATACCATTTCGCGCAGCTTGCGATTGAGCGTCTGGCGCGGCGTCAAGAACAGATTCCTAGCGAGCTGCTGGGAGATCGTGGAGGCGCCCTGAACGGTTTCTCCAGCGCGCATATTGGCGAGCAACGCACGCAATACCGCCATACGGTCGACGCCCTCGTGCTGATAGAAGCGCCGATCTTCAATGGCGAGGAAGGCCTGGGGCACGTAATCGGGCAATTCCGCCAAACGCGAGCGGCGGCCATAATAGGGACCGCGCACGCCAAGAATGTCGCCGTCGCGGTCGATAAACATGACGGAGGGCAGGCGGTTGAGCGCCCACAGGGCGTCGGCATTTGGAACCCGCGGCAGGCCCCAATAGATCCAGACCCAAAGCGACACGACGATGAGCAGCACCGCCCCGGCGCAGATGCTGGCGACCCGCCGCCAGGTCAGGCGCGCGCGCTCGCGCAGCATTTGCTCCATCTGTTGGCGCGCTGCCGCGGCGCGCACCTTCGCCCAATCGATTCCGCGCTGCAGGCCTGGACGGATGTCTTTCACGAAGGTCTCCGAAAGCGTGGTGTCCAATAAGGGTATGGCCGAATTCTGGCTAGTGTCCCGTCGCCGAATTGCCGCCCCTGGAACGGCCGACGCTTGGGGCGCGTCCTATTGCTGCGCGACGCCGGAGAAGGAGGCCTTAGAAATTGCGGGGTTCAGCGCCGCTACCCACGCGTTCACGACCCTCCGGGCCTTGAAACTCCTGGGTCTCAGCAAAAAAAATCCGACCGAACCGGAACCCGCTTATGGTTCTGGCACGGTCGAAAAAGTGGGCAAGAAATTGGGCCAGCCCATTCGGGAAGCGACAGACAGGAAGATGGCAAAGGATTTGGGCGCACGCCTTCGGTCAATGTTGGATGAAACCGCGAGCATTCTGAACGCGGGCGAAGCGGCGGAAGCGGAGCGCCGCGCCAAGGCCGTTGTCGCCCTGGTGCGGGCTGAACGCGATGTGGCGGAGTTTCTGGCCGACGAGCGCGCAACAGCCCCGGAGCAAGATGAAGAACAATTACGCGCCGAGCTCAGACATCGCATTGGTCGCTACGTTGCAGCAGCAGCTGCAGGCGCACCTCTCGACGTGCTTGAGCGCATCGGATCTGGAGCTGCTCAGGAATGATTGGGATTTCTGGTCGCAGTCCGCGCAGCGCGCTCCGGAGGGCGCTTGGCGCACCTGGCTGTTCTTGGGCGGACGCGGCGCCGGCAAGTCGCGCGCGGGGGCGGAATGGGTCTCCGCGCTCGGACGCCGTGGCCGCGCCAGCCGCATCGCTCTTATCGGGCCGACATTTCACGACGTGCGCGAAGTGATGATCGAAGGACAGTCCGGGATACGCTCACTCCCATATGAGCGCCCGAACTACGAAGCCAGCCGGCGCCGGCTGGTGTGGGCGAATGGCGCGCAGGCGTTTGGGTTTTCGGCTGAAGACCCCGAGAGCTTGCGTGGCCCCCAATTCGACGCAGCCTGGGCCGACGAATTGTGCTATTGGGCATATCCGGACGAAACGCTCGCCGCACTTGCGCACGGAATGCGCCTCGGCGATGCGCCGCGACTGGCCGTCACGACCACGCCGCGGCCGATCCGTGCGCTGAAGCAGCTGATTGCGCAGCCGGATGCGGCGGTTACTCGCGCGGCTACTTGGACCAACGCCGCCAATCTGGCGCCGGATTTCATCGACGCGTTGCACCAGCGCTGGACCGGTTCAGCACGCCAGCGCCAGGAACTTTCGGGCGAGCTTGTCGAAGATGTCGAAGGCGCACTGTGGCGACGCGCCGACCTCGAAGCGGCGCGCACGCGCGAGCATGGCGAGTTCGATCGCATCGTCGTTGCGGTCGATCCGCCCGCCAGCATTGGCGAAAAAGCCGACCATTGCGGAATTGTGGCCGCCGGCGCTTGGGGCGAGGGGTGGCGCCGTCAAGCCCTGGTGCTCGCTGATTCAAGCCTGCAGGGCGTTGCGCCTCATGTATGGGCGCAAAAAGCTGCTTCGCTCGCGCGTTCGCTTGGCGCACACGCGATTGTCGCGGAAGCCAACAATGGCGGAGAAATGGTTCGGGCAGTACTACAGGCGGCCGCGCCCGACATTTTCGTGCACCTCGTGCGTGCGAGCGAAGGCAAGCGCGCGCGCGCCGAACCGATAGCGGCATTCTATGCGCAGGGTCGCGTCAAGCACGCCGCGGCGTTTCCAGCGTTGGAGGACGAGATGTGTTCGTTCGGCGCCGAGGGCTTCAACCACAGCCCCGATCGTCTCGACGCGCTGGTTTGGGCTCTGACGGACCTGTTGATGGGCGGCGCGCAGCCGCGGATCAGGTTGTTGTAACAGGAAAAAGCATGTTTGACTGGTTACGCAAACTCCGCGCGCCGCAGCGCACGGAGCGGAAATTCTTGTCTTGGCACGATCTTGCCGCACCAACCTGGTCGGCGCGCGATCCGGCTGCGTTTGCGCGCGAAGGCTACCAACGCAACGCCATCGCTTATCGCTGCGTTCGCTTCATCGCCGAGGCGGCCGCCAGCGCCCCGCTTGTTGTGGGGCCCGAAAACCACCCGCTCGCAAATTTGCTGGCGCGGCCCAATCCGGAACAGACCGGAATCGAATTGCTCGAAAATTTCTACGGCCATCTCCAAGTGAGCGGCAATTCTTATCTCGAGGCGTCGAGCATCGATGCGAGCGCGCCATCGGAGCTTTACGTTCTGCGCCCCGATCGCATGCGGGTGCTGCCGGGGCCGGACGGTTGGCCGATTGGCTGGGAGCACCGTGTCGGCGCTGAGGTGCGCCGCTTCGAACGCGATCCGCTTTCGGGCGAGGCGCCGATCCTGCACCTGAAGCTCTTTCATCCCTCTGACGATTGGTACGGGCTCTCGCCGATGGAAGCGGCGGCCTATGCCGTGGACATCCACAATTCCGGGGGCGCCTGGAACAAGGCGTTGATCGACAATGCAGCGCGCCCCTCCGGCGCGCTGGTGTTCACCGGCGCGGGCGGCGGCGATCGCTTAAGCGAGGAGCAATATCGCCGCATCCGTCAGGAATTGGACGAGATCCATGTGGGAGCGGCCAATGCCGGGCGTCCCATGGTGCTCGAGGGCGGCCTCGATTGGCGGCCGATGTCGCTGTCGCCGTCGGACATGGACTTCATCGAGGCGCGTCATGCCGCCGCCCGGGATATTGCGCTCGCGTTTGGCGTACCGCCCATGTTGCTCGGCATTCCCGGCGACAACACCTATTCCAATTATCGCGAAGCCAATCTCGCGTTCTGGCGCCATACCGCGCTGCCGCTGGCGCAGAAAGCCGCGCGCGCGCTCGAGGGCTGGCTGGGCGCGCGTTGGAACGAACCTGCGGCAATCAAGGTCGATGTTGATTCAGTCCCTGCGCTCGCGGTGGAGCGCGAAGCGCTCTGGGCGCGGGTGGCTGGCGCTGATTTTTTGAGCGCCGAAGAGAAGCGCGCGATGGTCGGCGTTGCTGCGCCCCAAACCGCACGCTCATGAAGTTCGATCCACGCGTGACCTACGCGCTCATCCTTGCGCTGTTCTTGGAGAGTGCGGGCGGCCTGATCTGGGCCGGGCGGGCGGCGGCGCGCCTCGACGAGGTCGAGCACGCTGTCGGCGCCCAGGCCGAAGTCGCCGAGCGGCTCGCCCGGCTAGAGGAACAATTGGGGGAGGCGCGTCGCTCGCTCGCCCGCATTGAGCAGAGGCTCGACACCCGATGATAATCGAGGGGTACGCTTCGCTGTTTGGCGTCGCGGACGCGATGGGCGACGTCGTGCGCGCCGGCGCGTTTGCCGCGAGCCTGCAGCGGCGCACCGCGGTGCTGCCCATGTTGGTCGAGCACGAGCAGCGTCTGCTCGCAGGCTTTTGGGAAAGCGCGCGCGAGGACGCTCGGGGGCTCTACGTTCGTGGCGCAATCCGCGACGATCAGCCTGGCGCTGCGCGCGCGCGGCGCATGCTGATGCGCGGCGTCGACGGCCTGTCGATCGGCTTTGTGCCGCTGGTCGCGCACAAGCACGCCCTTGGCCGCACCATTGAGGAAATCGAGCTTCTGGAGGTGTCGATCGTGACACACCCGATGCAGCCGCAAGCGCGGCTGGCCCTGGCGCGAGGGCTCGCCCGCGCTGCTTAAGTGAAGGAGAATGACGTGAGAAAAGAAGTGAAGGCCGTCCAACCGGGCGGCCAGGATGCGCTCATGCGCGCGTTCGAGGAGTTCAAGACCGCCAATGATGCACGCCTCGACGCCATCGAGAGACAACGCGCCGATGTGCTGCTCGAGGAAAAGGTCGATCGCATCGACCGCGCGCTGACTGAGCAGAAATCGTTGATCGAGCGCGCCGCGCTGGCTGGACGCAGGCCTACCCTTGGCGGCGATCCCGCGGAGTCCGAACACAAGTCCGCCTGGAGTTCTTATCTTCGCCGCGGCGACATTGCGGCGCTCGGGCAGTTCGAAGCCAAGGCGCTTTCGGTAGGCGTCTCCGCCGATGGCGGCTACATCGCCCCCGCTGAACTCGATCGCCTGATCGAGAGCCGCCTGCGCGCTGCTTCGCCAATGCGCGAAATCGCGGGCGTCCGCACCACAAGCGCAAACCTGTTCCGCAAGCCGATCAGCCTCACCCAGTCGGGTTCGGGCTGGGCGGCCGAAACCGGCGCACGCACGGAAACGACCTCGCCCACGCTTGCGTTGCTGGATTTTCCGACTGCGGAACTCTACGCCAACCTGGCCGCCACCCAAGCGCTTCTGGACGATGCTTTCGTCAATCTGGAGGAGTGGATCGCGGGCGAAGTGGAGGATGCGTTCTCCGCCCAGGAGCGGGCAGTGTTCGTCAATGGCGATGGCGTCAACAAGCCGAAGGGCTTCTTGAACTACACCATGGTAGCCGATGCGAGCCATGTGTGGGGTCAGATCGGGTATATCGCCACCGGCGTCGCCGGCGCCTTCGCAGCATCCGCGCCAGTCGATAAGATCATCGATCTTGTCTACGCGCCGAAAGCGCAGTTCCGCCAGAACGGCCGCTTTACGATGAATCGGAAAACCGTGTCGGCGGTGCGGAAGTTGAAGGATGCATCCGGGCAGTACATCTGGGAGCCGAACGATCGTGGCGGCGCGACCTTGCTTGGATATCCCGTCACCGAGCTTGAAGACATGCCCGACATCGCCGCGAGTTCGAATTCGATCGCGTTTGGCGACTTCCAGCGCGGCTATCTGATCGTCGACCGCGCCGGCGTGCGCGTGTTGCGCGATCCGTTCTCCAACAAGCCGTACGTCATGTTCTACGTCACCAAACGCGTAGGCGGCGGCGTGCAGAATTTCGACGCCATCAAAGTGCTGCGCTTCGCGGTAAGCTGATTTCGCGGCAGTCGGCAGTCGGCGGTCGGCAGTCGGGTTAATTCCCTGCTGCCGCCGCTGACTATCGTCTGCCAATTGCCGACTGCCGACTGCCGACTGCCGAGTTGAAAATGACCATCACCACCCTCACGCCGCCAGCGAGCGAACCCGTCACGCTCTCCGAGGCGAAGCTCTTTCTGCGTGTCGACCACACGAGCGAAGATGCGTTGCTTACCACTCTGATCGCCGCCGCGCGCGAGGCGGTGGAGGTGGCGTGCGGGCGCGCGTTGATCACGCGGCGTGTGCGCGAGAGCCTCGACATTTGGCGGCGCGATTCCGTAGCCGGCGCATTGCTGGGCCTTGGGCCGGTGACTAATATCGTCGCCGTCCGGCTCATCGCCGACAACGGATCGCAGAGCGTGATCGATCCTTCCCGCTATCGATTGGAGGGGGCGGGCGATCGTCCGCGCCTTGTGTTCGAGGCCGGCGTGCCAGCGACGTTGCGTAGCGCGGGCGGCATCGAGATCGATTATGATGCGGGCTACGCCGCCAGCGCCGCCTCCTTACCCGTGGCGCTGCGTCTGGCGGCGCTGCAAGTGATCGGCGCTCTTTACGAGGCGCGCCAGGGCGAAACACCCATCCCGGAGGCGGCGCGCGCGCTGATGGCGCCATTCGCACCGGTGCGGTTGTGAGGGCGCACGCATGACCGAAGCGATCGGGCGCATGCGCGCGCGCGTGCGCCTGGAAAGTCCAACGCGCGCCGCTGACAATATCGGCGGCGCGGCGATCACCTGGACGACCCAGGGCGATGTATGGGCCGAAATCGGCGCGGGCGGCGGTGGGCAGAACGCCGACTTCGACGCCGCACCCTCGAGCACAGCGTACTCGTTTGCGATCAACCGCCGCACCGACGTGCGCGCGGGCTGGCGCGTGGTCTGGGGAACGCGCGTGTTCACGATCCTGGCCGTTCGCGACGAAGGTTCTGCCCGCATCGAGCTACTGACTGAGGAAGAGAGGCTATGAGTGATCGCGTTCTCGCGGCGGCAGTGCGCGCCGGCGCCATGGCCGACGCGGGCGTCAAGGCTGTACTCGGCGACCCCGCCCGCATCTATGACGATCCGCCGCTGGATCCGGTGTTTCCTTATGTCTCGCTCGGGCGCGTGGAGAGCCGTAGCGCCGACGTTGCTGGCGTCAGCGCGATCGAACATGCGCTGACGCTGCATGTGTGGTCGCGCTATGGCGGCCGCGCAGAGACGCTTGACGTTATCGCCGCGCTGCGGGCGGCCTTGCACAACGCACCGCTCACCTTGAGTGGGCGCACGCTTGTGTTTTTGTTCGCTCAATTCGCCGACGTGTTCCGCTCCGGCGATGGGCGCACCACCCATGGCGTGCTGCGTTTGCGCGCGATCACGGAATAGGAGTTATCATGGCAGGCCAGAAAGGTCGCGACGTTCTGATCAAGATCGGCGACGGCGCGACCACCGAGACATTCACAACTGTCGCCGGCATTCGCGCGAAGTCCATCGCGCTCAATGCAAGGAGTGTCGACGGCACATCGGGAGAAAGCGCCAGCGCGTGGCGCGAACTCATAGCGGGGGCGGGCGTCAAATCGGCATCGGTATCGGGCGCAGGCGTGTTCAAGGACGCGGCGTCTGACGCGATTATCCAGTCTGTGTTCTTCGCGCAGAGCTCGCGAAACTTTCAACTTGTGATCCCAGCCTTTGGGGTTCTGCAGGGGCCGTTCCTGATCGAGGCGCTCGAATACTCAGGCGATCATGACGGCGAAGCCGCGTTCTCCATCTCGCTTGCCTCAGCCGGCGTCGTCACTTTCACGGCGATTTGAAGCATGCAACACCCGCGTCAACCTCACAATCGCGCGCGTGGCGAAGTTCTGCTGGAGATCGACGGGCGAGAGCGGCGGCTGTGCGTCACCCTGGGCGCGCTTGCAGAGCTTGAGGCGGCGTTCGATGCGGTTTCGTTTGCCGATCTGGGCGAACGCCTCGCGCACTTGAGCGCCGCGGATCTTATCGTCGTGCTGAGCGCGCTGACCGCAGGCGGGGGTGAGCCTCTGAGCGCGGCTGCGCTTGCGACGGCGCAGATCGATCCACGCGCGGCCGCGGGTGCGGTTGCGCAGGCTTTCCAAGCCGCGTTCGATGAAGGCTGAAGCAACGCCATGGCGCGCACTCCTTGCGGCGGCGAACGAACTCGGCGTGCCCCCGCAGCTTTTCTGGAAGTTGAGCCTCAAAGAATGGCGCGCGCTCTCGACGTCAGTCACGCGCATTGGCCCGCTCGCCCGACGCGATTTCAATTACCTGACTTTGCAATTCCCGGATTTTCCACATGACCATTCCTGATGTCTCCGGCGTCGAAGCCGAACTCGCCTCCGCATCCGCAGCGCTTGCTGCGTTCGCCCAAGGTCCGGCGCGCCAGGCCGCCGACGAGGTCGCGAATTCGTTCGAGCGCGCGGGCGAGCGCATCGCCCGTGCGCTCGGCGCAGCCGCGGGCGGAGGCGAGGCGGCTTTCAAGCGTATGGCCAAGACCATCCTCGAAGAGCTCGCCAAAGTCGCACTCGACCGCATCCTGAATGCAGGCGGGGGAGGTTCGCGCTCCGGTGGGCCGTCCAATTTTGCGCAGGCAGCAAACCCGGTGTCGGTGCACTTCCACATGGGTGCGGGCGGGGACGCCAATTCCATCGCCCGCAATCAGGGCCAGATCGCTGCCGCGATCGCACGCGCGGTCGCCTATGGAGGACGCAATCTGTGAGTGCGTTTCATGAGGTGCTGCTGCCGTTGCCGTTCGCGCTTGGCGCTAGCGGCGGGCCGGAGCGGCGCGTGGGTATTGTCACGCTCGGCTCCCGGCGCGGGAACCGCAATACGCCCCGGGCGCACGGGCGGCGGCGGTACGACATCGGGGGGGCGGGGCGTACGCTTTACCCGGTGGACGATCTGATCGCGGTTTTCGAGGGGCGGCGCGGCCGCTCGCCTTGCTTCCGCCTCCGCCATCCGCTCTGCCACAATTCCAGCGCGCCCTCCCCGACTCCGCCGGCGGCGAACCAGTCGCTTGGTTTCGGTACTGGGACGCAAACTCTGTTTCAACTCCAGAAGAGCTACGGTGCAGGCGTGGAAGCGTATCTGCGCCCGATTACGAAACCGGTCGCCGGCAGCGTGAGCATTGCGGTCAATGGCGTGGCGCTTGCGCCGGCCGGCTTCAGCGTCGACACCGTGACCGGACAAGTGACGTTGACCACGCCGCCCGCAAGCGGCGCTACAGTAACCGCGGGCTTCTCCTTCGACACGCCAGTGCGTTTTGACACCGAGCGGCTTGACCTTTCCATCGACGCCTTCGGCGCCGGACGCGCAATCAGCGCGCCGCTGGTGGAGATACTGGCGTAGGCGATGACCAACGCGGAGCTGCTTTGAGTTGACGAGTATATGAGAACTATCCCCTCATCCATAACCAGCGCGCTTGCTTCCGGCGTCACCAAATTCGCCCATGTGTGGGTGTTCTCCCGCCGCGATGGGCAATCGTTTGCTTTCACCGATCACGACCGTCCGCTGGTGTTCGATGCGCTCGACTGCGAGCCGCTCACGAGCTTGCGCGCTGGCGCTGTCGACAAGAGTCTCGGCCTCAATGTGGACACCGCAAGCGTGACCGGCGTGCTTTCTTCGTCTGCGATCACCGAGGAGGATCTCGCGCGCGGGCTTTGGGATGGCGCACAGGTGGAAATCTACCGCGTGGACTGGGGCGATCCCGCTCAGCGTGTGCATCTGTTCTCAGGCCGCATCGGGGAGGTGCGTCGCGGCGCGCAGGCGTTTGAAGCGGAAGTGCGCGGCATGCAAGCTGCGCTGAACACGCCGGTAGGGCGGGTGTTTTCGCGCTTCTGCGACGCTGACCTGGGCGACGCGCGTTGCGGCAAGGACATAGAGAACGCTGCGTTTCGCGCCAGTTCCACGGTGGCCGCCGTGGTCAGCTCAAGCTCCTTCAGTGCGTCGGGCCTCGGCGCCTTCGCCGCCGAATTTTTCACCCGCGGGCGTGTGGTGTGGAGCGCCGGCGGGGAGAGCGAGGTGCTTGTGCATCGGGTCGAGGGCGCCGACGCAGTGATCGAACTGCTGGACGCGCCGACGATCTCACTCGTGGCAGGTTCAGTGTTCACAATCTATGCCGGCTGCGACAAGCGCTTTGCCACCTGCAAAGCGAAATTCGCTAACACCGACAATTTCCGCGGTTTCCCCCACATGCCTGGCAATGACGCGATCCAAGCGCGTCCGGCGGCGGGGCAGATTCTCGATGGCTCGTCACGTTATTCATGATCTCCCGTCACGTGATCCTCGCTGAAGCGCGCGAGTGGATCGGCACGCCATATCGCCATCAAGCCAGTGCGAAAGGCGCAGGCTGCGATTGTCTTGGACTGATCCGCGGCGTCTGGCGCGCACTCTACGGCGCCGAACCGGAACTTGCGCCCGCCTATACGCCCGATTGGGCCGAGGCGCAGGGCGCTGAGACGCTGTTGGAGGCGGCGCGACGGCACTTGGTTGAGGTCGAGCGCGACGCCGCCGCGCCTGGCGACGTGTTGCTTTTCCGCATGGAAGCAAACTCCCCCGCAAAACACGCCGCCATTCTCGACGAGGAGCAGCGGCTTATCCACGCCTATTGGGGGCGCGCAGTGGTGCGCTCGCGCTATGCGCCGTGGTGGCGCGCGCGTTCGGCCGCAGCATTTTCCTTTCCCGGTGTGAGCCCATGGCCGAACTAGTCCTCTCCACGATCGGCAAAGCCATCGGCTCGCGCCTGCCCGGCGCCTTGAGCCAGATTGGCGCCGCGTTGTTGCAGGCGGGGGGGGCAGCGCTCGGGCGCAGCATCGACCAGCAATTGTTCGGTCCGAAATTGCGTCATGAAGGCGCGCGGCTCACCGATCTGCACCTGCAAGCGTCATCCGAAGGCGCCTCGATCCCGGCCATTTATGGTCGGGTGCGGTTGGCTGGTCAGGTGATCTGGGCCGCGCGCTTCAAGGAGCATGCCCATACCGAAGAAGTCGGCGGCAAAGGCGGGCCGCGCCTCACCAGTCGCACTTATTCTTACACGTTGTCCTTTGCGGTAGGGTTGTGCGAGGGCGAGGTCGCGCGCATCGGGCGGGTGTGGGCCAATGGCGAGGAGCTTGATCTTTCGGAATTCGCCTGGCGCCTGCATGCGGGCTCGGAGACGCAGACGCCAGACGCCTTAATCGAGGCCATTGAGGGCGCCGACAACGCGCCCGGCTATCGCGGGCTCGCTTATGTCGTGTTCGAGGACATGGCCCTGGAGCGCTTCGGCAATACGATCCCGCAGCTTTCGTTCGAAGTGATGCGTGCTACGCCTTCCCCAGATGCGGGCCCGCGTTTTGAAGAATTGGTCAAGAGCGTTTGCCTGATCCCAGGCTCGGGGGAATTTGTGTACGCCACAAGCCCCGTGTTGCGTCGCAACGGGCCGGGGCAGGAGGTCGCCGAAAATGTTCATGCTGAACGCGGCCGCGCCAATATTTTGGTCTCACTCGATCAGCTGAAAGCGGATTTTCCCAATTGCGACACCGTGCTTCTGGTGGTCGCCTGGTTTGGCGACGATCTGCGCTGCGGCAATTGCCTGCTCAAGCCTGGAGTGGAGATCGCCGCCAAGGAAACCACGCCGATCAGCTGGCGCGCTGGCGGAGTGACGCGCGCGGGCGCACATATTGTAAGCCAAGTCGACGCGGCGCCAGCTTATGGCGGCACACCCAGCGACGATTGCGTGCTGCAGGCGATCACCGAGCTGAAGGCGCGCGGCTACAAAGTCGGGCTTTATCCGTTCGTGCTGATGGATGTGGAGCAGGGCAATGCGTTGCCCGATCCCTATGGCGCGGCTGCGCAGGCGGCTTATCCATGGCGCGGGCGAATAACACTGCATCCAGCGGCCGGTCAGCCAGGATCGCCCGACAAATCGGGCGCTGCGACATCGCAAGTCGCCGCGTTCTTTGGAGCTGCAGCGCCGGCGCATTTTGGCGCCAGCGGCGGGGCGCCGACCTATTCCGGGCCGAGCGAATGGTCGTACCGCCGCTTCATTTTGCACCACGCCAAACTCGCCGCGCTGGCGGGCGGTGTCGATGCGTTCGTAATCGGTTCGGAAATGCGCGGCCTCACCACCGCGCGCGACAGCGCTTCGAACTATCCCGCGGTGACGGCGTTGAAGAGTTTGGTCGCCGACGTGCGCGCGATGCTCGGCGCCACGCCGAAGATTACCTACGCCGCCGACTGGAGTGAATATGGCGGCCACCAGCCGCAAGATGGAACCGGCGATGTGTTTTTTCACCTCGATCCGCTCTGGGCCGATTCCAACATCGATGTTGTCGGCATCGATTGGTATCCGCCGCTTACCGATTGGCGCTCGGGCTCGACCCATGCTGACGCTTCGCTCGCGTCCAGCATTCATAACCCGGAATATCTCTCCGGCCGCATCGAGGCGGGCGAGAATTACGACTTCTTCTACGCCAATGACGCAGCGCGCACCGCGCAGACGCGCACGACCATCAGCGACGGCGCCTATGGTGAGCCATGGGTGTTCCGCGCCAAGGATGTGCGCAATTTCTGGGCGCGCGCGCACTATAATCGCCCGGGCGGCGTACGGGCAGGATCGCCGACGGCTTGGACCGCTCAGTCGAAGCCGATCTGGTTTATCGAACTGGGGTGCCCCGCCGTCGACAAGGGCGCCAACGCCCCCAATCTCTTCATCGACGCCAAGAGCGATGAAAACGCGCTGCCCCCGTTTTCCACCGGCGCGCGCGACGACCTGATCCAGCGCCGGATGCTGCAAGCGTACCTCTCCTATTGGGAAATCGGCGGCGCCAACAATCCGACCTCAAGCCTCAACGGCAAACCGATGATCGAGGAGATGGCGCTCTGGTGTTACGATGCGCGCCCGCACCCCGCGTTCCCGGCGCGCAAAGATGTCTGGACTGACGGCGCGTCGTGGCGGCTTGGGCACTGGCTCAACGGGCGCGCGGGGCTATCCGATCTGGGCGAGGTGGTGGCGCATCTGTGCGCGCGCGCTGAAGTTGCGGATGTCGATGTCGCCGCATTGCAGGGCGCGGTCAGCGGCTACATCGTCGATGCGCCCGCAAGCGCGCGTGATGCGCTTGAACCCTTGATGTCGGCCTACGATTTCAGCGCCGCTGAGTCAGGTGGCGTCGTCCGCTTTCGCCACCGCGCCGCTGAAGCCGCGCTCGCCATTGCGCCGGATGATCTCGCCGAGGACGCGGCGGGTGAACTCTACGCCGGACGCGGCGACAGCGCAGAGACTCCGATCGAGGTGCGCGTGCGCTTTCTCGATCCTACTCAGGACTATCATATCGGCAATGTCAGCGCCCGCAGGCTCGATAAGGCTGAAGGCGGCGCGGTCTCGCTCGATGCGCCTTTGGTGCTGGAAGCTGAAGCCGCCGAGGGCGTCGCGCAGCGCGTGCTGGCGGATCTGCGTGCGCACGCGGAGGCGTTGAAGATCGCTCTGGGCCCCGCGCACTTGGCGTTGGAGCCTGGGGATCGCGTCACGCTCGGCGGGGGCGATGTATACGAGATCGCGCGGATCGAGGATGCCGAAGAAAGGCGGATTGAATTGCGCCGCGCGCGCTCGGCGTTTCCGGCGCAGGTGCGCCTTGCCGAGCCCGCCGCGCCGGCGCCGCCCCCGATTGCGCCGACGCCGGCGTTTTCGGTTCTGGACCTACCGCAATTGCCGGGCGCTGAAACCGAGGAGCGCCCGCTTGCCGCTGTGTTCGCCGCGCCGTGGCTTGGTGCGCACGAAGTGTATGCGGGCGCAATTGCGAGCCGGCGTGCGATCGCAACTCAGCCCGCGATCATGGGAGAATTGTTGTGGGCGTTGTGGCCGGGGCCGGTCGCGCGCTGGGACGACGGCAATCGTATTCGCATCAAACTCTATGGCGGAACGCTCTCGAGCGCGACTAAGGCGGCGCTGCTCGACGGCGCCAACGTGTTCGCGATTGAATCGGGGGCCGAATGGGAGATCGTGCAGGCGCGCGATTGCGTGCTGGTGGGCGACAACGAGTACGAACTCTCCGGCTTCCTGCGCGGTCAATTAGGTTCGGCGCACGCAATGGCTGCGCCCCACCCGGTTGGCGCGCGGATCGTGAAGCTCGACGAAAGGCTCGTGCGCCTCGATGTCGGCGCACACGAATGGAACGAAGCACTGGCGTTTCGCGCGCCGCCTACGGGAGGGCTTGTCAGCGATGCGCGTGCAGCGGCGCTGATGGCGACCCTGCCGCATGCGGCGGTGCGGCCCTGGGCGCCGGCGCATATGCGCGGAAAGCGCGTCGCAAGCGGGGATGTCGCGCTGAGTTGGGTGCGCTGCGCCAGCGCCGGCGATTCCTGGGGACCGGGAGAACCGCCCATAGGCGCCGCGGCGGAAGCTTACCTGCTGGACATACTCGATGGCGCTATCGTGAAACGCAGCCTGGAGCTGACGCAGCCGGGCTATGCCTATACTGCAGCCGAGCAGACGGCGGATTTCGGGCTTTTGCCCACCTCACTGCTGATACGGGTCTCGCAATTGGGCCGAGATGGCGTCACAGGGTTGAAGAAGCAGTTAACCATAACATTATAGAGGCTGAGATTGGCCCCCGGCCGCTGATTCCGGCTCGCGGAACGGGATGTGCAGGGTATAGAGGCAGGACCAGGCTGGAGCGCCGCCGACATTGAGCTGGGATCCCTACGCCGCACTCGGCCTTGGCCGCACCTCCACAGCGGAGGACATTCGTCGCGCCTACCGCAAACTGGCCAAAGAGCTGCATCCCGACGTTCGTCCCAATGACAAAGCCGCGGAAGAACGCTTCAAGCGCGCCACCGCGGCCTTCAACCTACTTTCCGATCCCGCCCAGAAGGCCCGCTTCGATCGTGGCGAGATTGACGCCGACGGCAATGAACGCATGGCCTACGGGCCTCGATCCCGGCAGGGCGCGCGCGCCCATGCGGGCGCCGGACCCGGGCCGGGCGGGGATGCTTTCGACCTGGGCGACATCTTTTCGGACCTGTTCGGCCCTGGTTTCGGCGGCGGCGGCGGCGCACGCACCTATGCCCGGATGCGCGGACGCGACGTGCGGTTCACTCTGGATGTCGATTTCCTCGATGCGGTGGTCGGCGCCAAGCGCCGCATTTCACTGACTGAAGGGCGTACGCTCGACATTAATATCCCGGCGGGCGTCGAGAGCGGCCAAGTGCTGCGGCTCAAAGGCCAGGGCGGGGCGGGAACTCAGGGCGGGCCCGCCGGCGATGCGCTCGTGGAGCTCAACATCCGCACCCATCCGCTGTTCCGCCGCGACGGCCAAGATATCCACATGGACCTCAATATCTCGCTGACCGAGGCGGTGGAGGGCGCGCGGATCGAAGCGCCCACGCCCAGCGGCAAGGTGGCGTTAACCGTGCCGGCGGGGGCGAACTCCGGGATGATGCTCCGGCTCAAGGGCAAAGGCGTCGCCGGCCTGGGCGACCAATTGGTGCGGCTACAGATCATGCTGCCGGACACGCTGGATGACGAATTGCGCAAGTTCGTGAAAAGATGGCCGAAACGCGATTATCAGCCGCAACGGCCGCCGGGCTGAGGATTGGTGCACCAATGCCACACTTGAGTGCATCCATACCCCTTCACAGGGAATTAAGCTGACGTTATCTATCATCGTGATAGGTGATTCCAATGGCGAGTGGTCCGGGAAAATGGAGTCCTGCCGAGGCCACCCGGCGCATCAACGAGTGTGCAAAATCGCCAATGCTCAACGTGGCTCGAACGAGGCACGCAAAAGATCAACTTTTGGAGCGGGACCTCATCATGGGGGACCTTCTCCACTTGTTGAAGACAGGATTTGTTTATGAGGAGCCTGTTCCCGCCACCCGGGAGGGGTTCTTCAAATACCGCATAGAGGGAACGACTCCCAATAGCGGTCGTAGAACGGTCAGGGCGGTCGTAATTCCGAACGGGGATTGCAACCTAAAGATCGTAACAGTGATGTGGAGAGATGAGAAATGAAGAGGGTTAATATCGACTACCGCTATGACGAATGCGGGCTCGATAACGTCATCCTCAAGGATCTGACTGTGCTCACCGATGACGACGGTGAGGACGTCATCACGATCCCCAATGTTGGCCTTCTTCATCATGTCCTGATGATGGAGATCGCAGCCAAGGAATCCGGCATGCAGCCTAACGAACTGCGCTTTGTCCGTACGGAGTTCGGCCTAACCCAGGCAGAACTGGCGGCCCTTGTGGGGCGGGACGTGCAGACGATTGGTCGCTGGGAACGGGGAGAGAATCCGATCGATAAGGCAGCCGAAATCGTGGTTCGCGCCAAGGTGCTCGAAACAACCGGCCACATGCTGAAGATGGAGGAGCTTGCACGCCGAACCCTTGCTTCGGCGTCGCAGCCTCCGTTCGTGATCGACGCCAGCGATCCCGATCATTACAAGCCGATCCCACGGGCCGCCTAGACTATTCAGGACCCGTTCAGAGCGGCGCTGGTAGATCACAGCCCATGGTCAAAGCCTCTCTCCTCGCAACGCTCGCCCTGATCGGCGCAATCGGCGCGTCCGAGGCGGCGGCGCAGACGGTTCAGCCTGGCTGGATCATGCCGGCCCAGGAACGGGGGCAGGAGCGGGAACGCCAAGCCGTGCGCCCGATCCGCGAGGTGTCGGACATGCTGCGCGCTCGTTTCGGCGGCGCCTATGTCGGCCACCGGCTTGAGGATGGGGATCGCCCTGTCTATGTCATCCGCTGGCGGATGGCCGATGGGGTCACCATCGAGGAATTCCGCGTCGACGCCGTAAGCGGGCGTTTGCGTTAGGCGCTTTTGGGGAGATCGCATGCGGGTTCTGGTGGTTGAGGACGACAAGAACCTCCGGGAGCAACTCGCCTCCGCGCTGACCGACGCCGGCTACACAGTCGACACCGCCGACAACGGCGAAGACGGGCAATTCCTCGGCGAGACCGAGCCCTACGACATCGCCATCCTCGATCTGGGGCTGCCCAAAGTCGACGGCCTCAGCGTACTCAAAGCGTGGCGCAAGGAGGGGCGCACCCATCCGGTGCTGATCCTCTCTGCGCGCGACCGCTGGAGTGAGAAGGTCGAGGGGCTGGATCTCGGCGCCAACGATTACGTCACCAAGCCGTTCCACATGGCGGAATTGCTGGCGCGTGTGCGTTCCAACGTACGCCGCCAGACCGATCACAAATCCTCCGTGCTCGAAGTGGGCGATCTTAGTCTCAATTCCGCGACCGGCCAGGTGACGGTGAACGGCGTGCCGATCAAGCTGACGGCGTATCAATACAAGGTGCTCGACTATTTGATGCACCATGCCGGGCGTATCGTCTCGCGCACCGAGCTCACCGAGAAAATCTACGCCCAGGATCACGAGCGCGATTCCAACACGATCGAAGTGTTCGTCGGCATTCTGCGGCGCAAGATCGGCAGCGAGCGCATCATCACTGAGAAGGGCCTGGGCTACCGTTTGGTCAACCCTGCCGAGCAACAGTGACGCCGCAATCGGCGCTGCGGGATTTCGTCAACCTGATAAAACGGTCGCTGGCCGCGCGCCTGCTTGCGATCGCAATTCTCAGTGTCGCCGGCCTCGCTCTGGTGGCGTGGATATCTTACACCCAGTTCAATCGTGAACTCATGCGCCTGCTGATCGATCCGCAGATCGAGAGCGTGGCCGACGATCTGATCTCGAACGCCATTCCAGGCCTGAGCGAAGGCGACATCGCCTTGCGCGATCTGCCGTACGATCCACGCTACATGCGCGGCCTGAGCGGCCGCTATTTCCAAATTGCGAAAATCGAACCCGATGCGCGCCTCATCGTGCGCTACATCTCGCCTTCTTTGGTTGACGTTGCGATCGACATCGACGCCGCCACGGCGCGGCGGCTGACGGCGTCGGCCACATCTGCGCAGCCGCATTTCATAAATCTACCCGGCCCAGACCGGGAATCTCTGCGCGTCGTCGCCCGGGTGGCGCGCATTCCAGGCCTCGACGGCGATTATTTGTTTGTGGTCGGGGTCGCCTCGGGCGCGATCTTGGCCGACACCAACACGCTGTTGGCGCCGGCGATCGCGCTGTTCATGCTGTTTTGCGCCTTCGTGATTGCGGGGTTGGCCGCGCTGCAGGTGTGGGTGGGTTTGCGCCCGCTGCGCGATTTCACTAACGATATCGCAGCAGTCCGCCGCGGGGATTCCGAGCGTTTGAACGGGGAATACCCAGCCGAACTCCTGCCGGTAGCAGGCGAGCTCAACGCGCTGATCGATCACAATCGTGAAGTGGTGGAGCGCGCGCGCCGCCATGTCGGCAATCTAGCGCACGCGCTGAAGACGCCGATAGCGGTGTTGAAGAACGCCGCCGCCGAGGGCCGCGCGGGCGATTCAGTGCTGAAGCAATCGGTCGAGGAGATGGAAAGCTTCGTCGAGCGCCAATTGCGTCGCGCGCGGGTCGCGGCCCGCGCAGACGCTCGCGCCGGACCGCAAGCGGCCACCATCGCATATCGTACGCCGGTCAACCAGAATTTGAGCGACCTCGTCTTCATGATGGAGCAGAAATACGATCACGCGAAAGCGATGGATATTTCACTCGAAGTGGAAGGCGACCTCACATTTCGTGGCGAGCGCGAGGATCTCCTGGAGATGGCCGCCAATCTGATCGACAACGCCTGTAAGTATGGGAAAAGCCAAGTCGTGGTGCGCGTGCGCGCGCCGGCGGATGTCAAAGGCGTGCTCGATATTATCGTCGAGGATGACGGCCCGGGGCTCTCTGAAGCCGACATCGCCCGCGCAAAAGCACGCGGCGCGCGCTTGGATGAGGCCGCGCCAGGCCAGGGGCTTGGGCTCTCAATCCTGCTGGAGACGGTTGAACTCTATGCTGGCGAAATAAGTTTTGGCCGCAGCGCGCTCGGCGGTCTTGAAGCGCGCCTGCGCCTACCGGCGACGGACTAACGGAACCCGCTGCGCGCGGTTCTGAGCGGTAGGTGCACAAAGTGAGCCCGGCGGGATTCGAACCCGCGACCCCCTGATTAAAAGTCAGATGCTCTA
>CADEEA010000003.1 GCA_902826245.1 uncultured Alphaproteobacteria bacterium | reverse complement strand
GGAGTCCTCCCATGCGCAACGAAGATTACGTTTTCAACTATGATCCGAACGAAGATGCGTGGTCGGCCGATCTGCGCACGCTCGATGTTTCCCGTCCCGAGCGCTTCCGTGACGATACCATCTGGCCGTTCTTCGAACGCCTGCGCAAGCAAGCGCCGGTGCATTATTGCCCAGACAGCCTGAACGGCCCGTATTGGTCGGTGACCAAGTTCAACGACATCATGACGGTGGAGACCAATCACCAGATTTTTTCCTCTGAACCTTCGATCACGTTGTTCGATCCGGAGGAAGATTTTCCGCTGCCGATGTTCATCGCCATGGATCCGCCCAAGCATGATGTGCAGCGCAAAACCGTTAGCCCCATCGTGGCGCCGAATAATCTGGCCAATCTCGAACCCATTATCCGCGAGCGCGCTGGAAGGCTCCTGGACGAAACTCCGCGCGGCGAGGTGTTCAATTGGGTCGATAAAATCTCCATCGAGCTGACGACGCAAATGTTGGCGACGTTGTTTGATTTTCCCTGGGAAGATCGCCGCAAGCTGACGCGCTGGTCGGACGTCGCCACCGCGGCGCCGGGCTCGGGCATCGTCGATAGCGAAGAGCAGCGCCGCGCCGAGTTGATGGAGTGCCTTGGCTACTTCACCGAGCTTCGCAATCGCCGCGCCAAGGAGCCGCCAAGGCCCGATCTCATCTCCATGCTCGTGCATGGCGAGAGCACCAAGGACATGCCGCCGCAGGAATTTCTCGGCAATCTCGTGCTGCTGATCGTGGGCGGCAACGACACCACGCGCAATTCCATCACCGGCTCGCTCTATGCACTCAGCAAATGGCCTGAGCAATTTGTCAAACTGCGCGCCAATCCCGCTTTGATCCCCTCGTTGGTGTCGGAGACGATCCGTTGGCAAACGCCGCTTGCGTTCATGCGCCGAACCGCGCTCCAGGATACGGAATTGGGCGGGCAGCGCATCAAGAAGGGCGATAAAGTGGTGATGTGGTACATTTCCGGCAATCGCGACGAGGATGTCATTTCCGATGCGAATTCCTTCAACATCGAACGGGAAAACGCGCGCCGCCACCTCTCGTTCGGCTTCGGCATTCATCGCTGCGTCGGCAATCGCTTGGGTGAAATGCAGCTGCGGATCGTTTGGGAGGAAATCCTGAAGCGCTTCGACAACATCGATGTCGTGGGTGAGCCGCGGCGCGTGCTGTCCTCGTTTGTGCACGGCTACGAAACGCTGCCTGTGCGGATCGCCGCCTGATGGATACAGATGACGAGCCCGACACGCTCAGCGAAGTGCTCGACGAAGTGCAGACGCAAATCGGCGAGGAGGGCGCAAAGCCCAAGGACATGAGCCTCGGCGAATTGCTCGACGCGGTTGGCCGGCAATCGTTTGGCCCGCTGCTGCTGATCATCGGCCTGTTCGCGATTTCGCCGGCGACGATCATGCCGGGGATGACTTGGCTCGCGGCGGCGCTGACGCTGCTGATTGCCGGGCAGATGGCGCTGGGCTTCAAACACGTATGGCTGCCGGCCTGGGTGCAGAGCGTGAAGGCGCCGCGCGCCTTGGTGCGCCTCGGCGTGCGCGAAGCGCGCGATTGGTCGGGGCGCATCGACGGGCTGCTGCGCCCGCGGCTTCAGGTTCTGTCGCGGCCGCCATTTGTGAACCTGATCGCGCTGTTCTGCATCGCCGCGGCGCTGATCACGTTTCCGCTGGGATTGATCCCGTTCGCACCTCTGGCCCCGGGGCTGGCGGTGGTGTTTTTCGGCCTTGGCATGACCGCTCGCGATGGGCTCTGGCTATTGCTGGGCGCGGTGGCGTTGGCTGGCGCGGTTTGGCTCGCGGCGCCGTTCGTTTCCGCGATGCTGGCGCGGCTCTAAAACCCATCAAAAACCGAGACTTTTCCGGCTTCAATCCCTATATTGGGACATGTTCTCCAACCCGATTCACACCCCATGACCGCAGCCCAACCCGCTCCCCAAGCGGCGCCGGAATACGGCGCTGAATCCATCAAGGTTCTCAAGGGCTTAGATGCGGTGAGAAAACGGCCGGGGATGTATATTGGCGATACGGACGATGGCTCCGGATTGCACCACATGGTCTATGAGGTGGTCGATAACGCCATCGACGAGGCGTTGGCCGGCCACGCCAAGACCGTCACCGTCACCCTCCACCCCGATGGCAGCGCCGAAGTGACCGACGACGGCCGCGGCATCCCCACCGATATCCACGAAGGCGAAGGGATTTCCGCCGCCGAAGTGATCATGACCCAGCTGCATGCGGGCGGAAAATTCGACCAGAACAGCTACAAAGTGTCGGGCGGTCTGCATGGCGTCGGCGTGTCGGTGGTCAACGCGCTGTCCGAATGGCTCGACCTCAACATCTGGCGCGACGGCAAGCACAATTACATGCGCTTTGCCCATGGCGACGCGGTGGCCCCGCTGAAGGAAGTGGGGCCCGCCCCGCTCGCAAACGGCAAGCCCAAGCGCGGCACCGGCGTGCGCTTCCTGCCCTCGACGCAAACCTTCACCATGGTCGAGTTCGACCGGAAAACGCTTGAGCACCGCCTGCGCGAACTCGCGTTTCTCAATTCCGGCGTCTCGATCCATTTCGCCGATCTGCGCGGCCCGGAGCCGTTCGAGGAGACGCTCTACTACGAAGGCGGCGTCAAGGCTTACGTCACCCACCTCGACCGCTCGCGCACTGCGATCATCGAGCCGATCTACATCAATGCCGAGAAGGACAACATCGCCATCGAAGTGGCGATGCAATGGAACGACGGCTACCACGCCGCCGAACTCTGCTTCACCAACAACATCCCCCAGCGCGACGGCGGCACCCACCAGGCCGGCTTCCGCGGCGCGCTAACCCGCGTGATCACCGGCTACATGCAATCGAGCGGCATGGCCAAGAAGGAAAAGGTCGACATTACCGGCGAGGACGCGCGCGAGGGCCTCACGTCGGTGCTCTCGGTAAAAGTGCCCGACCCGAAGTTTTCCTCGCAAACGAAGGACAAATTGGTTTCCTCCGAAGTGCGGCCCGCAGTCGAAAGTCTTGTGGCTGAGGCGCTTTCGTCCTGGTTCGAGGAAAATCCCGCGCCCGCGAAATTGATAATGGCGAAAATCGTGGAAGCCGCCGCCGCGCGCGAAGCCGCGCGCAAGGCCCGCGAAATGCGGCGCAAATCTACGCTCGATGTCGCCTCGCTCCCCGGCAAGCTCGCCGATTGCCAGGAGAAGGACCCGGCGAAGTCGGAATTGTTCATCGTCGAAGGCGACAGCGCCGGCGGCTCGGCCAAGCAAGGGCGCAACCGTGAATATCAGGCGGTGTTGCCGTTGCGCGGCAAAATTCTCAATATCGAACGCGCGCGCTTCGACAAGATGCTGGCCAGCGAACAGGTCGGCACGCTGATCACCGCGCTCGGCGCCGGCATCGGCCGCGACGAGTTCGATCTCGCCAAATTGCGCTACCACCGCATCATCATCATGACCGACGCCGACGTCGACGGCGCCCACATCCGCACTTTGCTGCTCACTTTCTTCTACCGGCAAATGCCGAGCCTGATCGATGGCGGCTATCTCTACATCGCCCAGCCGCCGCTCTACAAAGCCACCAAGGGTAAGGCCGGGCGCTATTTGAAGGATGAAGCGGAGTTCGAATCCTATCTGATCGAAGAGGGCGCGGCGGGCGCCGTGTTCGAGACCGGCGGCGGCGAACAGATCGCCGGCGAGGATCTGAAGCGCGTGGCGCGCGAAGCCATGGCGGTGGAAGCGCTGATCAACCGCCTGCACCAGCGCGCGCCCGATGCGGTGCTGGAGCAGGCCGCGCTCGCGGGCGCGTTCGCGCCGGGCGCTGGCGAAGCACAAGCGAAGGAAACCGCGCTTCGGCTCAATCTGTTGGCTGAAGAAGGCGAAGCTAGTTGGAGCGGCCGCTTCGATCCCGATCATGCGCTCGTGGTCGAGCGCGTGGTTCGCTCGGTAGCTGAGCGTGTCGTGCTCGATCGATTGCTGCTGGGCTCCACCGATGCGCGCCGGCTGGCCGAACGCACCGCAAGCGTGCGTGAAGCGTACGAAAAGCCTGGCCTGGTGCGGCGCGGCGGCGACGTAACGCCCGTGCACGGCCCGCTCTCATTGTTGAAAGCAGTCGAAGAAGCCGGCCGCAAAGGCCTCACCATCGCCCGCTACAAAGGCCTTGGCGAAATGAACGCCGAGCAACTCTGGGAAACCACCCTCGATCCCGACGCCCGCGCGCTGCTGCAGGTAAAGGTCGAGCATGGCGACGACGCCGACGATCTCTTCACCAAGCTCATGGGTGACGTGGTCGAACCGCGACGCGACTTCATCCAGGCGAATGCACTGGATGCGGAGGTTGATGTTTAGGGGGGGGCAAGCAAGAGCGAGCCAACCCGGCGACAATATTGGTGATTAGGACCGCGGGGCTTCAGCCCCGCACGCCCGCACGGTGCTGCAAGAGCGAGCCTGAAGGCTCGCGGTCCAACCCGGCGACAATATTACTATTTCCAACCAACCGAACCAAATCGCCAATCTTCAGGCCTGTCGCACAAGCCTGCTGCGACTGGGTTCATTTCGATGTAGCGCTTCGTGGTCTCGAAGTGTTTCTCATCGCGTATATAGCGATCGAAATAGTCCCGCGCCCATACCGCGCCCCTTCGACCCAGGAGCTTGTTGATGCGCGCGGCTGAATAAGCCTTCCACGAGCGCACCACGCCGCCAAGTTCGTGTGTCTTGGTGGTCGCTAGCAAGACGTGGACGTGGTTGGGCATGATGCACCAAGCCTGGAGGAAGTAGCGCTCCGCATCCATGTGCAGCAACGCCTCCGCCACGATGCAGGCGCAGCCCTCCACCCGAAGTAGCGTCGAGCCGAAATGCCTGTCGAGTACGTCGTCGCCGTCTTGCGCTCCGGGTGGAACGGCGTCGTGCAGTCGAAGCACGACGTGCTGCGATAGCTCATAGCCGTCGTAGTGCGGAAGGTAGCCGCGCCTGTGCCAGCCCTTCGTTCCCATGCACGATCGTTGGCTAAAGGTGGACGAAAATTCAAGTCCACGGATTCAGGTTGGACCGCGGGCCTCCGTTCCGCGCGGGCGAGCCGGAAGGCTCCCAGTCGTCAATACCGGGGATAAGCTTCTGCCTGCCCACGGAACAAGTTCCGTCAAGCATATGAAAACACAACAATAAAAGCGGGCCAGTGCGCCGCCAATCCGACCGAGTTCGGGCGGGGTTACAATCCGCGCATGGAACCCGAGAACAATCCCAAGCGCACCGTCACCATCCGCCGCCATCACAGCGAAGAGCTGTGGGCGCAGGCGCGGCGCGATTATCTCGCCGGCTACACCGCGTCGGCGGTGTCCAAGCATTACGGCATGAGCGTCGATGCGATCCGGAAGCGAGCGTCGAAGCAGAAATGGTGCAAGGCCCACCACATGGCAGTTGATCCGCCGCCGCCCCTGCATCCATTTCCAAGCGCCGCCGAAGTTGAAGGCAAGGGCGTGGACGCAGTCAGCGCGTGGAAGAAGATCGCTCACCGCGCGCAATGTGCGCCGAAATCCCCTTGGTCGACCTGGCTGTTCCAGGGTGGCCGCGGCGCCGGCAAGACCCGCGCTGGCGCCGAGTGGCTCGCGGCGCGCGCGGAAGCCAAGCCTGGCATCTATGCGCTCGTCGGTCCCACCCAGCACGACGTGCGCGAAGTGATGGTTGACGGACCGTCGGGCCTGCGCAACCTGCCTGGGCGGGAGCGGCCCTGGTACGAACGCTCGCGCCGGCGCCTGTTGTGGCATAACGGCGCTGTGGCGTATGCGTTCTCGGCCGAAGAGCCCGAGCGCTTGCGCGGACCGCAATTCGAAGCGGCATGGGCCGATGAATTCTGCATCTGGCCGAGGCCCAGCGAAACGCTGGCGATCCTGCGCATGGCATTGCGGCGCGGCGCCAATCCACAGCTCGTTGTGACAACCACGCCGAAGCCGATCCCGGCGCTGCGCCAACTTCGCGCGGAGCCAGGCTGTAAGCTGACGCAGGCGCCCACCGCTGTGAACGCGGCCCATCTGGCGCCTTCGTTTCTGGACGGGCTGGCAGCACTCTATGGCGGCACGCGTCTGGCGGCGCAGGAACTCGAGGGTCTTCTGCTCGATGGCGACGGCGCGTTGTGGCGCGCTGAAGATGTACAAGCCGCTCGCGGTGCGAGGCCCGAAGCGCTCGAGCGTGTGGTCGTGGCTGTCGATCCTCCTGCCGGCTATGGCGGCGCTGCGTGCGGCATTGTCGTGGCTGCGCGCAAGGGAACCCGCGCCTATGTGCTGGCCGATCGATCGGCGCTTGGCTTGAGCCCGCTCGGCTGGGCGAGCCGCGCGGCGGAAGCGGCCGCTGAATTCGGCGCAGCAGAGATCGTCGCCGAGGCCAATCAGGGCGGCGATATGGTGCGTGCGACGTTGGCGAGCGCGGGCGCGCCGTGCCCGGTGCGGCTGGTGCACGCAAGCCGCGGCAAACGCGCGCGTGCCGAACCGATCGCGGCATTGTACGAGCAGGGTCGCGTGACCCATTGCGGCGCATTTCCGGCGCTGGAAGAAGAACTCATGGCGCTTGGCGTGTCGGAAAGCGAGGGTTTGCTGGATCGCGCCGACGCCTTGGTGTGGGCGCTGAGCGCGCTCATGCTCGAGCCGGCGCGCGAAGGTCCGCGCATCCGCTTGCTCGACGGGCCGCCGCTTCGGGGCGGCTTGTCGGCGCGCTGGTGATGTTGCGCGCGGGCGGCTTGAGCGGCGCGGTCCAACTCAGTTTCACGGTATCCGTTTCAACGCCCCAACCAGCGCGCGCGTGCCTTTGGAAAACAGCGTCGGCGTAAAATAGGCGCCAGCCGCGCGTTTGATGATTTCGGCGCGCGTTGGGTAGGGCAGCGCCGGCGACGTCAGCGCGCGTACGCCGAGCTTGCTCGCCATGGCCAGAGCCAGCGGCGCGATCAGTTCTCCGGCTTCCGCGCCCACGATGGTCGCGCCAAGCAATCGCGCGCCTTTGCCGATCACGAGTTTGCAGAAGCCCTCGGTATCGCGCTGCGCCTGCGCGCGGTCGTTATCGTGGAAATCCACGCGCGTGACTGTCACGCGGTCGCCGAATTGCTGGCGCGCTTGTGCTTCGGTGAGGCCGATCTGGGCGAGCTCGGGATCGCAATAAGTCACGGCCGGCATTGGCAGCGCATCGGCCCTCGTGTGCGCCTTGAACAGAACGTTGCGCACGAACACGCTGGCGTGCCAGCCGGCGCTGTGGGTGAACCCGCCGCCGGCCGCGTCGCCGAGCGCCCACACATTGGGATTGGTTGTGCTGCGCAGCGTCGGCGAGGTTGCGATAGCGCGTTTGTCGAAAGCAATGCCGGCGGCTTCGAGATTGAGTCCGTCGAAATTGGGCTTGCGGCCTGCGGCGACGAGCAGGTGGGAACCGGCGATGGTTCGAGTTGACGGACCCTCAAGCGCCAGCGTGACGCCGTCCGCGTTCCGCTCCGCCTTGGCGGCGCGCCAGCCCTCGAGTACCTCAACGCCTTCCGCCCGCAGCCGCGCCAGCACGATCCCCGCCGCTTCGCGGTCGGCGCCTGCAAGCGCGGCGGCGGCCTCGACGATGGTCACTTGCGAGCCGAGGCGGCGGAAGGCTTGTCCCAATTCCACGCCAATCGCGCCAGCGCCGAGCACGATCAGATGGCGCGGCAATGCGTCGATGTCGAAAATGGTTTCGTTGCTGAGCGCGCCAACCTCATTAAGGCCGGGGATTGGCGGCATTGCCGCGCGCGAGCCGGTGGCGATAATCGTGCGCCTGGCGCGAACGCGTGTGCTTTCGGATTCCACACTCGCCGCATCGGCAAAGCGCGCACGCTCGCGGAAGACGACGACTCCAAGGCCTTCGAAGCGCGCCTGGCTATCGTTCGGCGCGATGGCGGCGATGACGCCTTTCACATGCGCCTTCACTCGCGGCCAGTCCAGGACAGGTTCGGTGGCGGCGATCCCGAATTTGTGCGTCTCGCGCATGGCTTGCGCTTGCGCCGCCGCCGCGATCAGCGCTTTCGACGGCACGCAGCCATAATTCAAGCAATCGCCGCCCATTTCGCCAGCTTCGAACAGGACGACCGAAAGACCGAGCTGCGCCGCGCCCGCCGCAAGCGAAAGCCCCGCCGAGCCCGCGCCGATGATGCAGAGATCGGGTTTGTAGTTCCGCACAGCCATCAGGCGCGCCCCCGGCGCAACGCTTTCAGCGCGATTGGCAGCAGGGCGAGCGCAATGAGCGCCAGCACCGGCCCGAACACGGCTGGCGAGAATAGGATCGCGCGCGCCGCCTCGCTTGGATCGACGACCGCGCCAGTTTGCAGTGCAGCGCGTAAGCCTGCGCCGACGGAAGCGTAAACAAACGCGCCGGGGATCATGCCGATCAACGTCGCCAGCACATAATCGCGGAGCTTCACGTTAAAAAAGGCGGGAGCGAGATTGACCACGAAAAACGGCGCAATTGGCGTCAGCCGCAGCGCTAGCAGGTAATTGAACGCGTTCTCGCGAAAGCCATCGCCAAGGCGCGTGAGCCATCCGCCGGCGCGAGCGCGCAGCGCATCGCCGAACGCGGTGCGCGCCGCGAGGAAAATGAGCGTGGCGCCGATGGTCGCTGCGATCCAGGCCGCGGCGCCGCCGATCCAGGTCCCGAACAGGAAGCCGCCGCTCAAAGTTAGGAAACTGGCGCCGGGGATAGAACTCGCCACCGCCAATCCATAGATCAGCATGAACAGCGCAATCCCCGCGACGTAATTGCGCGCCACAAACGCATCGAGCGCGGCGGTCTGCCGATAGAGCGCCTCGAGCGACAAATATTCATGTACCCGGAACGCAAAGGCGAGGGCCAATCCGGCCGCGACCAGCAGGATAGGCGCGAAACGCGCCAGCGATTTCTTCGCCGGCTCCGGCGGGCTCTCGGTCATAGGCTAGCACTCGCTATCGTTGAAGCATGGCGCACAGATACCCATCCCCGGATTGGCGCTTGCGCCAAGTCCGGGGCCCATAAACACAATCATTCGTGATCTTGGCATTCGTGATCTTGGCATTCGTGATCTTGGGCCCCGGACAATTGCTTCGCAATCTCCGGGGATGGGTGGATGGTTGTCTCGTTCAGACATTATTCCATGCACCGTAGGTTCGCTTGCTATCGGGAACGGGTTACGAGATGCAACCGGATCAGGGGCGCAGACGTATCATGGGTCGGCACAGGAGCGAAGCGATGCGTTGGATGGCGGCGTTGGGTTTGGGTTTGGCGCTGGCGGCGTGCTCGCCCTCGGAGGCGCAACCGCAACCGCCTGTCGACGGCGCGCGCGCCGAGGCGATCTTCGCCGGTGGCTGCTTTTGGTGCGTCGAGAGCGATTTCGAGCATCTGGACGGCGTGATCGAGGCGGTCTCTGGATATAGTGGCGGCGAATTGGAGAACCCGACCTACCGCTACCACGAAGGTCACACCGAAGCCGTGCTCGTAACCTACGATCCCAGCCGCGTCAGCTACGCGCAGCTCTTGCATCATTTCTGGCGCCATCACGATCCGCTCGATGCGGGCGGCCAATTCTGCGATCGCGGCCCCAGCTACGCGCCGGCGATCTTCGTCACGCCCACGCAGAGGGCCGAGGCGGAAGCGTCCCTCGCGGAGACGCAGCGCGCGCTTGGCCGTCAGGTCGCGACGCCGATTCGCGAGGCCTCGCGCTTCTGGACCGCTGAAGAATACCACCAGGATTATTACGAGAAGAACTCAGTTCAATATCGCTATTACCGCTGGCGTTGCGGCCGCGACGCGCGGGTGGAGGAAGTCTGGCGCGGGCATTGAGGCGCGCCGGAGGGCGTGCCTTTATGCGCTCGCCCATTCCTCTAGCTGCGCGGCCGCCTGCTCGATCGGCGCGAGCGGGAAATCAGCAGGCAGGATTGCTTCATGCTTGCGCGCCGATGCGATCGCTTCGTGTGCGAGCCGACGTGCGCCGCGCAATCCGCATGCACGGCTTGGACACATGTTCTCGCTCATGCTCAGGGGGTCGAACGGCAGGCCGGTTCCGTGTTCGGGAAGCGCCCGCGCCAACGAAAGCACTGGCCCTAGCATCAGCCCTTGCACGGACCCGCGCATGTCCAGGCGGTGATCGCGGTAACCAAGATCGAGCATCGCCAGCGTGAGCCAGTAGGTGAGGTTCCCCAACCAGGCCAGCGAGCGCACATTGGGATCTTGGATCGAGCGCGGGTGGCTGGGATAGGCGGTCGGATCGCTTGCCAAATTCAGGGCAGGGTAGTGGGGGTGGTTCTTTCCCAACGCCCAGACATCGACCGGGCGGTTGTTCGTCAGCAGCGGATTGGTGGATTCGAACAGCCCGCGGAAGAAGAGGTAATGGTCGCGCTCGCCTTCGCCTTTGATGGCGTTGAGGTCGCTGAGCCATTGCTCTGGGTTCGCGAGCAGATCGCTCGTCGAGCCAACCTCGGCGACTACGTCGATAACCGCATCATAGAGGCTGCCGACATGGTTCGGGCGCGGGTCGGCGCCGATGGCGGCGGACAATTTACGAATGAAGAGTTCGTCTTCCAGTGTCCGCGCAACCAGCGCATCCGGCGGCGCTTCGCAATAGACGTATTTGGCCAGGCTCTCGACGCCCATCGGCTCCAGCCGGAACTGAAACGGGTAAATGCTGACTTCCTCGGGGAAGTCATGGCGCGACAGAACCGGAGAGAAGCCAAGTTCGCTCAGCAATGCATTAACAGCACGCAGGTGCTGCATTTCTTGGATCGCCACGCCCAGGACGGAATTCGATTCCGGCGCGCCATAGCCCACAAGTTCGGCGAACTCCGGCTTCAGAGAGAATGCTGAATAGAGGTATTGCACCATCAAATCGTGCTCAATTTCGGCGGCTTCCTTGAGCAGGCGTCCCGCTTCCAGCACTGGATCGTCGAACACGCGCGCAATGCGCCGGCGATCGATGGCGCCGGCGGTGCGATAACCGCCTTCGCTTGCGCCGCTACACGCCCCGATCATTCCCGCGGCGGTGAGACCCGCCACACTTGCGAACATGTCGCGCCGCGCCACGCCAACAGCGCGCGGCCGGTACACTTTCTCGGTCATTGCCCAACCCTCCGCAGTCAAAAGACCACGAAGAGAGTACGGTTGCGAGCCTTTGAGCGATCTTGGAGAGCGCGACCCTGCGGCTCTCATTTGGGGAGATTATTTCAGGATTTGATAACCCTAACATTGCGCCTGTCGAGCGTATGGCGGCGCCCGGCGCGAGCGGTTAAGTACGCTCTGCTCTTTGCGTGCCCCTACCGCGTGGACCTGCGAACGTTGGCGCTTATGCGCCGCGGAGCGGCGCGCTCCACCCTTGAGACACTGGCGCCCGCTTATGCGTTGACCCATTCCTCCAGCTGCGCGGCCGCCTGCTCGATCGGCGCGAGCGCGCACGATGCCTGGAAGTAGGAGCGCGCCGCGGAGCGGCGCGCTCCTACTTGGATGTTTTGGCGTTGGTTTCTGCTTCCTTCGCGCCCCATGCCGATGTAGCATCGCCGCGTCGGTTCCTCATCGAGGACTAACAGGGAACGCGGTGCAAAACCGCGGCTGCGCCCGCAGCTGTAAGCGGCGAGTTCGAGGCCAAGCCACTGGAGCGCGCGCCATCGGTGCGTGCTCCGGGAAGGGGCCGAAGAGCAACGACCCGCAAAGCCAGAAGACCTGCCGACATGAACTCTGTGGCGCGGGATTGCGCCGGAAGGAGAGCGTCGTGCGGTTTGGTTGGTTCAGCGCGATGGCGCGATGGTTTGCTCTCGCAAAACACGGAAACACGCACCCCGTCATTCCGGGATCGCGAAGCGATACCCGGAACCCAGGGGCCACAAGCGCCGCGCTCTGTGATCCCCTGGATTCCGGGTTCGCACTTCGTGCACCCCGGAATGACGGGGGTTGGTTGTTGTGCAGCATTATTTTGTGCTGCCTAACTTCCCCCGCCGCAGCGCAACCCCGCCGCATCGTCAGCCTCGATTATTGCGCCGACCAATTCGTGCTTGCCCTCGCAGATCGCGACCAGATCGCGGCGCTCTCGCGCGGATCGCAGCGCGACGATTCCTATTTTCGCGAGCGCGCTACCGGCATTCGCCAGACGCGCGGGACGCTGGAAGAGGTGCTGGCGCTCGATCCCGATCTCGTCGTGCGCAATTGGGGTGGGTCGTGGGACGCAGAGGCGGCCTATGCGCGCTTCGG
This sequence comes from uncultured Alphaproteobacteria bacterium, assembly GCA_902826245.1. Taxonomy (GTDB): domain Bacteria; phylum Pseudomonadota; class Alphaproteobacteria; order Caulobacterales; family Aquidulcibacteraceae; genus Vitreimonas. Next base: position 102,149 of record CADEEA010000003.1, on the reverse strand, counting down.
CGTGCCGGTGTTGCAGGTAGGCGATGCCGCTACTTTCGCCGCCGCGCGTGAAGATTTGCTCGGCGCCGCACGCGCGATCGGACATAGCGAGCGTGGGGCGGCGATTGCGCGCGACCTCGACGACCGCCTCGCACGCTTGCGCGCTTCTTGGCCGCGTGAGCGCAGGCCGGTTCTCTATCTTTCGGCCGGCGGCGCTGTCGCCGGCGGCGGCGTGTTGATGGATGAGGTGATCGCGGCTGCTGGGGCGCGCAATCTTCGCGATCAAGCCGGGTGGGCGGTGTTGCCGCTGGAGCGCATGATTGAGGCGCCGCCCGCACTGATCGCGCTTGGCTTCTTCGAGACGGGACGCACCGCGACAAGCGCATGGTCGCCATCGCGTCATCCGGCGCTGCGCCGAATGGTCGCCAATGCGCGCACCGTGAACCTGCCGGCGGCGTCGGTGGCATGCGAGGCTTGGACCGCGATCGACGCGGCGGAAATCATTGCGCGTGCGTTGCGTGCATCATGACACTTGTGATTACAGATCCCACCCATCCCTGGACGCCGCCAAGCGGCATTCCGGGGCCCATAAACATGACGCATAGCGATGCTGGGTCCCGGACTTCGCCTTCGGCGAATCCGGGAATGGGTGTTGCGTGAGTCTCCGGAACAATTGGTTCGTGGTCATTGCTGCACTCACGGCGTTGAGTCTCGCTGCGCTGCTCGCCGCGCTCTGGCTTGGCCCCGTGCCGATCGCCGATCCGTTCGCCAGCGACGTGCGCACGCGGGCGATTGTGTGGGAAGTGCGGTTGCCGCGGGCGCTGACAGCATGGCTGGTTGGCGCGGCTTTGGGTTTGTCTGGTGCTGCGTTGCAGGGGTTGTTGCGCAACCCTTTGGCGGATTCTGGTGTTTTGGGTTTGTCGGGCTTTGCAGCGCTTGGCGCGGTGATTGCGTTTGCTTTTGGCTTCATGGGCTTTGCACCGATAGCGGCGGTTGCCTTTGCCCTCGCGGCGGCGACTCTCGTAACAGCGCTCGGTTGGCGCGCGCGCGGTCCTGCTAGCCTCGCGCTGATTGGGATAGGGCTCTTAAGACTTGCGGGCGGCCGGATCGCGCTCGCGCTTAATATTGAGCCGAACCCTGGCGCGCTTGCCGATTTGGTGAATTGGACCTTGGGCTCCGTGGAGGGGCGCTCGCTTGCGGATGCGATGTTGGCGGGCTCGTTTCTTGTTGTAGGCGGGGCGCTGATCTTCGCGTCCGCGCGCGGTCTGCAAGCGCTTACGCTCGGCGAGGTCGCCGCTTCCGCGATTGGCGCCGATCTGTTGCGAACGCGCACACTCGTGGTTCTTGGCGCCGCCGCATGCGCGGGCGGGGCGACGGCGGTTGCGGGCGTGATCGGGTTTGTGGGGGTCGCCGCGCCGCATTTTGTGCGCGCGATGGTGGGGCACGATCCGGCGCGACTATTATTGCCAAGCGCGCTGGCGGGCGGGGCGATGCTTGTGTGCGCGGATATCGCCGTGCGGCTCCTGCCCACCGATACGGAGCTGAAACTGGGGGTCGCGGCCGCCCTCGTCGGCGGGCCGGTGTTCGCGCTGATTGCGGCGCGGCTCGCTTCGCGTGGAGGCGATGCATGAGCGCGTTGCTTTGTTACGAGCGTGCGGCTTTGGAATTGGGCGAGCGTCGCGTGCTCGCGGACTTTTCGCTCGCCGTCGGCGCGGGCGAGATCGTGGCGTTGCTCGGGCCGAACGGCGCCGGCAAGACGAGCGTGCTGCGCGCCGGGCTCGGCCTGATTCCGCTCGCGTCAGGCGCGGTGCGCTTGGGCGAGGACGATCCCCGCGCGCTCTCGGCGCGCGCGCGAGCTTTGCGCGCAGCGTATCTGCCGCAGCACCCGCAAGCGATCTGGCCGCTCAGCGTGGAGGCGCTGATCGCTCTGGGCCGCTACGCTCATGGCGGCGCACCGGATCGCCTCGGGCCGCGCGACCAGGCCGCCGTCGATGCGGCGATCCAGACGTGCGGGCTTGGCGCGCTTCGTGCGCGGCGCATGGATGAGATTTCCGGCGGCGAGAAGTTGCGCGTGCACCTCGCACGCACGCTCGCACAAGAAGCGCCGCTGCTGATGCTGGATGAGCCGAGCGCCGGACTCGATCCGGCACAAGCTCTAGGGGTGGCCGAGATTCTTCAAGCACACGCGAAGCGCGGCGCGGCGGTCTTGTTCTCGACGCACGATGTCGCGCTGGCGGCGCATGCGGCGCATCGCGTGGCGGTGATGGCGCAGGGGCGATTGCTTGCGGAGGGCGCGCCAGAGGCGGCGCTGACGCCGGAGGTGCTGGAGCAGGCGTATGGGAAGAGGGGCCGCTTGGAGCGCGTCGGGTCCGGATACGCTGCCGTGTTCGAGGCTCAGAGTTTGAATCGGCCGGCTTGAATCTCGGCATATAGTTCGCGCGAGAGCGCCTCGTAGCGATGCGCGACGGGATGGTCGAAATAGAGGCGGTGTTCGGTGTTGGCGGGGTCGAAGCCGTCGCGTACAAGATCGGTTTTGCGATATTTGAAAGTGCCGGTGGTTTCGATCGCCGGCTGAATGCGGATGAAGAGCGGCCGTGCATAGGCCGGCAGTTCGCGCACCAGGAAATCGCGCAGGCCCACGAGGTCGAAGCCTTCCCCAGGCGTGATCGCGGCCATGCCAGCGCGGCCGTCGAGATTTTTGATCTGCACGCCATAGACGTTGACTTCGGCGACGCCCGGATAGCGGGCGATGGCTTCGGCGACTTCCGTAGTCGAGACATTCTCGCCCTTCCACCTGAAGGTGTCTCCGAGGCGATCGACGAAATAGAAATATCCTTCTCCATCCTCGCGCATGAGATCGCCGGTGCGGAACCAGGCATCGCCAGGCTCGAACGCGTCGCGGAGGATCTTCTTCTCAGAAGCGGATTTGTCGGCATAACCGGAATAGCCGGCGCGGGCGTCATCCTTGATGCGGCCGATGGCTTCGCCTGCTTCGCCCATGGGTGCGGCGATGCAGAATCCGTCTGGTCCGCGTACCGGCGCTTCAGTGTCGATGTCGAACTGCACGAGTTTCACTTCGAAACGTTTGCGCAAATAGTGCGGCACGCGCCCGACAGCGCCGATCTTGCCGTCGAAATTGAACAGCGAGACGTTGCCCTCGGTGGAGCCATAGAATTCGAGCATACGCGTGAGCCCGAAGCGGGTCTCGAGTTCGCTCCATACTTCGGGCCGCAGCCCATTGCCGAACCCAAGGCGCAATTTGTGCGCGCGTTCCTTTGCGTGCGGCGGCTGGTTGACGAGGTAACGGCATAGTTCGCCGATATACACAAACACCGTGCAACCCTGATCGACGATGTCGTCCCAGAAGTGCGAAGCCGAGAATTTGCGCCGCAGCACCAGGGTCGCGCCGTTGAGCAAGGCCGCGCCAACGCCGCAAAGACCGCCGGTGGAATGATAGAGCGGCAGCGCGCAATAGAGTTTGTCGGCGGCCTTGGTGTTGGTCGCGCCGGCGAATGCACGCATGTAAAGCTGCGCGCGCGTGTGGGCGATCTTTGCCGCTTTTGGCATGCCGGTGGTGCCGGACGTGTAGATATAGAGCGCAGTGTCGCGCGCCTTGATTCCGGCGCGGAGGCTCGGCGGCGGCGCATCCGGCGCCAGCTTCGGCTCTTTCAGATCGAGCCGCCGCTGGTTTTCGCCGAGGTCTCCCTGCGCGTCGATCACCCAATACGTCAACGGCCGCGCCAACCCCGCGCGGATGGTCCCGATCGCGGCCAGGCTCTCGGTATCGGTGATGACGTGGCTGGCGCCGGAGATGGAGAGGCAGTGCGCCAGCGCCGCGCCGGTGAGGTTGTTGTTGATCAACGCGGCGGCCGCGCCGATTTTCGCCAGCCCCATCCAGGCGGGAACGTATTCGGCCCGGTTGGGCAAGAGCAGCGCCACCGCGTCGCCGCGGGTCACCCCTTGCGCCAAGCCCCAGGCCGCGAACCGGTTAGCGACCGCGTCAAGCTGGCGATAGGTCCAGTGCTCGCCCTCGAATTCCAGGGCTGTGTGGTCGGCGTATTTGGCGCACGCTGCTTCCCAATCGTCGCAGATCAGCACGTCGGAATCCGGCGCAATCTTCCGCACGGCCCATAGCGTGCGCGCCATGCCGCCGATGAAACGAATTTCGCGTTCGAGCCGCGCAAACAGCGCCATCTCTGCCTCCCGCGAGGAGCCTTAGAGGCGTTCGCGGCAGAACGGAACCGGCGCTCACGTCACAGTGCCGGGGAACATCGCCGCTGCCAGGTTCAAGAAGGCGAGGGTGAGGGTGGACAGATGACCTTGTGGTTTATGGCGATGGCGCTCCAGGATTCCCGCCTGCCTGAGCTCTAAAGCGGCTGTTTTGCAGCGCGATTGCGGGTTTGTTGCGCGGCCGCGGCGATTTTGGGGCGCATGCGGCGGTGGCCGCCTGCGAGGGGGGGCCGCCGCCATCACTCCTCCGGCCAGCGGCCCGCTGGCCAGTCGCGGGCGCCGTGAATGACGCGGAGAATGCGCAGCGTTATTTTGTCCGGCAGTTCGAATGCAATGATGTAGGGCAAGCCGCGCACGGGTTTTTCGAAAGTGCCGGCGTTGCGACCTGCGCGCGCAGTCGGCATGAAGGCGAGCTTGTCAAAGGTCGCGAAGAACCGCGCGCTCACGCGGATAGCCGCTGCGGGGCTGTCCAAGGAAATAAAAGCAGTGATCTGTACGAGGTCTGCCAGCGCCTCTGGCGTGAAGTCGAGCCGCCTCACTTTTGCGCTTGCTTGGCCTGGGCTCGCTCAATGATCTTACTTGTACGCGCCTTCACTTCTTCCAACGTATAGGTTCTCCCGCCGTTACGCGCATTGTCACGTGCCTCAATAATACTCTTCACAATTGGCATCTGGTAATCGACATAAGCGTCCAGCGCCTCGGCTGCGTGCCAGGATTTGCTTCGGCCGCTGAGTTTGGCGAGTTTTTCGAGTTTGGCCTTCAGCTTGCGCGGCAGGCGGATAGAGAGAACTTCGGAATCGGCCATGGGAGCGCTCCTCTGGAAGGTGTATACAATGTATACAATCGCGGGCGACGCGCAAGCGGCCCGCAGCCGTCGCGCAGTCGCCAGAGGCCTGTAGCGCGCCGTCGCGCGCGCGGCTATGTAGCGCCCATGACCGCACCCGTGAAAAAAATCGTGCTCGCCTATTCTGGCGGGCTCGACACCTCCATCATCCTGAAATGGCTGCAGGAGACGTACGCCTGCGAGATCGTCACCTTCACCGCCGATCTCGGCCAGGGCGAGGAGCTGGCGCCGGCGCGCGCAAAGGCCCTGGCGATGGGTGTCAAGCCGGAGAACATCTTCATCGACGATCTGCGCGAGGAATTCGTCCGCGATTTCGTGTTCCCAATGTTCCGCGCCAACACTTTGTACGAAGGCCAGTATCTGCTCGGCACCTCTATCGCACGACCCTTGATCGCCAAGCGGCAGATCGAGATCGCCAATATGGTCGGCGCCGACGCGGTGTGTCACGGCGCCACCGGCAAGGGCAACGACCAGGTGCGGTTCGAGGTGTCTTATTACGCGCTGAAGCCGGACGTGCGCGTGATCGCGCCGTGGCGCGAGTGGAGCTTTGAGGGCCGCCCCGATCTGATCGCCTACGCCAAGAAGCACAACATCCAGATCGCACAGGGCAAGGAGCAGGCCGCGCCGTTCTCTATCGACGCCAATTTGCTGCACACGTCGAGCGAGGGGCTGGCTTTGGAAGACCCCGATGTCGAGGTTCCCGACATCGTCACCAAACGCGGCGACCGCCGCACCATCACGCCGGAAGAGGCGCCGGACCAGGCGGAGGTGATCACCATAGGATTTGAACGTGGCGATCCGATCTGGGTGCGCAGTGACAGCGAACCCTCCCCCGAATGGCGGGACGGTAGGGAGGGGGGGCGTGCAGGCGGAACCGCGGTGTCGCCATCTGCTGTGCCTTCTGCACCCCCCCAACCCTTTACCCCCTCCCCCGTTGGGGGAGGGGAACGCATGTCGGCCACCGCGATTCTCACCGAACTCAATCGCCTGGGTTCGAAGCACGGCATTGGCGGGCTCGATCTGGTCGAGAACCGCTATGTCGGGATGAAGTCGCGCGGTTTCTACGAGACGCCGGGCGGCACGATCCTCTGGCACGGCCACCGCGCCATCGAGAGCATCACGCTCGACCGCGGCGCCATGCATCTGAAGGACGAACTGATGCCGCGTTACGCCAGCATCATCTATAACGGCTTCTGGTGGACCCCCGAACGCAAGATGTTGCAAGCCGCAATCGACGCAAGCCAGGAAAGCGTTGCCGGCGAAGTGAAGCTGAAACTCTACAAAGGCGGCGTCCGCGTGGTGGGACGCTCCTCGCCATACTCGCTCTATTCAAAGAAGCTCGTCGGCTTCGACGAAGCCGGCGGCTACAACCAGGCCGACGCCGAGGGCTTCATCAAACTCAACGCGCTACGGCTGCGGATACTGGCGGAGCGGGACAAGAGGCGGGGGAAGAATGAGTAGGGGTGAGGCGCCGACGTCTCCAGGTTGGAACGCGCGGCTCCGCCGAGCATGCGGCGCGGAGCGCCGCGCTCCCATCCACGAGCATCGGCGCGCCTCGGCGAGGCGCCGGTAGAGCCAACCTAGTCTCAGTCCTACAGCACCAACCCCAACAACACCGCCGCATAATGCCCCGCCGCACCCAGGATCACGCAGCCGTGCCAGATCGCGCGGCGATAGGGGATGGCGTGGTTTAGGTACAAGAGCACGCCGCCGGAATAGGTGAGGCCCGCGATCACCAGCATGGCGATCGCCGGTCCCGGCAGCGAGGGCACGACCGGTCCCAGCACCAGCACCGCGAGCCAGCCGAAGGCCAGATAGACAAGGCACCAGGCTTTGTCGGAAAGCCCGGTCCAAAATACCTTGCCGGCCGCGCCTACGAGCGCCGCGACCCAGATCGCGCCAGTGATCCAGAACGCGAAATCGGGCGGCAGCAACTTAATGGTGAATGGCGTGTAGGAACCCGCGATCATCAGAAAGATCGCGGCCTCGTCGAGCCGGCGCAGCAGGCGCCGATAGCGCGAGGGCCGGGTGAGGTTGTAGACGGCCGAAGCCGTCAGCATGGCGGTCATGCAGAGCGCGTAGATGGCGCCGGCCGTCGCCATCGGCACGCCGCGATTGGCCAACGCCACCGCAACCAGGAGTCCGCCGCCGATGAGCGCCGCCGCCAGCCCAATGGCGTGCACGATGCCGTCTGCCGTGTGCTCGGCGCGATTTGGATAATGCTCGCCGAGCTCATGCTGGTCGGCGGTGAGCAATTGCCCGAGCATGTCGCGCGCTTTCTGCGTTCGCGGTGAAAATCGAGCTTCACTGTAAACGATGCGGCTTAATGTCGGGTGAGCAAATTTACGATTTCCTGCCGTTTGGACCGGATGGCGCCGATTTCGCAGGCGTTTCGCGCATGGACACCGCACCTGAATCCCGTTCGGCCCATGTTGAGATCCTGCGCGGGGAGGCCCGCTTCATGGCGGCGGCGGGCATGATCCTGATGGGCGTCGCTCTGCCTTTGACGCTGGTGTTCGTCGCGCTGGCGCTGGGCAGGCCGGAAATGTCGCCCTTGCTGCCGATCGCGGTGGGCGCGCCGCCGACCATGATCGGCTATTTGGCCTGCCATTTCGCCTCGCGCCGCCTGGCGAAGGTGAAGGCGCTCAGCGAAGGCTGAGCCATTGGCAGCTGGCCCAGATAATTGCTAGCAGAATCAGTGTATTGACTTATTAGCACTTCTCCCTGCACGCTCGCTTTCGGAGCGTTTCAGATGCGCGCGCAGGACGGCGAAGAACTCAATTTGCGGCTCAAGGGCTGGCGGCTCGCCACCGCGGAAGTGCTCTATTACCTCCCCGATCATCCGTCGCTGCTGCAAAGCTTCGTGTGGCAAACGCTCGACCTTGCGCCCGCGTACCCGCGCATCCACCGTTTCCTGAATTTCTGGCGGCGCGAAATCGATGCGGTGATCCATTCCGTGCAATTGGCCGGCGGGGAAATGCTGGCGCCCGCGCCGGTGAAAAGGGTCGACGCGCTCTTTTATCACTAAGGCTTGATCACCAAATCGGGATTGGCGGCGCGAACGCGGCCTATGCCATGTATGTTGCGTGAGGCGATGCTTAACGGAGGCTAATCATGCGAAAGCTCATCCTGGCTGGGCTGGCGGCGGCGGCTTTGGCCGCATGCGCGACAAATGCAACGCCCTACCAGCCCGCCGCCACGGACAGGTACGGGTTCTCCGAACAGCAGATCGAATCCAACCGCGTTCGCATCACTTTCCGCGGCAACACGCTGACCGACCGCGAAACCGTGGAGACCTATCTGCTCTACCGCGCTGCAGAACTGACGCTGCAGGGCGGGCGGGATTATTTCATCGTCGCCAACCGCGACACCGAGGAGCATTCGCGGCTGCAAGGGACAGGGCCATACCAGCCCCGCTTCGCCTTCGATTATTGGTATTTCTCACCCCGGCGCGGCTGGCGCCCCTGGTACGATCCGTTCTGGAATGAGCCCTCGTCTTACCGCGAAGTCACCCGCTACGAGGCGGTGGCCGAGATCGCCATGTTCAGCGGCCCGAAACCCGCCAGTGACGCCAACGCCTTCGACGCCCGCGAAGTCCAGGCCAATCTGCAAGGCCGCATCGTTCGCCCGACGCCGGCGGGCTGAGCCGGGCTAGGCGCCCCATTCGCCTGGAAGAAAATCGCGAAAGCGAAGCCCTTCCGGCGGGCGCACGGGGGGGCGCTGGGGCGCGGGCGCCGCACGGAGGCGTCCGCCCGAGCGCCCCAAGGGCTTTGTTTTTGCGGGCTCGCCTTCGCGCGCCAGCTCAGCTAAAAGCCGCCCTAATCCGCACCCGTAGCTCAGCTGGATAGAGCGCTGCCCTCCGAAGGCAGAGGTCAGGGGTTCGAATCCCTTCGGGTGCGCCAGTTTAGCACTGTTCTTACAGTGAAAAATAGAATGCCCCAAGTAGCCCGGACGTTTCACGACGTCTGGGCTACCACCGGGCTACCACCGACTGATCTAGATGTAGTGGTGTGCGACATCCGGAAACGTCCGGATGCGCGCGGCATCGCACGGCGAAGTCGCTAATGTGCGCTGCCGCGCGTTCGGTTAGCCGAGAGCATCTTGCTGGTATGTTGCTAGGTGCGCGGTGCGAGTTTCTGCCAAGGGCACAAGCGCGACGATGTCGGCCGACACGCCGCAGCGGTTCAGCGGCCAAGTAGGCCTCGGGTTAGATTGTTCAACGTCCGCTGCCGGACCTTCGATTGCTCCAGCGTGAGGCGTTTGCGAATATCGAGGTGCAGCTCCATCGCGTTGAGCGCTTCGCGCCAGTCCGCCCGGAACGCCAAGACATTCCGCTTCACCTCAACCGCGAGCTCCATACGCTGCAGCTCGCGCGCGCGTTCCTTCAAGGCGCGGGTCGTGGACAGGTCGCCATTTGCCGCCTCCAGCGCCGCAATACGGATCGTGCGATCCTCCGGAAGCTGCTGCGCGATCATGCGATCCAGGCGCGTGGGCGCATGCCGGATTACTTCGCGATCGAGCGCGCGGCGCTCGTCGGCAGGGGAGCGTGGCCCCAGCCATTCCGTCGCCACGTCGCGAGCAATTCCGCTGAAACCGTATTTGATGAAATCCTTGGGGATGACCAGATCCTGGCCGTTGCCGCGCCGGCCGCGAATGATGAGATGGGTGTGTGGGTTGGCCGTGTCGTGATGGTCGGCCGCGATCCATTGCAGCTTCGTCCCGAGCGCGGCCTCGGTGCGCGCCATCACCTGGCGCGTATACGCGGGCAAGTCATGCAGCCGGCCGGCGTCCTCGGCGCTCAGGATGATCCGGAAATGGCGTTTGTCTGACCTCGCCCAAGCCTCTGCACGCGCTGCGCCGTCCACGCCTTCGCCGTGCGCGTCATAAAACACCGTGCGGTCCGCTTGCCCACCCCGCGATAGGTATTGTGCATGCGCGCGGGCCTTCGCGTCGCGCGCCTCGGTCTTCTCCTCCTCGGGCAGATGAGTTGCCGACGGGTCATCACGGGTCGCGGCATCACGGGCGACATAGCGCGCATGCGCCTTCAGCGCCGCGCCACCGCCGCCTGCATGGTTGAAGTAATGCACCTTCACGATGGCGCGCTGGCGGCTGTCAAACGCCATCGCCGCGTGCGCGCCGCTCTTCTCGGCGCTCATGCCGAAACGCTTCATCGGCGTGCGCTTGTCCATCTTGGCCGATAGGGCGGGGCGCTTGCCGCCGCCGCTCGCCGGCGGCCCTCCGCCCTTGATCTTTCCTTCGAGTCGGTCGCGATCTGCGCGTGTCATGCGGATCGAGCGATCAGCGCTGATGCTGTCTTCGCGTGTGCCCGGCAAGGCGAGAACTGACCCGCGCAACAAGCGATCGAAGCTTGTGTTGCTCATGATGCGGTGCTTGCATTGGGCGAAGTGCTTGAGATTTGATCGACAGGTCGTGCATGACCCGTGAAGTGCGCCACGGGTCGTGGAAATCCCTTGCGCTGCAAGCGTTTTGCGTGACTGCAGGTCACGCCTTTAACTTGCACTCCGACCTTTTGATGACCCGCCATGCCTTCTTCGTAACATAAGCGATCAAATCAGGCGCCTCGATACGTTTCTGAGGGGAGCGAGAACTTCGGCAAACTCAAACGCCGTCCCGATGGGGGGCGATGGTGGCTGGGCTGCGCTCATCGGCGCAACATAGCAGAACGCACCCCCAAGCGAGGAGACAGCGCCGGGCTGGATGTTCAGTCCGATAAGGGTCTCCAAACCCCAGCGATCAAATCCATCGAAATCGGTCCCCAATAGCGACCGTCAAATGAGTCTTCTGAATCGCCGAGTAGAAACACCTCGCCGGCCGCGAGCGTGTGACAGCCATCCCAGCTTGGCAGTAGTCTGCCCTCGTTGTCGTGTTGGGCGCGCGCAATGGTTGTCGCGCCATCGATCGTTATGGTGCTTGCTTCCGCGCAGACGTGTTGCCCCGCGACAGCGGCGATGCGTTTCAGGAATCTGTCGGTGGGGTCGGCGTAGTCGCGAAGGCCCGCGTACGCGGGCGCGACTTCGGCGGCCGCCACAGTGACGAAGTCGCCATGCTCTGGCTCATGGTTGGCGCGGAGATAGAAGCCTGAAGGCACGCTGTTGGACGGATTATAGATAAGGACGGGCTCTGCGTGCATCGCGATCGCGGCGGCGCATGCGCCACTAGCGAGAGGCAAGGCGAGCCAGAAACTTTTCATGCTTCGCTGGATGCAGTCGCCGTGCCATGACCCGTCCACGGGTCACGGCACGGCGAGACTTGAAGGCAGGCGCAGTCTCGATGCGGCGACCTGCCTACTGACCCTCCACTTTCTTCCAGAAGACGAACGCCGTCGAACGTTGGCGGAGGTTCATCAGCGGCTGAAGCCCAGGGCGCCATTCGTTGTCGCGCACCACAGCTTTCCGCAGCAGGATGGAGAGAAGGCGAAGTGGCTCGCCCGATTTTCCGCCTTCGCGGCAGCGTCGGGGATGGCGACCATGACACCGGAATCGGCCGCGGCCATGGGTGAACGTTTGCCGGTTCTTTCCCCTGAGCAGGACGAAAAGCTGTTGCGGGAAGCCGGATTTGTTGACGTCGCCTTGTTCTACGCCGCCTTCACGTTCAGGGGGTGGGTCGCTTACAAGGCGTGATCGGCGACATCCGGCGAGACACAACATACATGGCATGCCTCAATCGGCTTGTGTTTTCGCAATTTCGGCGGGATGGCCTGCGCGGTTCACGAGCCAGTCGACTGCCGCTTGCGCCTTCGCGGCGGCGGAGAGGAAGGCGCGCGGCTCTGATTTTAAAATGGAGAGCCAGCTTGAGACGTAGGCTGCGTGATCTTCGAGATGGTCTGGCGCGAGCCCGGTCATGGCGCCGATGATGGCCGCGCCACATTCAGCCCGGAGCTCTTCCTTGGCGCGCAACACCTTGTCGGTGAAATAGCCTTTGAGCGTGTCGAGGCGGCTCTCCGCGCCGACCCAATGGATGCCTTCGTGCGCGGCTGTGGCGGCCGCATGCGCTTCTGATCGAAACGCCGCGATCGGCGGTAGATGGATGGTGTCGGTAGAGGGCGCGTAATGGGCGGTGGCGCCGCCGATGCGGATGTGTGCGCCAGCACGCTCAAGCCAACGAACGATCTCGGGCGGATCGACCGGCGCAGGTGTTAGCTCGACGCCGAAATCCGATGGCAGATTTTCGCATTGCTCTGCGTTGAAAACTGAAAAGAGTTTCAGGAACCGATAGGCCTTCATGTCGTCGTCAGTCTTTGTTTCCGCATCGGCGCGCGGCTTTGCCTGACCATAATAGATGACAGGCGTGGCTTTTTCGCCTCTGCGTACATGTGCGCCGAGCGTTTCGGCGTTGCGATAAGTGAGCCAGGTGCGTTTTCCGTAGCCGCGCGCGAGCTGCGCGGTCCACAGCAGGAAGACGTTGGCGCCTTTGTAGGGTTCGCCATTGGCGCGGAGCGGCAAGCCTGGCGTCATGGCGTGGGCAAGGGACGCGTCCCATGGCGCCCGCCATGGAAGCACGCCACGTTCAAGGCAGCGCGCAAGTTCGGCGGTGACATGAGCGGCCGCGTCTTGAACGCCGCGGCGCGGGGCAGGGATGGTTGCTTGGGTTGTCATGAGCGTCACTCCACGCGAGCGCACAGGCGCGCGCTTTCGGTGTTGATTGTGAAAAGGAGAAGCGCCGCCCCGAGGCCGGCGCCTCGGAGCGGCGCGGAGGTCAGGCCGCGACCTCGGCGGGCTCGCTCTTGGGTCTAGCCGTCGCTTTCGGCTTCGAGAGGCGTTCGAATTTCAAGACGACGAAATTGTTGTCGTAGATCTTGATGTCGCCGACCGGACGCTTGCGCGGCTCGATGCGGCCTTCGAACTTGACCGATTGGCCGACTTCAAGCTCGATCTGCATTCGGGTGTTGAGCGCGGCGTCGAACGAGATGACGGAGAACCATTCGGTCTTGGTCCATTGGCCGTCGGGGCCATCGACTAGGCGATCGGACGCGACTGAGATGCGAAGGCCACCCTTGTTGAGTTGGTCGATGCGGCCGATGCGGCCTTGGGCGGTGAAGCGATACATGTGTCTTCTCCTCTTGGCGCCGGTTCGCCCGGCTGGCGGCGCGGGGCCTTCCCGCGTGAGGAGCGGTGCGCATGAGGGTATGAGGCCGGCTGCAAGGGCCGCGTCAGCGGCCGGCAGGCTTGCCCTTGCGGGCGGACGCCCTCATGCGATGGAGCGGATTGTAAGCGGGAAGGTTCTGCGGACGATGGTCGCGCGCGTTGGTGTGAGGAGTAGAGACAGTGCTTCGCGCCCCAAGGCCCATTGATGCTGTCGCCCAACGTGAAGGACTCGGACCTTCACATTGGATGCACCGACTTATTCTGCGGCGATCAATTCCGCGGGCGCTTTCGCCGGTACAAGTGGGACGCGCAACGGCGCGGGCAGCCAGCCTTTGCCTTTGAAGGTCTTCTTGATGCGGGCGAGCAGGTCTTTCTTCGCCGATTTGTCGAGCTTGGCGCGATCGAGGGCGGGATTGATTTCCATGATCGCATCGACCGTCACGTCCTTGCGCACGTGCTCGAAGAAGCTATCGGCGCCTGCCTGCCACCACTTGCGCATATCCAGCCCAGCCGTTTCGCAGAGAAGATCGGCGATGTGTTCGCCGCGTCCAGCGCGTAGCTCAATCGCAGGCGCCGCAAGGACTGCTAGCAGATCAAGCAGTGTGCTCAATTCAGCGGTGGCGATGTAAGTCCATAAGGCGCTCGTGTCGGAGGGGAGCCGCTCGCGCCACGTATTGAGCAGATTAGCGTAGTGAGCTCCCGCCTTGCTCTCGGCGCGGATCGTGAGTTTGGTTACATCGGTTTCGTCGATGCGAACACGGATCGGCGATAGCGGGCCGAGGTCTGAAGTCGCGTTCGCAGCGAGCGCAAAGACAACACAGCGCAAGACGAGTTCTGGCTGAGAGGCGAGTTCCGCGCGGAGCGCCAATGTCTTGTGCGCCATCAATTCGTCGACCAGCTTGGCGGGCAGACGTGGGCAAGACTGAGCTGATGCGTCGTCAGTGTCATCGATGCCATTGCTGACGTTGGCTTTGGCGTTTTGGCGGCGCAATGCTTTGAGCGCCTTGACGTCATCGGCCTTGACGAGCCCGCGTTCCACTTTGGGCTCGCCAGAATGGTTCAGAGTGATGACGGCGCCGGCGAGCGCGGTTTCGTTAGCGTTCCATTCCGCCGCAACAATCGCGTCGATCGCCTCCTCGATCTTTTCGATCTCGGCTTCGTCCGTCGCTTCATCCAGACGCGCATAGAGTTGTTCGCGTTCTTCCTCCTCGGCGGCGCTGAGCACGCGGGGCTGTTCGCGCACGCGCTCGGGAAACTGTGCCCAGGCCACGCCGTCGATTGCGATTTCAACCCAAGCCCAGCCTTCGCTACGCGCTTGGGCGGCGAGGGGCTGAAGCTTATCTTCCGCCAGTCGAACAAGAAGGTCGCGGTCGGCGAGATAGCGCGTGCTCTCATCGTCGGTCTCGGCTAAGAGATCGGAGACGATTGCGCCGCCAGCGGCTTGATAGCTATCCAAGCCTACAAAACGCGCCAACTTGTCGGTCTCAGGAACGTGCGCCTGACAAAGTTGCGCTTTGAGACGTTCAGGCGTGCGCGCCCACTCAGGTGCGTCGAAGAACGCTCTCTCTTGGGCGGCGTGATCATCGACGATGGCGAGGGCGGTGAGCTGATCAAGCGTCGCTTCTTCTTTCTTCAGCGCCTCGATCAAACGAGGGCTGACGCGGGCGAGCTTTAGTCGCCGCGCCACGTGTTGTGGCGAAACTCCAAAGCGCGCAGCGATGGTTTCAGGCCCTTCGCCGCTCTCGATGTGCCGCGCGTAAACCGAAAGCTCTTCCCAAGGCAGGAGATCGCTGCGAACGATATTTTCCGCGAGCGATAGGTCTAAAGCGCTTGCGCCATCGTTCATGACGCGGCAGGGAATCGGCGCATTCTTCTCGATGTCGCCCGCCTTGGCGAGGAGACGCAAAGCCCGCAATCGGCGCCCGCCTGCGATTACGCCGAACTGGCCTTTGCCGGTGTCGCGTACAACGAGTGAGTGGATCAGGCCGAAGCGCCTTTACGCTCTGGGCAAGCGAAACGATGCCGTCTTTACGATTTACACGGCGCACATTGTCTTCGCTCTCCACGAGTTTGGTGAGCGGGATCATGATGACGTCAGTCATGGCGATTTACTCCAATCGCCCGTACGCGACCATCGCGCCGGGCGGGAGCTCGCCTGCGCGGCCGACGCCGAGGTCAAGGGCGAAGAGCGGAGCGACCCTTGACCTCATGGAGGCGGCGGCCGTGCAACATGCCTGTGAGACTGGCGCGATGGGCGCGTATAGGCGATTGGCTAGGGCCTACGGAGATTTCCGAGGGGATCAGCGATGGCTGCTTTGATGCAGGCGTTGAAGGCGCGAAATTCCACGCCGTCGGCAGCGGCGGATGGGGCGCGCGCTGTTCGGGCTTGCTACGCGTCCTCGTGGTCGGAACGCCCTGACGTAATCACCGCCATGTAGCCCAGCCCGCGCAACGCACGGATGGATACGTTCGCGCCGAGATCGGCAAGTTTGCGGCGCACCCTGTGGACATGCACTTGGATAGAATTGTCGGTGTAGTCCTGCTCCAGCGAGTGAAGACTTTCTCCCAATTGATCCTTGGTGATGACGCGGTCTGGAGCGCGCAGAAAGCGCTCAAGGACGATGCTTTCTCCGCGCGACAGGCTGGCGCGTCCATCGCCGACGGTTAGTTCGCGTGACGCAGTGTCGTACATGACATTGCCATAGCGGATCACCGGGTCGGCCAGCGGAAGCGGCCGACGCCCAAGCGCTTTGAGTCGCGCCACGAGTTCTTCGATGGCGAATGGCTTGACGAGATAGTCATCCGCGCCGGCGTCCAACCCGTGTACGCGATCGCCGACACTTTCCAGCGCAGTAAGCAGCAGTACCGGCGTGGAAAAGCCGGCGGCGCGTGCGCGCGCGAGGAGGTTCAGTCCGCTTTCTCGCCCCAGCATGATGTCGAGAATGACCACATCATAGGGCGCCACTTGCCAAGCGTGCCAACCGTCCTCAGGTGTTTCAAAGAGGTCGACGGCGAAGCCAGCGTTGGTCAGGGATTTTCGGGTGGCGCCGCCGAGCTTGGCATTGTCCTCGATGAACAGCACCCGCATGCACTTGCCTTCTAGAACCTGCGGACAATCGCAAAGGCAAAGCCGCTTTGATTTTCCGACCCGCCTTGGGTGACGAGGGGACTGTCGGCGGCGCTGCCCTGCAATTGGCGATAGCTCAGCATACCGAACATGCTCCAGTCTTCATTGACTTGGTACATTAGACCGGTTGACAATTCGACATCGTGGATGCCGCCCTCCGCTGTAAATACGGGCAGACCGCTGGCGAGGGCGCCGGCCGGCGTCACGCCGGAATAGGCCTGCGTGTAGTTCTCGTCGGCCCAGGTCGTTGACACGCCGACCATCCCCATCAGATTTCTGAAGAGAGGCCGCCGATAGCCGATTTCAAACTTGGCGGTCGCGCCGTCATGGACGCCGCTGATGTCGGTCAGGGCTTCGACGCTGAAATCAATCCCCGCCCCCTCGCCGAGGTCTATGCCCGTGTTTGCGAATGCGCCGGCCATAAGAGCGCCGTCGATGTCGCCCAAAGCGCGCACCGCGACATTTTCGATGTCATCGGCGTTGCGGCCAAAGTCGGAGCTAATAATGGGACCGAATTCGAACGCGCCACCGGAGATGATGTTGGCGCGCAGGCCCGGGCCGTCGATCTCCACATAGCGGTCGCCGCGTGTGTACCGGGCGGACAGCCACGGCAGCGGTTGCACCCTGTAATCTTTGGAGCCCTCATAGTCGGGGAAGTAGAATGCGCCCGCGCCGAGTTGGAATTCCCAGCCGTCTTCGTGCTCAGGGCCGCCATCCTGGGCGTATGCCTGCTGAGGCCCCAGGGCGCCAACGCCGACAAGCGCGAGGAGCGCCAATGTGGCTCGGTTCATCCGCTTCATGTTCGAGTTCTCCCGCGCGCCCTGGCTCCCGCAGCCGGCTATCGGGGGCGCAGGCGCTGTATGGAAAGCCAAGCTTACAGGGAGCTTTCGGCGGGCGCCTTCGCTGCATGGCGCTAAGCGTCATCTGGTCGGCCAAGGTGCAGCATCCCGGCCCTATGGCGATGGTAGCCTCGCTGGCGGGCGCGCGCTAACACCGCCGGCGAGACATAAACATTCTTTCAAGACGCCGATCTATGGATGCGAGCATTTGGGTTCGCCAAAGGAAATCACATGGCTGAGCTGCCTTCCTTTTCTGATCCCGACGCAGTTGCGCGCTATATTGAAGGGCCGGTGCGCATGGTTCCGGGCTTTCATGGCCTGCAACGCATGGCGGGAATACTTCTCGCCGAACGCGCCAGCGAAGACGCGCGGATACTTGTCCTTGGGGCTGGCGGTGGGCTGGAGTTGAAGGTCTTCGCTGAGATGCAGCCGCGATGGCGGTTTTGCGGTGTGGATCCTTCAGCAGAGATGCTCGACTTGGCTCGAACGACGCTCGGCTCGCTCGAATCGCGCGTCACATTTCACCATGGCTACATCGATGACGCCCCCGAAGGCCCGTTCGATGGCGCGACCTGCCTGCTGACGTTGCATTTCATGCCGGAACAAGAGCGCCGCCGCGTCGTGGCCGAAGTGTATCGGCGGCTGAAGCCGGGCGCGCCCTTCATCGTTGCCCATCACAGCTTCCCTCAGGAAGAACCGGAAAAGACCTTATGGCTCTCACGCTTCGCCGCCTTCGGTCCTGCGCCGGGACTGTCGTTTGCAAGTCCGGAGCAGATGATCGCCGCGATCAAGGAAAAGCTGCCGGCATTGTCTCCAGAGAAAGACGAAGAGATCCTGCGCGAAGCTGGCTTCAGCGATGTGGCGCTGTTCTATGCAGGGTTCACCTTCCGGGGATGGGTTGGTCACCGGGCATGAGTTAGACCGGAGGCGTCACATCATGGCAAAACCAGATGGAAACGGCGAAGCGCGAGGGTGATGCCGCCGCGAGCGGCTTCGCGACTAGAGCATGCCCGCAGCGGCGCTTGTTGCATCTCGGATCGGCTTGTAGCGCGACGCAAGGGGTGATGCGTTGTGGGAATGTTTGCGTCGCAGAATGCATTGGACGTCATGTAAGACAGGTGCGAGCACCAGATTAGGATGGGGTTGCCAAAGGAATGGCGGCATACAGGCGGCCTACCTGCGACATCCCCCGGGGCGCTGGCGCGCGGCGACACAGACAACAGCGTTTGGTCGGCAGGTTAGGTCCCCGACCCCACGGGTCGCCTGACTGATCAAGCGCATCGTCGCTGAGGCGGACATGTTGCTTCGGCAAGCCTGCGGCGATGAAGCCAGGAGCACAATGATGGCGGTGGAGACAGTTACTGGCGAACGCAACGGTGACGTGGCTGTCATCCGTCTTAATGATCCGACATCTCTCAATGCTCTCTCTGTGCGCATGTTGGAAGAATTGTTGCGGGAGATCGGCGCGCAGGTGGAGGGCGGCGCTCGCGCACTTTTGCTAGGTGGGGCAGGCAAGGCGTTCTCGTCGGGCGCCAATTTGCTGGACGCGGCGGCTGCGGCCGGCGAGAGCGGAAAGCTGGACGCTGGCGCACATCTACGCTCGCACGTCGCGCCGCTGATGTCGCGACTGCGAGACCTTCCAATTCCAATAGTAAGCGCGGTGCGCGGCGCGGCGGCCGGGCTGGGCTGTTCCCTTGCTCTCGCAGCTGACATCGTCGTGGCGGCGGAGGGGGCATACTTTCTTCAGGCCTTCACGCGCGTAGGGCTCATTCCCGATGGCGGCGCGACCTACACGCTGGCGCGATCGATCGGCAAAGCGCGCGCAATGGAAATGACCCTGCTTGCAGAGAAAATTCCGGCCGCGAAGGCTCTGGAGTGGGGGCTGATCAATCGCGTTGTGCTCGATGAGGAAGTTGATGGCACCGCGCTTGAAGTGGCGACGCGGCTTGCTCGTGGCGCGAGCGTCGCGCTTGGATTGACGCGTCGCGCGATCTGGCGCTCTCTCGATGAGCCGTGGGATGTCATTCTCAGCGAGGAGGCCGATGCGCAGACGCGTGCTGGTGAGAGTGAAGACGTTCGCGAGGGTGTGACAGCGTTCTTGTCCCGACGTGAGCCTGCCTTCAAGGGACGCTAGAGTGCGGCCTATCGCAGGTTTGCGCTTACCGACAGCGTGGAACGGCGCGCGTGCATGGCGCTCGGGAGGATTAGACGGCGGGAGATCGTCAAGTGCTGCTTCATGAAATGTTTGACTTTCACGGCCGTGTGCGTGGGGAGCATGAATTTGCGCGCTTTGCTGGCGCGTCGATAACCTACGAGCGAGCGCGAGAAAGGTCCCTAGGCATTGCCGCAGGGTTACGAGACTTCGGCCTGAAGCCAGGAGACCGAGTTGCTGTGCTCGCCCAAAATTCGACGGATCTGCTGCTGGTTTTTCTTGCCGCCTCGCGAATGGGCGTTGTCGTAGTACCGCTAAACTACCGGCTGGTTACAGATGAATTGCGGGATCTAATCCTCGATGCAGAATGCGCAGCTATCGTGTCTGACTCGGCATTCTGCGACGGACTTGATGCATGCGAGGGACTAGGGCGTCTGCACCGCGTGTCAATCGGTGGCCCCGTCCAAGGTTGGGTTGGGATTGATGACTGGGCTGCGAGCGTCGCTTCTTACTCCGAAGCGCCCGTGGTAACGCCGCAAGACATCATTTTTCACATGTATACGAGCGGTACGACCGGGCGGCCGAAGGGCGCCTTGATCAGCCACAGGAACATCTCGACCAACATCGCGCAAAGCACGTTTGCGATGCCTTGGAAATTGAATCCTGGGGAACGCACGTTAGTGGTTCTGCCTCTCTTCCACATTGCCGCGATTAGCACCGTTATGTGCGCAATAGCTTGCGGCGCAACTTTGGTGATTCATTCGCAAGTTGATCCCAACGCTATCGTGGAGTGCCTTGAGAAAGAAGACATAGTGACGCTTAGCTTGGTGCCCGCAGTTATCCAGTATCTACTGGCCGTTCCGGAAATCGAACAGCGAAGTTTCTCAAAGCTGCAATCGATCGGTTATGGAGCTTCTCCAATTGCGGAGCCCGTTCTTCGTCGCGCTCTGCAGGTCTTCAAATGCGCCTTTGTGCAGGGCTATGGGATGACCGAGCTGTCCGGTTCGTGCTGTCTGCTCTCAGAAGCCGACCATCGGCGGGCCTTGCGGGACCGACCCGATCTGCTTCTCTCGGCGGGAAGAGCGCTGCCCGGTTGCGAGGTCAAGATTGTCGATCCGGATGGACGGACAATGTCAACGGGCGAGATAGGAGAGATCGTCGTCCGCGGTGACTTGGTTATGACAGGGTATTGGAAAATGCCCGACGCGACGCTTGAAGCGATTAGGGGAGGGTGGTTGCACACGGGAGACGCGGGATCGATGGACGCGGAGGGGTATTTGACCATTCGAGACCGTCTCAAAGACATGATCGTGAGTGGCGCAGAGAACATCTATCCAGCAGAGATCGAGGCGGTGCTATTCTCGCACGCTGGAATTGCCGACGTGTCGGTAATCGGTGTGCCAGATGAGCGATGGGGCGAGACTGTCATGGCTATTGTCGTTGCTCGGCCAAGCGCATCGCTCACCGAGGAGGACCTCGATGAGTTTTGCCGAGCGCGTCTAGGTGGCTTCAAGGTTCCACGGCGCTACAAGTTCGTGTCGGTGCTGCCGCGTAACGCCAGCGGGAAAGTGCTAAAGCGAGATCTGCGGGCCCAGTTCTGGCAGGGTCATTCACGTCAGGTGAGTTGACGTGGATGATCAACCGCCCTTTCCTTGTCGTATTCCCGTTCCTTCGAGAATGGCCATAAGTGCGCGCGCGGACGGGCGGGCTTCCCAGCGCGCCCTGACTGCGCAGCACATGGGGGCGGGATCTGAGAACAAGTTGAGTGTTTCAAGGATCGCGAACTGGCTGCGAAACGCCGCCGAATGGTCCGCAAAATCTGAGGAGACCACGCCGATCGAGTCGGTAGTCGATACAATTCTCCGCACAATTGGGAAAAAGTCCACCACATGTACGTGCTTGTGCCAGTCAAGACCCTGATCTTCGTAGAGCGCGCGAATGACCGCGCCGAACGGTCTTGAATCCGAGGGGCTTACGAAGTCATACCTAGCAAGCTGTTTGATAGTGGGACGTTTGAGATCGAGGATGGGATGCCCGTGGCGCACGAACAACAGCGCTGAGTGGCTGTTGGCTAGGCGTTGGCGTCGCAGGTCTGGCCACTCGGCGAAAGCAGCTTCGAACCCAACTGCTAGATCGATAGCGCCGTTGCGAAGCTGCTGTACCACTCGCTCGAATGTTGAGCCGCTAATATCGACGCGAGCGGAAGGATGTCGTTTCAGGAGCTTCACCACTGGCTCCATGACGACAAATTCCATGGATGCGGGACAAACCCCAATACGTAAGGGGCCGGCGTAGGCGTCGTCTCCGCCCTGTGGGCGT
The DNA here is from genome assembly GCA_902826245.1 of uncultured Alphaproteobacteria bacterium. Lineage (GTDB taxonomy): Bacteria > Pseudomonadota > Alphaproteobacteria > Caulobacterales > Aquidulcibacteraceae > Vitreimonas. The sequence continues at coordinate 80,554 of CADEEA010000003.1, read as the reverse complement.
CCCAGCAGAGCTTTTGTGTCTTCGACGAGTTTTTGGGCACGCTCGGCAAAGTCCCGGCCGGCCTCGGTCAATAGGGCACCGCGTGCGGTGCGAACAAAAATGGCGTAGCCGATCTGGCGCTCCAGGTCGGCGATGCTGCGGGTTATCGCCGATTGCGTAAGGCCTACACTGGCGGCGGCGGCGGTAAACGATCCGGCGCGTGCCACCGCAACGACATGGTTCAAACGGCTATCGGTCATTAGCCATGACTACACCGCATAGTGTTGCCTGCCAATGATTGTTCGCGGGATGAGTGAAGGGAATGGATGAGGCGGACAATGAATTGGACGCAAGATCTCGCCTGTGGTTTCGGTGCGTGGTTTCGCTGAGAGGCTCTGATGCTCAATACCGAGGGACGAAGCTCGTATGGTCCCGAGCATCATCAGTTTCGTGACTCGGTACGGCGGTTTCTCGAGCGAGAGTTCGCGCCCCATTTCGATAGGTGGGAACGAAACGGAATCATCGATCGCAGCTTCTGGACGGCATGCGGCGGCGCGGGTTTTTTGTGTCCGACCGTTCCGGAAGTCTACGGCGGCTTAGGGCTCGACTTCCGCTACAACGCAATCATCGACGAAGAAATGGGCTATTACGGCATCCTGCCTGGAACGTCGCTGCAGTCGGACATCACGGTCGATTACATCGTCCACTATGCAAGCGAAGAACAAAAGCACCGAATCTTGCCGAAGATGATTTCTGGCGACCTCGTGCTTGCCATCGCTATGACCGAGCCGGGTACAGGATCCGACCTTCAGGGCATCCAAACAACCGCGAAGCGAGATGGCGACGACTACGTCGTGAACGGCTCCAAAATCTATATCACCAACGGACAGACCGCCGACCTTATCATCGTGGTGGCAAAGACCAACCAAGCGGCCGGCGCCAAGGGCATTTCCCTGATTGTGGTCGAAGCTGAACGAAATGGATTTAAGCGCGGCCGCAACCTCGACAAGATCGGTCAACACTCGTCGGACACCTCCGAGCTCTTCTTCGACAATGTACGCGTCCCAGCCGCTAACGTGTTGGGCGGAGAAGGCCGCGGCTTCGCATGCCTTATGAATCAGTTGCCCCAGGAACGGCTGTCCATCGCAGTATGCGCGCAAGCAGCCGCGCAGCGTGCGTTCGACGAAGCGGTAAAGTTCACCAAAGACCGTAAAGCCTTCGGCAAACCAATATTTGATTTTCAGAACTCGCGCTTTACGCTCGCCGACCTGAAAGCGAAGCTGCAGGTCGGATGGGCCCATCTCGATTGGGCCGTTCAACGTCACGTAGCCAAGAAGTTGACCGCTGACGAGGCGTCGGCAGCCAAGTATTGGCACACTGAAATGCAGTGGCAGATCGTTGATGCGGCGCTCCAGCTGCACGGCGGTGCTGGCTATATGAACGAGTATACGATCGCGCGGCTTTGGCGAGACGCACGCGCGCAGCGCATCTACGGCGGCACATCCGAGATCATGCGCGAAGTGATTTCCCGATCAATCTGACAAGGCCTCCTCATGCCTGGACCACTTGAAGGACTGCGCATCATCGAACTGGCGGGCCTGGGTCCCGGGCCATTCTGCGGCATGATGCTCGCTGATCACGGGGCTGAGGTCATTCGTGTCGATCGCATCGGCGCAGCGGGCCTCATCTCCGATCCGTCCCGTGAATTTCTCAATCGTTCCCGCAAGAGTATTGCCGTCAATCTCAAAGACCCTCGCGGCATCGACCTTGTGAGACGACTGTGCGCGTCTGCGGACGGCGTATTCGAGGGTTTCCGTCCAGGCGTCATGGAGCGCCTAGGACTGGGGCCAGACGAGTTGTTCGCCGCGAACCCGAAGCTGGTGTATGGGCGCATGACAGGCTGGGGGCAGGCCGGCCCATATTCCGGTATGGCCGGACATGACATCAATTATATCGCCCTATCTGGAGCGCTGCACGCCATCGGCCGAAAGCGCGAACGCCCGCTCCCTCCGCTTAACGTCGTTGGCGACTTCGGCGGCGGGGGCATGGTGCTTGCCTTCGGTATGGTGGCCGCACTCCTGAATGCAAGAATTACGGGCAAGGGGCAGGTCATTGATTGCGCGATGACTGAGGGAAGCGCGTTGCTGATGACGATGATCTATTCGCTTCGTTCGCAAGGCCTTTGGCGCGACGAGCGTGGTTCAAATCTTCTGGATTCGGCCTGCCATTACTACGACACTTATGAAACAGCGGATGGCAAGTACATCGCCGTCGGCGCGATCGAGCCGCAATTTTACCGGCGGTTCCTCGAACTGCTTGGCTTTGCCGACGATCCCGATTTCGCGATGCAAAATGATCCGCGGATGTGGGAAAAACTGAAGCAACGCATCGCCGAGCGCGTGCGCGGCAAGACTCGCGACGAGTGGCGAACAATATTTGACGGGAGCGACGCGTGCGTCGCGCCCGTCATGTCCCTCGATGAGGCGCCCCAGCACCCTCACAATGCCGCGAGACAAGCCTTCGTCGAGGTCGCCGGATCGCTCCAGCCCGCGCCAGCGCCGCGCTATTCGGGCACGCCAACGGGCGCGCCCGCGGCAATGGCTTCCGGTGAGAACGTTCTCGTCTCCGTCTTGATGAACGCGGGTGTGAACGAAGGCGAAGTGGCGTCGCTTAAGGCGGCGGGCGTCGTCGCCTGAGCGTCGCGGAAAACTAAACTAGGAGAGAGCCGATCATGACCGCTGCAAAGAACGACGTATTGGTTGCCGGTGTAGGGATGATACCCTTCACCAAGCCTGGTCAGAGTGCGCCCTACGACGACATGGCGCGCGATGCGATTTCCCTGGCCTTGAAGGACGCCGGCATTGATTTCGGTCTCGTTGAACAAGCCTATGCTGGCTATGTGTTCGGCGCGAGCTGTGCCGGTCAGCGGGCCGTCTATAAGGCGGGAATGAGCGGGATTCCCGTCGTCAACGTAAACAACAATTGTTCGACGGGTTCCACCGCTCTTTTTCTCGCGCGCCAAGCGGTGGAGAGTGGCGCGGTCGAGTGCGCGCTTGCGGTCGGCTTCGAGCAAATGAACGCCGGCGCCATCGCGCCGGTGTTCACAGATAGAGTTAGTCCTTTCGAAGACTTCGATCGCGCATGCGACGAACTCGTCGACGTCGACCTGCCGTTGGCGCTCCGCTATTTCGGCGGCGCCGGCCTTGCCCACATGAAGAAGTACGGCACCACATTGGCAGACTTCGCCAAGGTTCGAGCCAAAGCAAGCCGCCACGCGGCGCAAAATCCGCTCTCGGTTTTCAAGAACGTGATGACCGAGGAAGACGTGCTTCAGTCACAAGTGATGTGGCCCGGTGTGATGACGCGGCCGATGGCGTGTCCGCCGACATGCGGGGCGGCCGCCGCCATTATCTGCTCGTCGGCTTTTGCACGCAGGCATGCCTTGAAAGCGCAGGTGCGGATCGCGGCGCAAGCCATGACAACGGATCGGCCGATCGCACTCGAAGCGAAGGACATGATTGAGTTGGTCGGTCGCGATATGGCCGTGCGGGCGGCCAAGTCCGTGTACGAGAAGGCTGGCATTGGACCAGAGGACATTCGGGTTGCTGAGTTGCACGACTGCTTTGCTCATAATGAAGTCATCACCTACGAGAGCCTAGGTTTTTGCCCCGAAGGAGGGGCGCAGAAGTTTATCGCCGACGGTGACAACACGTATGGCGGCAAGGTTGTAACCAATCCGTCAGGCGGACTTCTGTCGAAAGGCCATCCCTTGGGCGCCACCGGCCTTGCGCAGTGTTTTGAACTGACCCAGCAATTGCGCGGCACAGCCGGTGCGCGCCAAGTCGATGGCGTGCGGCATGGGCTTCAACATAATTTGGGTCTTGGGGGCGCTTGCGTCGTGACGCTTTACGAAAAGGTCGCGTAGCGGGACTGGTTCGAATAAATGGGAATTGCTGCTTCACATGGATGAGGCGCCGACCTTTCGCCACACCCCCGCCAGCAAGGCGGCGATTGTCATGGAGGACGGCCGCGTCGTTACCTATGGCGAACTGGAGATGCGCGCCAACCAGGGCGCGCATCTGCTGCGCCGGCTTGGTCTGCAGTTGGGCGATGTGCTCGCCGTTTGCATCGAGAACATCCCCGAGTTCTTGGACGTGGTGTGTGCTGCGCGAAGAAGCGGCCTCACTGTGGTTCCGATCTCGACACGCCTGACGGCGCCGGAAGCCGCGTTCATTGTGAACGATAGCCAAGCGCGCGCTCTCGTTGTGTCTCCGGGTATCGATGCCGCATTGGCCGGGTTGACGGCGTTATGTCCGGGATTGCCGATTTTGGTTGTCGGCGGCGGCGCACCGGGACAGCGGTCGTGGGATGATGAGCGCCAAGCGCAGCCTAGTTACCCGATCAAAGACGAAGCGCCCGGCGGCGAGATGCTCTATTCCTCTGGAACGACCGGCCGGCCGAAAGGCATCCACTATCGCCTCGCCGCCGGATCGCAAGGGGCAACCCGATCAGCGCTCAATGTACTCCAACGCCTCGGTGTGAACGCCGAGAGTGTTTACCTCTCGCCTGCGCCGCTCTACCATTCTGCGCCCTTCGCCTGGTCACTCGGAGTGCTCGCTCTTGGTGGCACGATCGTTGTCATGGCGAGGTTCGATGCAGAGGTCGCGCTGAGCCTTATTGAGCGGCACAAGGTGGACGTTAGTCAGTGGGTGCCGACGCACTTTGTTCGGATGCTAAAATTGCCGGAGACGGTTCGGCGCCAATACGACATGTCGTCTCTAAAGCTCGCTGTGCATGCGGCGGCTCCGTGCCCGATACCGGTAAAGCGCGCGATGCTCGACTGGTGGGGGCCAATTTTGCTTGAGTATTTCGGATCCAGCGAACAGACGGCGCTAACGATGATTACAGCCGAAGAGTGGTTGGAGCGCCCTGGCTCGGTCGGACGCTGTGTGTTGGGAAAACTGCAGATTTGCGACGACGCGGGGGCGCCGTTGCCCGTTGGCGAGACAGGGTTGGTGTACTCCGAAGGTGGTATGGACTTTTCCTATAATGGCGACCCCGGAAAAACGGCCGAAGCACACAACGCAGAAGGTTGGACCACAGTTGGAGACATCGGCCGCCTCGACGACGAGGGGTATCTGTATCTGGTTGACCGCAAGAGCTTCACGATCATTTCCGGCGGCGTAAACATCTACCCCCAGGAGATCGAAGATAAACTCATTGCTCATCCTGAGGTTCTTGATGCGGCGGTCGTCGGCGCTCCAGACGAGGACTTGGGAGAAGTCGCCGCCGCGTTTGTGAGTCTGGTGGACCCGGGCCGAGCCTCACCTGAATTCGCCGACGAGCTCAGACGCTGGCTCCGCGGTTCCTTATCAAGTGTGAAAGCGCCTCGCTACATTGAGTTTCGCGCGGAGTTGCCGCGCCTACCGACTGGAAAGATGGCCAAGCATAGCCTGCGTGCAGATATCGCTGAGATCGTTGTGTCTGCGCGCAAGAACGCGTGACGTTCGAGAACATCGTCCGGTTGGCAACGCACCCATTTCACGCCTGCTTCAACTCGTGCGGCGCCCAGCGCCGCACACTCGCTCGGCATCATGAGCGCCGCGCATGGGTGAGAAGAAGAATGAATTGGACGTGGCTGGTGCGCGATCGCACTGTCCGCCTGCCGAGCAAGCCCTTTGAGTGGCCCGTGGAACGGCGAGCAATCGGGGGCAGACTTGAGTTCGCAGACGGTAATGAATCCAAGAGGCATCTTTGACCGTGCCGCTCGTGGACGCTCAATAGAGCCGATCACGGTGCAGATCGAGCGTGGTCGGATTCGATTCTTTTCGCAGGTGCTCAAGGAGTCCGATCCGATCCATTTTGACTTGGACGCTGCGCGCACAGCGGGCCACCCCGATCTGGTAGCGCCGCCATCTTTCTTCATGGTGGTGGAAGCCTTGGCGAATGAGGAGCTGAAACGGCTTGGGCGGCATTCGGCAGTCGACATTGTTAAGTGCGACTTCCGCTACCTGCTCCACGGGGACGAACGATACTTCTATCGGGCGCCGATCTATGCGGGAGAAGAAGTCGAGTTCGCGACCAAGGTTGTCGACTTCTACGACAAGAAAGGCGGGGCGATGGAGTTTGTGACGCTGGAATCAACGATCACGAACTCCAGACGTGGCTTGCTTGTGCGGTCTCAGCGCAATCTCTTGCACCGCTTGCCTCAGCCGAGGACTTAGATATGAATCAGATTGACTTGACACAGGCCGAAGTGGGGGCCGCGTTGCCCGAAGTCGAGTTCGGCCCGATTTCTCGCGGCACGCTTGCTCTTTATGCTGGGGCGTCAGGCGACCACAATCCCGCTCACATCGATACTGACTTCGCAAAGAAAGCGGGTCTGCCTGACGTATTTGCGCAGGGCATGTTGTCGTTTGGAGTTCTGTCCCAGGTCGTAACCAGATGGGCGGGCGTCGATCGTGTGCGCGAAATCGGCGCGCGGTTTGCCTCGATTACACAGGTTCACGACCGCATCACCTGCAAGGCGACCGTGACTGAACGGTTTGAGGCTGATGGTGAGCAGAGAGTAAGGCTCGCCCTTACGGCCAGCGCTCAGGATGGTCGAGAGACTTTGGTTGGCGACGCTGTCGTCGCGGTCGGCTAGCGAGCCCGTAGTTTTTAGGAGTAGTTCCATGTCGCTTCGCTTCGATGGGCGGGTTGTGATTGTTACCGGCGCCGGCAATGGGCTTGGCCGGAGTCACGCGCGAGAGTTCGCCCGCCGGGGCGCAAAGGTTGTCGTCAACGACTTGGGCGGCGGCATTGCCGGTGACGGCGCTAGCACTACGGTTGCGCAAGCGGTCGTGGACGAGATCAAGGCCCTGGGCGGCGAAGCGGTCGCCAATACCGATAGCGTCGAGGCCGGCGACAAAATCGTTCAGACGGCGATGGACGCCTACGGACGGATCGACGTCGTCGTCAACAACGCCGGCATCTTGCGGGACGCTTCGTTTCAAAAAATGGCCGACGCCGACTGGGATGTCATTTACCGTGTCCACCTGTTCGGAAGTTATAAGGTTTCTCGGGCGGCGTGGCCGCACATGCGCGCGGCGGGCTATGGGCGAATTGTGATGACCACTTCGGTTGCCGGCATCTATGGCAACTTCGGTCAAGCCAACTACTCCGCAGCCAAGCTGGGCATTTTCGGCCTAGCGCAGACGTTAGCCGCGGAGGGCGCTTCGAAGAACATTCTGTGCAACACGATCGCACCCACGGCCGGCTCTCGCCTGACAGCAACGGTGCTGCCAAAGGAAATGCTTGAGGCGCTCAAACCGGAATATGTGACCCCCGTTGCAGTTTTGCTCGGTCATGAAAGCTGCCCTGAGAATGGAAAGCTGTTTGAAGTCGGCGGTGGTTGGGTTTCGCAAACGCGGTGGGAACAGACGCAGGGCGTGTTTTTCCAGGACGAGTACGCGGTTGAGGATCTGCAGAAGAAATGGGGCGACGTCACAAATTTCGAGAATTCGCGGCACGCTACGAAGGTGACGGAGTCGAAGAGCGGCATTCAAGAACGCTTGGGCAAGGGCATGGTGCTGTCGCCTCAGTGAAGCCCTTCCGGGTCTGCCTGCGCCGGCGGTGCATGCGCCGTCTCGGCTCAACGCCCAGCTTCGGACCACCATTGTATTGCCGAAGCGCCCCTTGAGCGTCCTCGGATTTCAATTGCTAAGGAGTGCCAATTGCCCGCAGTACGACGAGTAGTGACGACCCACGACGCTGCGGGCCGTGCGAAGGTGCTCTTCGACGGCGAGGCGCCTAGGAAAATCAAGTATCGAGAAGGCGCTGACACAACGCTGATCTGGGTCGCCGAAGAACTGCCTGCATCCAATGCTGGCGACGAAGACGCGTCGCTGCTCGATATTCCGACACACCTCGATCGTGGCGCAGTTTTTCGCATTGTCGATTACTCGCCTGGCGTTGTTCCGCGGCCGCACCGCACCCAGTCAATTGATTTTGCCATAGTGATGTCCGGCAGGCTTTGGATGGAGCTCGATGACGGCCAAGAAGTTGTGCTCAATACTGGCGATGTACTTGTACAGCGCGGCACCATGCACAATTGGGTGAATCGTGGCCCCGACCATTGCCGGGTGGCTTTTGTCATCATCGGCGCCGAACCGATCAAGACTGCTGCTGGGGTTCTCGACTCGCACGGTTGATTCAAGTCCCACGCGCCGACGGCATGCTTGCGGCGCTGACGCGCCGCCCAGGAGCTGACAATGTTCGAATACTTCAAGGACAATTACGCTTGGAATCTCACCGCGCTCACGTTGATTGAAGAAGTTGGAACGATCTCGCAACCAGCGGAGGCGTTTGCTCAGGCCGCAAAGTTCGCTGATGCTTCGCCTGCGGTCGCAAACGCCGCGTGGTATGACGCGATGGTTGCGCTCGGCGAGAATGCGGAGAGGCTTGCCGAAGCGGACGTGACTGAGCAGCACCGGCTCACCGCGGCGCGCAAGTTTCACCGCGCCGCGATGTATTTCATCCGCGCCGAGCGCATAGTTCCTCATACAGATCATCGTAAGCTCACCGCCTACAAGCGAGCGCTCGTCAACTACAAAAAGGCCAGAGATTTCGGCCAGGACGGCGTTGAGTTCGTCAACATACCTTATGAGGCAGGTCAAATTCCGGGGCTGCTTGTTGCGGCGACAACGGACGGCAAACCGTCGCCTCTCGTGGTGCACATCCAGGGCTACGATTCGCTGAAGGAGACCCAGTGGCCCACTCTGCAAGAGTATCGCCGTCGTGGGCTCTCAGTCTTGATTGTAGATCAGCCTGGCGCGGGGGAGGCGCTGCGCCTGTACGACCTTCACGCACGCTATGACTCGGAAGCTTACGTAAGGCACATCGTCGACTGGATCATGTCTCGGCCAGACCTGGCGACCGATCGGATTGGCCTATGTGGGATGAGTATGGGCGGCTACTTCGCGCCGCGGGCGGCAGCCTTCGAGCCGCGCATTCGAGCGGTGGCGTCATGGGGGGCGATGCACGACGCTGGCGCGATTGCGAGAACTGCGTTTGAGGGAAAGAAGAGCGAGGTGGAATCCGTCCCAGACGCCATGTTGCATGGCCTCTGGACCTTTGGTGTCGATTCAGTCCCAGCCTTTGCGGCGATCGTGCAGAAGATGACGTTGACCGGTGTCGTCGATAAGATATCCGTTCCGATGCTGATCGTGCACGGCGAAAACGACCGCCAAGTACCGCTTGAACAGGCCGTCATGACTTACGATCAGGCGAAAACGACCGACAAAACCTTGAAAGTCTTTCGCCAGGATGAAGGTGGCGTCGAGCACTGCCAGATCGATAACCGCTTCATCGCCGCGGACTATCTCAGTGATTGGTTCTCTGAGAAGCTGTAGCTGCAGCGATTCAGCGGAACCCTTCACTAAGTGATTAGCCGAGCGATGAATGCGCGGCCAGCGAGCTTACGCCGCTGCAAGCCCGAGAATCTGCCGGGCCTCATCGGGTGTGGCTATCTCGCCGCCTAGATCGGTAACGATGCGCGCGGCCTTCTCGACAAGTTCGGCGTTGTCCCGGGCCAGGCGCCGTTTCGAGATGTAGACGTTGTCTTCAAATCCGACACGAACATGGCCACCCATCAGGTAGCTCTGCGCTACCATTGGAAACTCCATCGCGGAAATTCCGAACGCGGACCAGACCGCATCGTCAGGCAATAGCGAGGTCATGTAAGCGAGTGTGGCGGGAGAAGCAGATGCGCCATATTTGACGCCCATGACGATCTGGAAAAATGGTGGGGACTGAAGGACGCCTTTTCTCAGTAGATCGTTCGCCAAATGAATATCGCCGCTGTCAAAAACCTCGAGTTCTGGTTTTGCGCCGGCTGCACTAATCATTGCGGCCATTTCTGTAACGGCCTGAGGTGTGTTGATCACCGCGGAGCCATTGGAGAACATCGTATTCAAGTCGAGCGAGCAAACCTCTGGTCTGAGCGTTACGACGTGTTCCACGCGAATAGATGGGCGCGTCAGGCTTGATCCTGGTGCCGCAACCTTGGGATCGGTCTCACTCGGAATATAGCGCGCGCCAGGTCCAGTGGTCAGGTTTATGAGCAAGTCGCCGTTTTTGGCGCGGATGCGCTCGACGACTTCACGATAGAGGGAAAGGTCGGTGCTCGGCTTTCCCGTTTCTGGATCGCGCACGTGAATGTGCGCGATGCTGGCACCGGCCACTGCAGCATCAAGGCAGGCCAGGGCGATTTCCGTCGGCGTGATGGGCAGTTCCGGGTGGTGCTCGCGCGTGGTGTGATTGCCGGTTACAGCGCAACTAATGATGGTTTTTCCCATGACCTCGACCTGACTGCGACCACCTACATTCGTTGCATGTTACAACACATATCGAAATCGCGGGCAATCTAGATTTGGAATTCCTGCGCGGGGTTAACAGCGGGCGTTTATCGGTCCGGGCGCGGGGTGCGCGCATGGCGGCTGGCCAGATAGAAACTGACGCCGCCGAGGGCCGAGGAAAACATCACAGTGACAAGCGCCCAGCGCAAACGCTCGGCGTCCGAGCCTACGAAGACGTAATCGCTCATCAGACCAGTAAGAAATGTTCCCAAGGATAGACCTAGGCCATGCTTGCAAAAGAGCGCCACGGCCGAAGCGAAGCTGCGGGAGGCCGGTTTCGCTCGCGATTGGACCGCCGCGTAAATTGGTCCAGGATAGAGCGTCAGAATGAAACCTGAAAAGCACATTATGGTTAGAAACGGCGCGTAGGCGTCTCGTGTTAGCGCCAGCAAATTCAAGCCAGCGCCGAGTACGGACACTGCTGCAAGAAACCAGAAGCCGCGACGTGGGTCGTTCCGTGAAAGCCACGCAGTGAACGTTCCGCCAAAGAGCGTCCCTAGCAATGTCGTCACGCCAAGCACGGCTCCAAAGCTTGCCCCCACTTGCGAAGAGGACAGGTCAAACGCGCGGATGGCATAGGGCGCAAGCCAAGCGCTGGCGCCGCTCGCGATGCCAGTCAGCGTGCCCGCAATGATCGTGTACCTAATGACAGGATCCGAGAACAAGGAGCGGAAGGTCTCCCGCTCGCGGTCCTGCTCCTTGTCCACTGTCTTTTGCCCACCTTCGGCGGCCGTTGCTGCAGCGCTGTTGCGAAGCGGTTCTCGAAGCAACAAGAGAACCACAATCGAAAGAAAGAAACCGCATCCGCCAACAAGGAACATGGCGGCGCGCCAGCCATAGAGATCGTTGATCTTTCCTCCAATGATCATCGAAAGGGCTATTCCGATTGGAATGCCGCAGGAAAAAATCGCGATCGCGGTCGAGCGCTGCCAGTCGGGAAATCTGGCGCTGATCAATGCGTGTGAAGCTGGTGTCAGTCCGCCTTCACCGATCGCCACACCGACGCGCGTGAGGAGGAGCGTGAGGAACGAATTGGCGAATCCGGCTGCGGCGGTAAGCGCGCTCCAGGCGGCCACCGATCCTGCAATCACATACTTGCGAGAGTAGCGATCGGAGAGCCGGGCGATTGGAATCACCGCCAGTGCGTAAGTGAGGGAGAAGGCCGGGCCCGTGATCAAGCCGATCTGCGTGTCACTTAATCTTAGATCCGACTTGATAGACTCGATGAGAATCTGGGGAAGCCGCGCATCCATGAACGCCAGCGTGTAGCAAACTAGTAAAAGGGCCAGGATGAGCCAATCGTAGGCTCCGGCGGAAGGCTCCCGTAGCTCGGCTCTGCCGCTGGGATGAGAAACGGACGCGTCCGTCATGGAATTCCCTCGTTCGAGCCGGGGCAGCCGTTGCCCCACAGCCAAAGGCGTTATAACAAACATCAAATTTTTACAATGGGCGCACAAGGTCGCGCGACATACTGATGGGGACGCCAATGAAACTCATCGGGGCCGACGCCTCTCCCTTCGTTCAGCGCGTCAAGATTGTTGCCCAGATCAAAGGGATCGATCTTCCTTTGGGTGCGTTGCCCGAAGGGGGACTCAAAGGAAGCCAGTTCCGCCACATGAATCCGATGGCGAGAATGCCAGTTCTTCTCGCTGACGATGGGTGGGCGCTGGCGGAATCGGCCACGATTGCGATGTTTCTTGACGAAACATCGGAAGGACCGTCGGTGTTGCCCGTTGAGGCGCGCGCGCGCGCGCGCGTTCGTTGGTTTGTTCAGCTGGTCGACGGTCCCCTTGATGCGGGAGTGCGCGCCATTGTACGCACTCGCGTTATGGTGGGCTCAGACGCACCTTTGATCCAGCAAGACTCTGCGGATATTGCCGAGCTTGGGATCGAGGAAGCGAACGAGGCGCTTGCCGCCATCGATGCGCTCGCGGGCCAAAGCGGGCGCTGGCTAGTCGGCGATAAACCCACATTGGCCGATGCGTCGGTCTTTCCGATGTTGGTGATGTTGGACGTGCTGCGGCCTTGGAATAAAGTCGACGACCGGATCAACATCCCCGTTTCGTTAGAACGTTATCGCGACCATTTGATGCTCGACCCGATATTCGGCGGGGCTGCCTCCAGGTTGAGGGCATCATTCGCGGACATCGCACGGGCTTGGGGGGTGGTTGCGAGGTAACTTGCGAGGCCCCACTAGCAGTGACTTTGCGGTTGTGCCTCTCTTTGAGGGGGGCGGGCGGTAGCGAACTCCCAGTCGAGAGTCCGGCTGTAGCGGTGAGGCGGGAAATGGGATTGCAGGCCGATATCGAGATCGCTCTCGAAGGGGCAAAGCGCCAATACGCCCTGGCTCATCCAAATAGCGCGCAGGCGCATGCGAGCGCCACAAGACACCTGCCCGGGGGGAGTACACGCTCGACTCTTCACGTCGACCCATTCCCACTCTGCTTTGCCAAGGCGAAGGATGCGACGCTCACCGATTGCGACGGACTCGTCTACGACGACTTCCTGTGTGAATACACGGCTGGGATTTTCGGGCACTCGGATGCGCGTCTTCGATTCACTTTGCAAAGTCAGAGTGAGGGGGGACTGAATTTTGGCGGCCACACCTCGCACGAGGAAAAACTGGCGAGGGTTCTGACGAACCGGTTTCCAGCGCTGCAATTGGTCCGTTTCACCAATTCAGGCACAGAGGCGAACTTGGTGGCCTTGGGCGCTGCCCGTCAGTTTACGGGCCGGGACAAGATCATGGTGTTTTCAGGTGCCTATCACGGCGGCGTCCTGAATTTTAGCGCACCGAGCCGCGTGAACGCCCCATTTGACGTCGTTGTTTGCCAGTACAACGATGTGCTTTCAGCGCGGCGGCTCCTGCACGCGCATCGTGACGAGCTGGCTGCCGTCATCGTGGAGCCCATGCTTCAAAGCAGCGGCTGCATCCCTGCAACCGACGCATTCCTCCGGACGTTGCGGGAAGAATCTCTGGCGGCCGGTGCCCTCTTGATTTTCGACGAGGTTGTAACTTCTCGCCTTCACCCGCAGGGGGTTCACGGCAAGCTTGGCCTGGCGCCGGACTTGGTTACGTTGGGCAAATACGTCGGAGGCGGGCTGAGCTTTGGAGCAGTGGGTGGCCACCGCGCGATCATGCAATTGTTTGATCCACGGAAAGCGGATTTCGTACGCCTCGGGGGCACCTTCAATAACAACGCTCTGACCATGGCGCTTGGGTACACAGCAATGGCGGAGGTCTTTACGCCAGATGCGGCAATTGAACTGAACGAGCGCGGCGACAGGCTTCGGCAGGAGTTAAACGGCGTCTGCAGGGCTGCGAGCGTGAGGATGCAGTTTACGGGTATGGGGTCGATCATGACCGCGCACATGACCGATGGCGCAATTGCGTCAGCTGAGGACGCTGCGCACGGCGGCTTGGCCCTTCGCCAGCTCTTCTACTTCTATCTCCTCGATCGGGGGCTCTATATAGCCCCCAGAGGCATGGTCAGCCTCTCACTGGCGACCACTGATCGGCAGATCAACAATCTCTATGAGGGGGTGTCTGGCTTTATCAGCGCCCACGGGCAGCTCTTGTGTACTTAGGCGCATGTTAACTGCCCGGCCGCTTCGGAGATAACCGAGTCACTTTGTCGACGGTGAGTACAAGTCACGCGCGCTGCTCAAGGCCCGCTTCAGTTCGGCCTTTCCATCGACGAGGTCTTCTTCCAACGCTGCGCGCGCTCTCGCGCCGTCGCGCTTGCGGAGCGCGTCTAGAATGTCTTCGTGATGGCTCTGGCCGCGTTTGTCATAGTAGGCCGGATAGAGCAGGTTGAGCGAAGGACCCATTTTTAGCCAGAGCGCCCTAATCATTTCGACGAGCAGAGCATTGTTGCTTTGTTCGTAAATATGAAAGTGGAAACTCTCATTGGCCTTTAGCCCCTTACTGTACTCCCTCGCTTCGAGCGCTTTGCAATAGGTGCTGTGGATGGCCTCCAGTTTCGCGAGCATGGGCTTGTTGAAATTCGGCGCAGCAAGCTCAGTCGCCAAACCCTCAAGGTTTAGCCGAACCGCGTAGATCTCGTGGAGCTTCTCCAGTGTGAGCCTTGGGACCGAGACAGTGCGGTGGGGGCCGCTCTGCAGGCACCCCTCCCAAAGCGCGCGTGCGATTGCGTCTCGCGCTGGCGTGGCGCTGACGCCAAGCATTGTTGCCAAGCGGCGAATGCTCAAGCTCTCGCCGGGCTGGAAAACGCCGCTTGCCAAGGCTTCGCGAAGGCGCGCGTAGCCCTGCTCAGCTAGGGTTTCGCCCCTCTCGACGAGCGGAATTCTAGCGCCGCGGTCCATGGTGTGATCTGTTATAGCAATTTGTGGCTAACCTCAACGCGGTCCCGTCCAGTCCATATACCGCAAGTCGCCATGTCGCCTGCACCCTAAAGGTGATGGCATGAGCAACATGAATGTATTGAGTATACAATGAATTGGACGCACGACTGGCCCTGTGTTTCGTATGTTTGGTTTCGCTGAGAAGCATATGTTCCCTTCCGAGGGGCCGGGGCTGGTACTTCGCAACTTCGGTTCGGCCGGTTTCTCGAATGGGGGCCTCAGTTCGGGGGCATGAAACGGAATGACAGGTTCGTAGGTCTCAACCTTATCTGTTATAACAGATTGCGTGTATCGTACCTCATGACTTTGGCCCCTTGAGCCGGGCCGAAGGAGACCACGTCAAAATATAAGCCGCCGCGAGCGTGCAGGGGAGGAATTTAATGAGCGAGAAGAAGGTTTGGGGCCAATTCTGCGCACCGCTGGCCCTGGTAGGAGCAGTAGCCGGTTGGGGCATTGCGCTCACACCTGGCCCGGCGGGTGCACAAGAAGCTGACACAGACGAGATCGTGGTGACCGCGCGCAGGCGCGAGGAGGTCTTGTCAAATATTCCCGAGACAATTGCTGCCATTTCCGCAGAGGATCTGACCCGTAGCGGGGTTGTCAGCGTCAATGAATTGGGGCGGCAAACACCGAATGTATCGCTGAACCGGCGGCAAGACAATTTCCCGAATGTCGTCATCCGGGGCATCGGCTCCTATGGCAACGTGCAGGGGGTCGGGTTCTACGTGGACGAAGTACAGAACTTCACCGACCAGACCATGCGCTTTGAAGATTTGGAGCGGATCGAAATCCTCAAAGGTCCACAGGGCGTGCTTTACGGCGGCAGCAATATCGGCGGCGCAATACGATATGTTGGCCGCACGCCTGAGCTGGATGATTTAGATGGTTCAGTGCGCGTGGAGGCTGGGGCTAATGGCTACCGAGATGTCTCGGCCTCTCTCAATGCGCCGCTGGGCGGCATGTTCGCTGTGCGTGGGGCGGCGTACTATTCCCACGACGATGGCTTCGTTACCAATATCAATACGGGTAATCCTGGCGACGAGACGCGTGAATATGGCGCGCGGGTTCAACTTCTATTTCAGCCGACGCCGCAGCTTCAATCTCTTACCACTCTGCGCTACCGGAATCTTGCAGGTGGCCTGAACGCTTATACGCGCCAGGCTAGCGTCGATGAGCCGGTCTATCAAAATCAGCTGAGTTTCGACAATTACGGAAGACGCGAAACCTTCGCGTTTGTCGAGAACCTAACCTACGATTTTGGAGGCGCAGAGCTTACGTCGATCACGTCCTATACTCGTCAGGACCACAACTGGCATATTGACGGGGACTACCGGACCGTGAACGCTGCAGAAGCCTGGATCACTGATCCTCGTCCGTGGGAAATTTCTACGCAGGAATTGCGGCTTGCGTCTCAGGGCACGACCAGTTGGGATTGGCTCTTCGGGGTCTATGCAACTCGGATCGAGAATCTGCAGTCCATACCGTCTCCGGTCGTCGCCAGAGTGGGGCCCACCACGTTCAATCCGTTTAGCGATCGAGAAACCGTGCAGACGGACTTGGCGGCTTTCGGAACTGTGAACTTTTACTGGGGTGATTTCACGTTGGGCACGGGGCTACGTGTTGGGCGCACAGAGTACGAAGCGTCGATCTTTACCCTCAATGCCGTTCCGCAAACGCCAACCCTTGAACTGAGCACTGAAGATGCCTTCGTGCTGCCGCAGGTGTCTCTATCATACGATCTTACAGACGATCACATGGTCTATTTCAACGCTGCGCGTGGCGCTGAGCCCGGGCGAGCTAGCATCGATACGGACAATCCGGCCACGTACGACCCAGAATTTTCGACGCAATATGAATTGGGTTTGAAGGGCGACATATTTGATGGGCAGCTGCGCTACGAGTTGGCGGCTTTCCAAATCGACTATTCCGATCGCCAGTACGAGAGCCGTATTCCGTCGCCCGCTGGTATTGTGGAAGTGATCGACAATATCGGGGACTCACGCAGCACCGGCGCCGAGGCGAGTTTGAGCTTTCGCCCAGATAGCCTTGACGGGCTGCAGGTTGATGCCTCGGTGGGCTATCTCAATGCGCGCTGGCGCAACGGCGCTGTGCTGAACAGCGTGGATCTAAGTGGAGACGAAATTCCGAATTCTCCGAGCTGGACGAGCAATTTCGGTGTTACCTACACGACTCCCGTGTTCGGCTCGCTTGAACTCGATCTGCACGCAGACGCATCGTACACGGGCGAGTTCTTGTGGCGCGCTGGCAGCACCAATCTTGCAAACGTCAACCCGGAGCATTGGATCGTCAATGCGCGCATTGCGCTGAGTCATCCGGTCGCGGGCTGGGAATTCGCAGCTCGCATCGATAACATGTTCGACGAAGGATATTATAACGAGTTCTCGCCCGGCTTCTTCCAGAACATCCCGCCAGTGTGTGCTGCTGCTTGCCACATCGGCTCTGTTGGAAGCCGGAGACGAGCGTATTTCTCCGCATCATACAATTTCTAAAGCGAGCAGGGCGTCCTCCTCCACCTCCTCCTTGCCTGCTAGAGCGCGGCGAGAAATCGCCGCGCTCTTTCTTTAATCTACGGTACGGCGTTGATCTGCCACTGGTTCGGCATGATCGAATGGGGTATCCGGCCGCTCCGACAATTCTAGGCGCAGACGTGCCTCCGAACTGTCGGATGACCCGTGTGCCATGGCGAGCGAGCTTATGGCCGGATGCGTGGGGACAGAGGTGATGGCGCATGCGAGGATTTCTGAATTCGCGATGGCGTGCCTGCCGCTGATTTGTTCACGGGTGCCCATGCCAAGCGGACGCGCGAGGCCGTCGGCGGAGGGCTAGTCCGAAGAGCTTGAGCGGCCCATTTAGAGCTGCCGGTAGCGCGCATTTGTTGGCTATTTGGCAAGTGTCCGGGTGGACTCGTCGCCGCCATGCGGCGCTGGCTTTGGCAGGAAGCTTTGCGCCCAGCGTTCGAGCCGGTCGATCAGCACGAACATCGCCGGCACGAACACGAGGCTCAGCAGCGTCGAGAGCATAAGGCCGCCGATCACCGCCGCGCCCATGCCCTGCCGCATCGCGCCGTCAACGCCCCAGCCCGCCGCCGCCGGGATCATGCCGCCGCACATGGCGAGCGTGGTCATGATGATCGGTCGCGCGCGTTTCATGCCCGCTTCCACCAGCGCCGCATCGCGGCTCATGCCCGCGCGCATGCGCTCCACCGCGAAATCAACAAGCAGGATCGAATTCTTGGTGACGACTCCCATCAGCATCAGCAAGCCGATGAACGCAAACAGCGAGAGCGGCTGATTGGCGACGATGAGGCCAAAGAAGGCGCCTCCGACCGAGAGCGGCAACGCGGTCATGATCGTGATCGGTTGAAAGAAGTCGCGGAACAGGAGCACGAGCACGATATAGATGAGAATAATGCCCCAGAGCATCGCATTGCCGAACGTTGTGAGCATTTCCGCGAAATCTTCGGTCTGACCTTCCGCAGCAAGGCGCGCGCCGGGGCCGCCTTGGGCTTCCGATAGAGCGAATACTTCGGCTTGTGCGGTTGAGAGCTGGATTCCGGGGCGAACGTTTGCGCCGACCGTGACGGCGCGCTCGCGGTCCCGGCGTTCAATCGTCGCCTCGCCGAGTGAGAATTGCAGGTCCGCAACTGCGTCGAGGCGCACTGGCGGGCCACGCGAGGACTGCACGAGCAGCGAACGCAGGGCCTCCAAATCGGTACGTTGATCGGCACGCAACGTGACGCGGATTGGGATTTGGCGGTCGGCGAGATCATACTTCGGAAGGTTTTGCTCGGCGTCGCCACTGGTCGCGATGCGGATGGCGGAAGCAAGGTCAGCCGATGTCACGCCAAGGCGCGCCATGTCCTCTTGTCGCGGGCGCAGCTGGATTTCCGGACGCTGTAGCGCCGAGGTCGAACGCACGTCCGCGAGTGAGGCGAGGCGACCCATCGCTGCAACCAGATCGTTAGCCGCCGCGTTCACCGCGGCTGGATCGTCGCCGACGAATTGGACGGTGATTTCCGAGCCCTGTGAAGGGCCATTATCCTGCACGAACGCCGCGCGATAGTTTGGGATGTCGG
Organism: uncultured Alphaproteobacteria bacterium; assembly: GCA_902826245.1. GTDB lineage: Bacteria > Pseudomonadota > Alphaproteobacteria > Caulobacterales > Aquidulcibacteraceae > Vitreimonas. The sequence goes on along the minus strand of CADEEA010000003.1, from coordinate 61,717 downwards.
CAAGGAGCGGGCGCACTTGCTGCTGGATCGCATAGGAGGAGCGAGTGCGCTCGCCGCGCGGCGTGAGTTGTATGTAGATTGAACCGTCCGGTGCTGAGCCGTCGGCGCCGCTCAGGGACGCGAATACGCCCGCGACCTCAGGGATACCACGGATGCGCGTGCTCATGTCGTTCAGAGTGCGGTCCGCTTCGAGTATCGGCGTGCCTGGGGGGATCTCGACGCGCACTTCAATGAGACCATTGTCGATGCGTGGGAAGACGACCGCCGGCACTGTCAACGCAACCCCGATGGAGCAGGCGAACACGACAAGACCCATGCCAACTGTCTTCCATGGGTGGTGAACCGACCATGTCAGCGCGTCATGATAGGTTCGCGTGAAGACGCCAGGTTTGGGTTCCGCATCATGGCCTTTGTTCTTTAGGAAGAATGCCGCCATTACCGGTGTGATCAGGCGGGCGACGACGAGAGAGAAGAACGCCGCCAGCGCGACCGTTAAGCCGAACTCCTTGAAGAAGATGCCTATGCCACTGCCCATGAAGCTGACGGGGACAAACACGGCGATGATGGCGCAAGTGGTAGCGACGACGGCGAGGCCGATCTCGTCGGCGGCCTCAAGCGCCGCGGCAAAGGCGGACTTGCCCATCCGCATGTGACGGACGATGTTCTCGATCTCGACGATGGCGTCATCGACAAGCACGCCGGTCACGAGGGCCAGTGCCACCAAAGTCACCATGTTCAAAGTGAAGCCAAGCAGTTCGATGCTGGCGAAAGTGGGTAATATCGACAGCGGAATGGCTGCGGCGGCGATCAAAGTCGCGCGCCAATCCCGCAGGATCAGGAACACCACCAAACAAGCCAGAAGCGCGCCCTCGATCAAGGCCGAGATGGAGCTCTCGTGCATGCCGCGCGTGACTTCGACGTTCGAGACGATTTCCGTGATCCGGATGTTTGGGTGCGCTTCCTCAATCCGGCGGATGCGTTCATCCAAACGGTCAAAAACCTGCACTTCGGAGGCGCTGCGCGAACGCTGCACGCTGAAGGCGACGACTGGCTGGCCATTGTAGCGCGAGATCGAGTTGAGGTCGCTTGAGCCATCGGTGATTGTACCAAGGTCGCCCAAGCGAACGATGCGTCCATCCGCAGCGGTGACGCGCAGGTTGGCGAGCTCTTCGACTGATTGCGCGCCGCCGAGCGTGCGGATGGTTTGGGACTGGCCGGCGATTTGCGCCTGACCGCCGGGGAGGTCGGCATTGATGACCCGCAACTGGTCGCTGATCTGGTCGGCGGAAATGCCGTAAGCGAGCATGCGCGCGGAATCGAGCTCCACGCGGATTTCGCGGTCAACGCCGCCAATGCGTGTCACAGCGCTCACGCCCGGGATGGAAAGGAGCGCGCGCTGGAGTTCGTTGTCGACGAACCAGGAAATGTCCTGGGGCGTCATGCCTTCGCCTTCGATGGCGTACTGGCCTATCGGCTGGCTCGCGGTGTCGTCGCGTTGCACAATGGGTTCGAGGATATCGGCGGGAAGGTCTGCGCGTATCTGCTGGATGGCGTCGCGTGCGTCGTCGATTGCACGCGCTATGTCGCTGCCGCCTTCCAGTTCGACTTTGGTTTGCGAAGAGCCGGGAGAAATTGTGGACGTGATCCGGCTCACACCTTCGAGAGACGCCAGCGCCGCTTCAACGCGTTGCGTGATCTGCGTTTCCATTTCTTCTGGCGCGGCGCCCGGTTGGGTGACGCTGACGGTCAGGCCGTCCATTGTGATGTTGGGCAATTGGTTGATGGACAGGCGGGCGTACGCTGTCCAACCGGCGAACATCAGCGCGAGAATAAGCAGGATCGGCGGGATCGGGTTGCGGATTGCGCCGGCGGAAATGTTCCATGCCATCGAAGCTACTCCCGCCCGCGCATGTCGTTGGTCGGGTTGTCGCCCCTTGCAGAGCCAGTTGCCGCGCTAGTCTCTGTCGCCAGCTGCAGGATGCGCACTTCATCGCCGTCCTGCAGGAACGCTGCCCCGGCGCCGACGATACTCTGGCCAGCGGAAAGACCTTGAACGACTTCGATCCAGTCGCCATCGCGACGGCCGAGCAGCACCTCCGTGCGATGCACGCGGTTCGTTTGATCGACAATCAGCACATAGGCTTGGCCATTGTCGTACAGTACTGCGCTTTGCGGCGCGGCGATGACGTTGCGGGGAGGCAAGTCCAGACGCCCGCGCAGATACATCCCCGCGCGCACGCGCGTACCAATTGGAAGCGTGAACAGGGCTTCGCCGGTGCGTGTCCGGCTGTCGATCGACGCGGGGAGGCGGCGAAGCGTGCCTTGCACACTTGAGCCATCGACCAGAGAGAAAGTCGCGACCTGGCCTTCCTGCAGAGTAAGGGCGTCGCCCTCCGCGACCTGAGCAGACACCTCTAGTCGGTTGTCCGCGGCGATGCGGAACAGCACTTGGCCGTCGACGGAGCGCCCAAGCTCGGCCATGCGGTCGATGACCAGGCCCGAAGCTGGCGCGCGCACATAGCCCCCGCCCAAGCGGGCATTTACTTCCGAAAGCTCCGCGCGCGCGGCGGAGAGGCGCGCGTCGGCGGCGATTGCGGCGGCGCGGCGCTGTTCGATAGCCTCGGTCGAGAGGGCGCCAGAGTCGCGGATGGATTCTGCGCGCTCATATTCGCCGCGCGCACGCACGGCCGACGCCTCCGCCTCGGCGACCGCTGCCTCCGCGGCGCGCGTCTGGGCGTTGGCAAGGCTCGTGTCGAGGCGCGCCATGGGTTGGCCCTCGCGAACCGTGTCGCCCTCGTCGACGAGGATTTGTAGGATGCGAACGCCAGTGGCGGGCGCGGCGACCTGGATGTCGCGCACGGGGCGCGCTTCGCCGCTCAGCGAGATGGTGGTCCGGAAGGCGCGGTCCTCTAGCGTGATGACGCTGACCGCTTGCGCCGTAGAAGGAGGGGGCTCTGTGTAGCCTTCGCCGCCGATCCGGCTCGAAACGAACAGCGTAGCGACAATCGCGCCAATGGCGCCTCCAGTGAGCCAGAGGACCTTCTTTCGGCGCTGCTCCTCATCGGGAGCGTCCGTAGCGCGCTTCCATAAAGTGTGGCCAGCATCACTGGCGGCATGCAAAGCCTTGGCGCCCGCCTCTTGGGCGCGCCGGAAAAGGCCTTCTGCAGGCGCGGAAATTGCGGGGTGTTCTGGCTTATTCATGAACAGGGGGCTCTGAGGGCGCCTCGCGAGCGCACTTGCTCCTCTATGCGGGAGCAAACTTGCGTGGGGCTTTCAGACGCGCGCCTTAGCCCGGCGCATTCCCTGGTGCGATGGCGGGACCGCCGCCAAAAGCGCGATAGGTAGCGATGGCCGCACGCGCTGATTGCGCCTCCGCGTCGATCCGCGTGAGGTTAGCGTCGATCAATTGCTGTTCGGCGCGCAGACGATCGCTCAAGCTTTGAATGCCCGCGCCGAAGGCGGCGCGAGAGCCCCGCGCCGTGGCCTCGGCGGCGTCCTCGGCCGCGCGCGCCGCTTCTAGCCGCAAGCGCGCCTGATCAAGTGCAACCAAAGCGTCCGAGGCTTCGGCCACGGCTTGAACGACGGTTTGTCGGTACTGGATCAAAGACTGATCGAACTGCGCGTCGCGTTGGCGCGAGACTGCAAATCGCTGGCCCCAGTCGAACAGCGGGATCGAGACAAACGGCGTCACGCTTGCGAGCGTTGTGTCAGAATCGGCGGGATTGCCGATAAGTGCGTCGGTGACGCTGATTGTCCCGGTGATGCTGAGCCGTGGCAGCAGGTCGGCGCGCGCCGCGCCGAGCTGCGCGGCGGCGACCAAGGTCATCGCCTCGGCGCGCGCTATATCGGGCCGCAAACGCAGCAAATCCGCCGGCGCTGCGGGCGCTGATGCAAGTTGAAGATGCGGAACGGCTGCCACACTCGTCTCGATCAGACTTTGCGCCGAGGATGGATCGGCGCCGGGTGCATGGCCGCGCAGGACAGACAGCACGTTTTGGGCGCGACGCTCCTCAATCACCAGATCCGCCAGACGCGCGCGCGCGCTTTCGGCCAAGCGCCGCGCGTCGGCGGCGTCTGCTTCGGAGGCAAAACCCGCACTGGCGCCGATAGCGAGGATGTCCGCCAACTCGTCAGCGGCCTCGACCGATTGCATCAACGCCATGCGGCTTGCCTGTGCGGCGCGCAAATCGACGTAGGCTTGCGCAACATCAGCGGCCAGCGCTGCCTGGGCGCCGCGCAGATCGGCCAGCGCGCTTTGCGTATTGGCGTTCGCGCCCGATGCGGCCGGACCGACGCCAAACAAGGGAAGCTCCCACGAGATTTGCGCGCCGTAGGCGCCGCTCATCTGCTCTCGCTCAGCGCCTGCCTGCACTACGCCCTCGACCACGCGCGTATATTGGCCGCTGCTTGCGGCGAGCACCTCAGGCAAAAATTGTGAGAGCGTCGAAGACGACAGCGCGCGGGCCTCGCGCACGCGCGAGACGGCAAGTTGCACTGATGGGCCTTCGGCAAGCGCCTCGGCGATCAATTGATCGAGCACGGGGTCATTGAAACCGCGCCACCAGTCAGTCACTGGCGCAGCCGCGCCCACTGGCGCGTCACGCCACATGGTCGGCAGCGCCGGCGCTTCGGCGCGCTCGCTCGGCATGGTTACGCACCCCGCAGCAGCCAGCGTGCCGCACAGCGCCATCGCGCGAACAACGGAACCGACGCGTGTGGGCATCGCAAATCGATCCTTAGGCGCTTCGGCGTTCGAATTCGGCTGCTGAGCCAGCGCTCGAGGCTCGACGAGAGCCGGTGGCGTTAGCCGAGCGCAAGTAGAGCCATGGCAGTAGTATCGGCGGCGCAGAGGCGATTGAGCGGCCAACGTTGCCGCGTTTGGAAAAGTCCAGAACAAACCTGGCGCCCTTGGCTGTGGGTTCAAGCCGCGCTGCGCCGCCATGCAGTGACATCACACGCTGGACAATGGAGAGCCCAAGGCCAGCGCCAAGGCTTCGGACGTCAGCTTTGTTGAACCGCTGGAAAAGGCGATCCTGAAAGGCAGGCGGAACGCCGGGTCCATCGTCGCTGACGATGAGTTTGCCGGAGGCGTCGATCGAGACAAGGATTTCGCAGCCCGGCGGCGTATGGCGGGTGGCGTTTTCGATGAGGTTGCGCAGCGCCACTTCGACTAGATCGCGCGCACCATGGCATTGCCAATGCGCGTGAACGCTTTCGAAGGCGACGCCGTGATTGCTTGCGACGATTGCGCTGGCCATGTCGCTCGTCAGGGCGCGCGCCACTTCAACCAGATCGAAGGAGGACTTGCCCATCTCCTTGCCGCTCTCGGCTTCGGCTAGCGACAGGAGTTGGGCGATGAGACGAGAGAGCCGGTCAAATTCCTCGATGGCGTCCTTCCTCTCGTCCGGCGCCAGCACGCTCTCGACCTGCGCACGCAAGGTCGCCAAGGGCGTGCGCAATTCATGAGCCGCGTTGGCTGAAAATTCTTGTTGGGCGCGCCATCCCGCCTCCAACCGATCAAGTGCGCCGTTGAACGCGCCGACGAGGGGCGCGATCTCGCTCGGGGTCGACTTCAGGGAAAGTCTTTCGCCGATTGTGGCTGGGCCGATGCCGGCGGCGCGCTCGGATATTCGCCGCAATGGACGCAAGCCCAGATGCAAAGTCACAAGGACTCCGAGCATCATCATCACCATCAAGGGTAGCATGAACACTTGGATGTCGCCCGCTTCGCCGGCGAGTCGACCAATGTCCATGCGCTCGGCGAGCGAAAGCCCCGACGTGTCGGGATCGATGCCCAGAAGTTGAAAGGCCAAGAAGGTCACGACCATGACAACCACGACAGCAGGAAATAGCATCCAGATCAGGGAGAAGCCGCACTCCTGAGCGCTCGGCTTAGGATGCCGGGAGATGAAGCGGGTGAACATTTTTGGCGCCCCTCCTGCGGCGGGGTCGGCGGTAGACCGCCGATCCATGCCCGATCATGACCGGCCAACATTCCATGAACCTTTCGCCCAGGTCCATGTCGCGGCGCAGGGCCAAGAATGGGGGTGAAGGCGCGCGGACCCGCAAGCCAAAAACAGCACGTCCCGTTCGCCGAAAGCTACGTGCAAGCTTGGCGTTTTAACCAGCGCGCCAACTTGAGGACCTCAGCCCATGCCAACAATCCGGCGCACCTCGCAGGTTAGTTCTCTTCGCAGCTTAATCTGGCTGGGACTGACGGTCCTCTTCTGGTGCGCGTTGGCGCTTCCCACCTGACCGCGGCCAAACCGCGCTTTCTCTATCCGACCGCCGCGCGTCAAGATGCATGAACGCGCACCGGCAACCTAGCCCAGAAGAGGCCTCTGATGCGCACGCTCATTCTTACTTCCGTCGTCACCATCGCCTGGAGCGGGACGGCTTTAGCCCAAAGCGAATCCATAACGGCTGATCCGCTGCCACAGTCCGCTGAAACTTCGCATCAGGCCGTCTATGATCCTTTCGAGGGCGTCAACCGCCGACTCTACGCGGTTCATGACGTGCTAGATCGCTGGATATTGGAACCGGCGGCGCGCGGGTACAGATTTGTTACGCCGCGTCCGGTTCGCGGCAGTGTTCGCAACTTTCTGAGCAATCTGAACGCGCCCGTCGTGCTCGCGAACGACCTCCTGCAGGGACAAGCGCGCCGCGCCGGCGCCACGGTCGCGCGCTTTGGCGTCAACAGCACCGTCGGCGTGCTGGGCTTGTTCGATCCGGCCCAATCCATGGGTCTCGAACCGCACACTGAGGACTTTGGACAAACGCTCGCGGTTTGGGGCGTGTCGGAGGGCCCGTATCTATTTGTGCCGCTGTTCGGCCCGACAAATTTGCGCGATGGCTTCGGAAACGTTGTCGATGCCGCTTTCGATCCGCTTTCCTGGACGACGTTTGAGGGTGATGATGAGTTTGCGCTTACGCGCGGCGTGATCGGCGGATTGGCCATGCGCGAAGAGCTGCTGGATCCTATCGATAGCATCAGAGCGACGTCCATCGACCCGTATGCGCGTTTCCGATCGCTCAATGCGCTCAATCGCGAAGGTGAGATTCGCAATGGCGCCGCGGCCACGGATGGTCTGCCGGACTTCGATGCGCCGCAGGAAGACGATTTTCCCGCCGCAATCGATGCTGAGCCGTTAGTTCCCTCTACCGATGGAGAAGGCGGGCCGGCTCTGCCCTCCACGCCAATTGCACTCAATACCTTGAATCCAAGCATCGCCGGAGGCGCCGCGCATGACTGAAGTGTCCGTGACGCGCTCAGTCGTGCTGGCCGCGCTTGCCGGCGTGGCGGTGCTGATCGCGGCGTCGCCCGCCGCGGCCGCGCGCAACGAGGTGGCCGAACAGCACGTACTCACCCACGCCAACGCGGCGCTTGATGCTCTCGCCGACCGCTCGGCTTCGCACTCGGCGCGTGAGGCGGCGTTTCGTACGAGCATCACGCAGATGGCCGACGTCCCGCGTATCGCGACATTCGTGCTGGGTCGTTATGGCGTTCGCGTTCGCAGCGACCCCGCATTGCATGCGCTTTGGCTTCAGGCATTTGAGGACTACACGCTCGCGGTCTATCAAGATCAGCTGAATCGGTATGCGGGGAGCCAAGTCCGGATCACAGGATCGCTCGAACGTGTTCAAGGTCGCGATGTCGTAGTGCGCAGTGAAATGACGTCTCCGGTTAGCGGGCGCATCCTCACTCTGCAATGGCGCGTGCTTCAGGGCGCCAACGGCTGGAGGGTCACTGACGTGTCGTTTGTCGCCGACGGCAACGAAATATGGTTTGCGCAACAGCAGCAGAGCGAATTCGCGCTTCAGTTGGATCGCACCAACGGCGACATCAACGCCCTGATATCAGGTGTGAGAGCGAGGACCGCCGATCTTCGTCAACGCGCATTGGCGTCGGCGCGCTAAAGCCACGCCGGTAGACTTTGTCGCCGGGCTCCAAGCGGAAAGGGTCCGAATGGGGCGAAGAAGAGAGGTACCAATTGTCTGCTCCACTCGAGCCATAGCCTTGACGAGACGACTTTCCAACGATGACTGGATAATACTTCGCGCGCTTCAGCAGAATGGCGCCCTCAGCGCCCGCGAGTTGGGGCGAGTTACCGGAGTCCCCAGAAACACGGCGTGGCGGCGCAAGCGGCGACTCGAAGCAGATGGCGTGATTGTTGGTTACCGTGCCGTCCTCGCGCCGGGCGTTAGCGATGACCACGTTGTCCTCGTCGTGCTCCTGCGCGGGAATACGCTGATAGAGACGAGCAGTTTGTTGGGCTGGCGTTCAACTATCTATCGGTTCGACCGCCGGCGTCCGCTTTAAGGCGCGTTCGCGCGAAGGTCTCGAATTGGGATCACGCTGTCGCCTCCGCTGGCTGCCTAGACCTCGAACGATCGCGTGGGGTTCTGAGGATCAAGCAGGATGACCCTATCAAACGTACCACGATGCACCGTGACCTGTTTGCGAAACAATTCTCGTTCGAAATTGTCGAGCGAATAACCGATGTGGTCGGGGAGTACGAGCCACCACTCGGGATATCTTAAACGATACGTTGAAATCTTGGCGGTCTTCTCCGCGACGCAGTGTTTGAGATTGGTGCCTATCTCGTTGATTAGCCATCCGCCTGACTGCTCGTCGCTGTTTCCGGCCACCCGGAAGAAAGTCGGTTTGGGCGTTGGGCAACGATACACGTTGATGTGAAACTTCGGGGTGATGCTCGAACCAAAAGGCTGCGGATTTTGAGCTGCCATGAAGGGCAACAGGACCCCGTCCAAGCCCCGTTTCAACTCCTTCCATTGCGGAATCGGCCGACTGTACTTGTAGAAGACGTACCAGCTCTGACCAGATGCGGGCGCGGGCGCTAGGTTCGTTAGGTAGTGCATCATGCGCCGCCAGAGCGGAACGGCGGTTTCTTCGAGCCCCCGCAGGCCTTTGCCGGCGCCGTCATCGAAGTTCTGATTGAGCCGGCGCACTTCGATGGCGATCCGCCCGTCGATTAGAAAATCAGGTGGGACGTTTCCGTCAGGCTCATACTCCGGATTACTGAAACCTTGAAGCTTCAGGTATTGCTCGACGAGCGTTTCAGAAGGATCCATTGGACGCGACTTTCGGTTCGGGAGCGTTCTTCGGCAGAGAAATGTCTGCTTTGCGTCGCGAAAAAAGTCACGCCTGCTATTGGGATCGAACGTGCTTTCCAGCTCAGTTTTCGTACTGCTCAGCGATGGCGCTCATCAGCTCGTGACGGAAAAATCGCGAAACGCTCGCGTCAGCGCCGGGCTCTCTCGCGAAGTGATACCAATGATAGTCGTCACGCCACCAAACGCCGACGGTGACTCCTCTGAGCTTCACGGTGCCGTCGCGGCTCAGGCGAGCATCACCAGGTTGTCGGGCAATCCGAGACAAGCAGCATGCTCCACTTAGATCCTGACTGGACTTGGAGTGCCGATCAGCAGGGATCAAGTGAAGTGACGAATGTCCGTTTTACAGCGAGGACTCGCTGACTTCCGCTCATGGGATGACGCGCGCCTGAACGGCAGGTGAGGGATCGTGCTCGACCTCACCGCTGCAATGTGGCGGAATTGACTTCGATCGTGAAGCGCTTGGCGGTTGGCTCTCAGTTCCTTCGACCGAGTGCTCGTGGTCGTACTGAGCGGGCCCCGAGTGTATGGGCCTTAGGCGCATCTCGTCCCGCGACGGCGCTCAACGCTCAGGTGACTAAGGCAGCTTGGCATCCAACAATAGGGAAAAATGGACACCGCATAGGCGGTGTCTGCGTCCTTGCCGCAAATAGGGTGGCGGAGCGGAAATGGCTGAGAGATCGTTCGCGGAAGAGGTGGAGAAGCTTCGCCTGGGCGAAGGCGACGTTTTTCGCGGTGAGGGCATCCTCGCTGTGGCCAAGGCGCTGTTGCAGGCGGGTGTGGCCTATGTCGGGGGCTATCAGGGCGCGCCGATCTCGCACCTCATGGACGTGTTCTCCGACGCGCAGAATATCCTCGGAGAGTTAGGCGTTCACTTCGAAGCCAGCGCAAGCGAAGCGGCCGCAGCCGCGATGTTGGCCGCTTCAGTGAACTATCCCCTGCGCGGGGCGGTGACCTGGAAGTCAACCGTAGGGACGAATGTCGCTTCCGATGCGCTCGCCAACGTCGCTTCAAGCGGCGTGCGAGGGGGCGCGTTGGTGATCGTCGGAGAGGACTACGGCGAGGGTTCCTCGATCATGCAGGAACGCAGCCATGCCTTCGCGATGAAGTCGCAAATGTGGTTGCTCGATCCTCGGCCCAACCTTGAGTCGATCGTGGCGATGGTTGAGCGCGGTTTTGAGCTTTCGGAGGCGTCTAACACGCCTGTGATGCTCGAATTGCGTATCCGCGCCTGTCACCTCTACGGCTCATTTCTCGCCAAGCGCAACACTGCTCCAACGCTGGCGCTGCGTGAAGCAATGGAGAATCCCTCGCGTGATTACAGCCGCGTCGTGCTGCCGCCGTCCAACTTTGCGCATGAAGTGGAGAAGATCGAGCGGCGTTGGCCGGCTGCGGTTGAGTTCATCAAATCGCGCCGACTCAATGAGTTCTTGGGTGGTCATAAGGGCGATGTTGGGATCATAGTTCAAGGTGGTCTCTACAACACATTGATGCGCGCACTGGAACGCCTTGGGCTCGCCGATATCTATGGTGAGACCGACATCCCCATCTATTGCCTGAATGTCGCTTATCCGTTGATCGACGACGAGGTGAAGGGGTTCTGCGCCGACAAGCGCGCTGTGCTGGTGGTTGAGGAAGGCCAGCCCGAATTCATCGAGCAGGCCATCAACTCCATCTTGCGTCGCGCGGACCTGCCAGCTCGCCTGATCGGCAAGGATGTGCTGCCGCACGCCGGCGAATATACCGGAGAGGCGCTGCAATTGGGGCTGAATGCCTTTTTCGACGCGCACGCGCCGGCGCTTTTAAGACGTTCGCCGCCGGCGCCAAGCGCGCGCGCGGATCTAACAAAGATTGTTCCGCAGCGGCCGGCGGGTTTTTGCGTCGGCTGCCCCGAGCGGCCGGTATTTGCGGCGATGAAGCTCTTGGAAAAGGAGATCGGAAAATTTCATGTCAGTTGCGATATCGGATGCCACCTGTTTTCGATTCTGCCGCCGTTCGACATTGGCAACACGACGATGGGATACGGCCTGGGTTGGGCCGGCGCGTCCGCGTTCGGCGTCGAAGCTAAGCAACGCACGCTTGCCGTAATGGGCGATGGCGGCTTCTGGCACAACGGCTTGACCAGCGGCGTAGGCAATGCCGTGTTCAATCGAAACGACAATGTACTTGTGATCGTCGACAATGGGTATTCGGCGGCCACTGGCGGCCAAGATCTGCTCTCGTCGCGAGCGGAGAATAGCAGAAAGAGCACCAACAATCCGATCGCACGTGCGGTTAGAGGCCTTGGCGTGGAATGGGTGCGGGAAGCGCACACCTACAATATTGGCGCAATGAAGCGGGTGCTCAAAGAAGCGATGACGACGGCGTTCAAGGGTCCAAAGGTTGTGATCGCGCAGGCGGAATGTATGCTCAATCGCCAGCGGCGCGAACGACCGCAACGTGAGGCGGCGATCGCGGCTGGAAAGCGCGTTGTGCGCGCCAGGTTTGGCGTCGATCCCGACACCTGCACCGGCGATCATGCCTGCATCAGGCTGTCAGGATGCCCCTCGCTCACAATTCGCGACAATCCTGATCCGCTGCGTGATCATCCCGTGACTTGGGTGAACAATGAATGCGTTGGCTGCGGTGTGTGTGGGGAGAACGCCCATGCCGCGGTCCTGTGTCCTTCGTTCTTTCGCGCCGACCTTATCTACAATCCGACTTGGTTTGATCGCGTGTTGGCGAACGGACGCGGCGCACTGATCGGCTGGCTGCAATCGTTCGGCGACCGCCGCCAGCGCAAGCTGGCGATTGAAACCTAGTGCGATGAGCGTGTCGGTGCGCCCCATCAAGATCGCCATCATGGCGCTGGGCGGCCAGGGCGGGGGCGTGCTGGCGGACTGGATCATTGCACTGGGCGAGCGCGCCGGCTTTCAGGCGCAGGCGACTTCCGTACCTGGCGTGGCGCAACGCACGGGAGCGACGATCTATTATGTCGAGATGTTTCCGGCCGAAGCGACCGCGAAGCGCGGTAAGGCGCCGGTGCTAGCCTTAATGCCCGTTCCTGGGGACGTCGATGTCGTCATCGCCTCGGAGTTGATGGAGGCAGGTCGTGCGCTGGCGCGAGGATTGGTGAGCAGTCAAACGTCGCTCGTGTTCTCCACTCACCGCGACTATGCTATCGGTGAGAAGATCGCCATGGGCGATGGGCGGCTGAGTTCACAGGCGATGCTTGAAGCGTTGGGCGCAAGCGGCGCACGCTTGCATGGCGCTGATCTTGCCGCTGCGTGCGCTGGCGCGCCATTGAGTGCTGCCTTGTTCGGCGCGCTTGCCGCCTCGGGCGCTCTGCCGGTTTCACCAGAGAGCTTTGCCTCGTTGCTGCGAGAAGGGCGAGGTGCCGAACGCAATCTAGCGGCGTTTGAAGCAGGCCGCGCGGCGATCTTGCAAGGAGAGTCAAAGCAGCCCAGCGTTGCGAACCGCCCGCTTGTATCTGGTAGGGGCGGCGTGTCGCGCGTGGCTGAGCGCATAGGCGCGGATGTTCCTCGCGAGGCGGGCGATATCGCACGCATTGGCGCGGAGCGCTGCGCCGACTTTCAAGATTGGCGCTATGCACATTCATATCTCGATCGCATCTCCAACGTCGCGGCCGTGGATAAAGAGGCTGGCCCAGGGCGCGGCTTTCGCTTGACCGCAATCGTCACCAAGCGGCTTGCTCCGTGGATGACCTATGAGGACGCGATCCGGGTGGCCGACCTAAAGACGCGCTCCACTCGATTTGCGCGCGTGCGAGATGACGTGCACGCCGCGCCCGGGCAGGTTGTTTGGTTCTCAGAATACCTCCATCCGCGCGCGGAGGAGATCTGCGACCTCTTGCCGGAATGGCTAGCGAAAGCCGTGCTCTCCTCGCGCACGCTGAAAAACGGGTTGAACGCGGTGCTTGGCGGAGGTCGCCGCGTTTCGACCAACCGCTTGCGAGGCTTCCTCCCGCTTTGGTCTTTGGCCAAGCTGCGCCCGTGGCGACGCGCATCACATCGTTTTTCCGTCGAGCAGAGGCGCATCGAGGCTTGGCTTGCGCGGGTTAGAGAAATTGCGGTTGGGGACTATGAAACCGCGTGTGAGCTGGCGGAAGCGCCGGTTCTGCTCAAGGGATATGGCGAAACCTACGAAAGAGGCGTGCGGAGCTTCGAGAGCATCATGGCGGCGCTTGGCGCAGTGCGGGCATCTACCGCGCCCGCCGCAACGCTGAAGCGCCTCCTGCAAGCGGCGCTTGCCGACGAGGAAGGCGCAGGCCTCGCCAGAGCGATTGCGGCGCTTTCACCCGCTGACGCGGGCGTGCGGGAGCAGGCCTAATGGCGGCGACGATCTGGAATTTGTTCGCTGAGCGCGCTCGGGTTTTCGCTGATCGCCCATTGTTGTGCCTGGAGACGCACAGCGCGCGCGTCTATGGCGCGACGTCACGGGAATGGAGCTATGCCGAAGCGGCGAGCGCGGCGGAACGTCTTGCCGACGCTTATCACGCGGCAGGCTGTGGAAATGGGCTTCGCGTTGCGGTGTGCATGGACAATCGGCCGGAGTTCTTTCAGCACTTCTTGGCTCTGAACAAGATTGGCGCCAGCATCGTACCAATAAGCGCGGCGATGGGCGGTGAAGAAACCGCTTATCTTCTAGAGCACAGCGAAGCGGCGCTCGTGGTGGCGGCGCGCCCCCATGCCGCTCGATTACGAGAGATAACTGTGGCGCTTGAGGCCGGCCCGATCGTCGTCGATACAGATCTTGCAGGGGCAGGGGTTCGACAGCGGCAGAGTAACCTATCGGCTCCCGACGAGGCCGCTTTGCTCTACACCTCAGGAACGACAGGCAGACCAAAGGGATGTCTGCTCTCGAATGAGTATTTCCTCCACATCGCCAATCTTTATGTCGGCTTGGGCGGGCTGTGCGCGTTTGAGCCGGGGTGCGAACGCATCATCACCCCGCTACCCGTCACCCATATGAACGCCTTGGCGTGTTCGTTCATGGCCGCAATAGAGAGCGGCGGTTGCTTGATACAGCTCGACCGCTTTCATCCGTCTACGTGGTGGGGTTCGGTGCGCACTTCGCGCGCGAGCATCATGCATTATCTGGGCGTGATGCCGGCGATGTTGCTCAACGCGTCTGAAGACGCGCGCGACAATGTCGGCGACCAGATCAAGTTCGCGTTCGGCGCTGGTTGCGATCCGAGGCATCAGGCGCGGTTCGAGGAGAGATTCGGCGTGCCGCTGATCGAAGCGTGGGCGATGACCGAGACAGGCGCCGGCGCTTGGATCGCCGCCCAACACGAGCCACGCCATGTCGGCGCCCGGTGTTTTGGGCGCGTGCCAGCCGGCCTCGAGTGGCGATTAGTGGACGAGGGCGGCGTGGACACCCCAAGCGAGGCACCAGGTGAATTGTTGGTGCGCCGTGCCGGCGAAGCCCCGCGGCGCTTTTTCTTTTCCGGATATCTTAAGGACTCCAACGCCACCGAGGAGGCGTGGGCAGACGGTTGGTTTCACACCGGCGATGTCGTGCGAGTGGACGCGGAGGGGAATTTCTACTTCGTAGATAGGCGCAAGAACGTCATCCGCCGCAGCGGCGAGAACATTGCCGCTATTGAGGTAGAGAGTGTCTTGATGCGCCATGAAGGCGTTGCGGCGTGCGCTGTGGCGGCGGTGGAAGATGAGATTCGCGGTGAAGAAGTAGCTGCGCTTATCGTCGCAAAGTCCCCCGCGAGCGAAGAACTCGCGGGCTCAATTGTTGATCATGCTTTGGCGCAGCTCGCCTATTTCAAAGCCCCGGGCTATGTCGTCTTCACCGAAGCATTGCCTGTGACGGCGTCGGAGAAAGTCAAACGCGGGGATGTAAAGGTGCTGTTGCGGGAGGCGACGGAGAAAGGGGCGTGCCACGACTTTCGCGCCCGCAAGAAACGGCCAAGGGTGGCATGAGCAGCGTTGGGCGCACTCGTCAAAATTATTCCGGCGTCGCGCTCGCCGCGCCGGTGACTGTGCCTTATGTTCGGTACTCGCCAAAGCCAGCGCATTGGTGGATTGGACGCGCGTTGGCCATGCTGGCGAGTAGCGCGAAACTCAAACCAGCGGATATTGACGGCATGTGCGTGTCGTCGTTCACGTTGTTTCCGGACACGGCGGTAGGATTGACCCAGCATCTGGGGCTCAGCCCGCGCTGGCTCGATCACATCCCGATGGGCGGCGCCTCCGGGGTCGTGGCGCTGCGCCGCGCCACGCGCGCGGTGCAAGCAGGTGACGCGGAGATCGTGGCTTGCGTGGCGGGCGACGCCAATCAGGTGAGTTCGTTTCGCGGCATGCTGACGAGCTTTAGCCGGTTCTCACAAGATGGCGCCTACCCCTATGGCTCTGGGGGTCCGAATGGCGCCTTCGCGCTGATCACGCGCGCCTACATGCAGGCGTACGGCGCTACGCGTGAGGACTTCGGCCAAATCTGCGTCGCCCAGCGTCGCAACGCAATGATGACGCCACATGCTCTGATGAAGAAGCCGCTTTCTCTCGCTGAGTACATGGACGCGCGCCCGATCGCCGATCCCGTGCATTTATTCGACTGCGTCATGCCATGCGCTGGCGCCGAAGCATTTCTAGTGATGCGTGAGGATCGCGCGGTTGAGCTCGGCCTGCCGTTTGCGCGCGTTCTTGCCGCGATCGAGCGGCATAATGCCTACCCCGATGACCCAATCCAGATTCGCGGCGGTTGGGGCGTCGACCGCGCGGAGCTCTGGGACCAAGCGGGCGTCGCGCCAGCCGATGTCGACCTGTTGCAGACATACGATGATTATCCCGTGATCTCGATGATGCAGATCGAAGACCTGGGTTTCTGTGAGAAGGGTGAAGCAGCAGCATTCGTGCGCGGACATTCGCTCACTTACGATGGCGACTTCCCGCACAATGTCTCTGGCGGACAGCTCTCGGTCGGCCAAGCGGGTGCGGCCGGGGGCTATCTCGGGCTGGTAGAAGCAATTCGGCAATTGACGGGTGAAACGCTCGGCGCACGCGTGGCGAATGCGAAAGTCGCGGCGGTTTCTGGCTTCGGCATGATCAACTATGATCGCGGTTTGTGCTCGGCGGCAGCGCTTCTGAGCGAGGGCAGGCGCATTGGTTGAGCCAATCAAGCCCCCGCCCAGGAAGAATCCGTTGCGTCGCGCGCGCGTGCCTGCGCCGCCGCCTGACGCACGGAGCCGCGCAGGCCTCGCCTTCACGGCCCGCGCTGCGCAGGGCCGCCTCATGTTGCAGCGATGTGGTGCGTGCCAAACGATCGCCTATCCGCCGCGCGATCTGTGCGGGTGCTGCTGGGCGGACAGCCTCTCCTGGGTCGAGATCGACGCTGGCGGCGTCTTTCTCGCTGAGACGACATTGCATACGAGCACTAATGTCTATTTTCGCGAACGCATGCCTTGGCGTATCGGCGTGATTAAGCTCGACGCTGGGCCAACGATCATCGCCCACGCTCATGCCGACGCAAAAGAGGGCGCGCGCGTTTGCATGCTCGCGCGCACGGATAAGTCTGGTCAGGGCGTGTTTATCGCGCTGCCGGAAAGGGAGACGCCAAACATGGCCGACGACAAGGCGTTGCGCGAACTCACGTGTGATCCAAAGCACCGGCGCGTCTTAGTGACGGATGTGCGCCACCCTACCGGCCAGGCGCTGGCGCGCGGTTTGGTTAGGGCAGGCGCCGGGAAGGTGTTTCTCGGCGTCGCTGAACAATGGAAGCCGTTCGTGGGGCGCGATGAGCTTTATGCGTTGCCCAATACGGAAGTCGCCCCCCTCGATCTCAGCGATGCGGATTCGATTGCTGACCTCACGAGCTCCATCGGTGGTAAAGTCGATATCCTCATCAACACGGCTCAACACATGCGCCCCGGTTCAGCCATGACCCGACGCGACGCGATCACGGCGCGCGACGAGATGGAGTTCAACTATTTTGGGCCACTGCGTCTATTGCAGAGTTTTGGGCCGGCGATGCGCAGCCGCGGCGCCGATGGCGCCAACAGCGCTGTGGCTTGGGTCAACGTGCTCTCAGTATTTGCGCTGGCGAATTGGCCCGCCTATGGGCTTTCGGCCGCAAGCCAGGCGGCCGCCCTTTCGCTTTCACAGTGCGCGCGCGGCGACTTCGCCGGCAGCGGCGTCAAGGTGGTCAATATCTTCCATGGCCCCATCGACGATGAATGGCATCAGCCGCTCCCGCCGCCGAAGGTCGCGCCCGAAGCGCTTGGCGCCGGCATCGTCGGCGCGCTTCAGCAGGGGTTAGAGCAAAGCTTTATCGGCGATGTCGCAAAAGACATAGAGACGCGCTGGCGCGAAGATCCGGCTTTGCTCGAGCGGGAGCTAACGCTGGCGCGACTAATGGATTGAGGGCGGTCATGACGACGCTACAGATGCTCTCCACCGCGCTTTTATCGGGGAAAGTGCGTGTGGTCGATCTCACCCACACGCTCGATCCTGATTTCCCGGTGTTGGTTTTGCCGCCCGAGTTCGGCCAATGCCAGCCGTTCCGGGTCGAGGAAGTGTCGCGGTATGACGAGCGCGGGCCTGCTTGGTATTGGCGGCGTTTCAGCTGCAACGAACATACCGGAACGCATTTCGACGCGCCTATCCATTGGATCACGGGTAAAGACCTGCCAAATGCCTCGGTTGATACCATCGCAGCCGATGCTTTTGTGCGTCCCGCGTGCGTTCTCGATTTTTCAGCGGAAGCCGCGCGCGACGAGGACTTCGTATTAACGTCGGCGCACGTGCAGGCATGGGAAGAGAAGTACGGGCAGATCGAGCCTGGACATTGGGTGCTGCTGCGCACCGATTGGTCTAAGCGCAGTGGCGCGGCCTACCTCAACATGCGCGACGACGGCGCCCATTCACCTGGTCCAGACGCAACCGCCATCCGTTATTTGCTCGAGGAGCGTGGCATTGTCGGCTTTGGCGTGGAGACCATAGGCACTGATGCTGGCCAAGGTGGACATTTCGATCCACCTTATCCGGCGCATCACTTTTTGCATGGCGCAAACCGCTACGGGCTCCAGTGTCTATCCAATCTCGATCAATTGCCGGCGCGTGGGGCGGTGCTCGTGTGTCCGCCGCTCAAGATTAAGCACGGCTCCGGTAGTCCGTTGCGGGTGCTGGCTCTGGTGGAGCAGAGTGATGCGTAACGAGGATGGCATTGCTTTGGTGACGGGCGCCAGCGCCGGAATCGGTGCGGCGATTTGCAGGCGGCTGATCGAGGAGGGCTATCGCGTCGCGGCGCTTTCGCGGCGCGCGCCGGAGTTCAGGCACGAGAATCTCATCGCCGTAAATGTCGATCTCGCGGACCGGCGTGCAACAAGAGAGGCGGTCGCTAGCCTGGCGTCACAAGAGCAGATCCTGCGCGTTGTGCACAATGCGGGTGTTATCCGTCCCGCTCCGGTGGAGGAGGCCAAAGCGGAGGATTTGGACTATCTGGTCGAGCTGCATCTTTCGGCGATGTTGACAATCGTGCAGGCCGCGCTGCCGACAATGAAGGCGGCGGGATTTGGTCGTATTGTCGGTATTTCCTCGCGGGGGGCGTTGGGATTGGAGACGCGCACCAACTATTCCGCGAGCAAGGCCGGCATGATCGCAATGTTGCGCACATGGGCTTTGGAATTGGGCAAACACGGAATTACCTCGAACTGCGTCGCCCCGGGGCCAGTCGAGAGCGAGATGTTCTACGACGTGATACCAAGCGGCAGTGAGCGCGAGGCTCGTCTTGCTGCGTCGATTCCAGTGCGGCGAATTGGAAAGCCTGAGGACGTGGCGCACGCAGTTTCGTACTTTCTTTCGCCTGCCGCGTCATTTGTAACGGGTCAGACGCTGTTCGTTTGCGGCGGCGCGAGCATCGGCTCGATCGTGATTTGATAGGAAGGGAGGCGCGTTCATGACAACTCTGCTGGACCGGCGCGGCGCCGCCATCGATGTCGACGCCCTGGTCGAACCTAATCGCGTGCACCGATCAGTGTACACCGATCCGGCGATCTTTGAGTTGGAGATGGAGCGAATTTGGGGGCGGACGTGGATATATGTCGGTCACGAAAGCCAAGTGAAGGAGCCAGGCGAATACTACGCCACCACGATAGCGCGACAGCCGGTGGTGATGACCCGTCACGAGGATGGAAAAATCTACGTGTTGTTCAATCGCTGCGCGCACAAAGGCGCGCAATTGGTGGGCGATCGTTGTGGAAAGCTCAAAGAGTTTCGCTGTTGTTATCATGGCTGGCGCTTTGCCATGGACGGGAAGCTGCTCTCAGTGCCGCTTGAGAACGGCTACGCCGATCAGCCCTTCAACAAGAGCCACGCCGATGCGAATATGCGCGCCGCGCCGCGTTATGACGCTTATCGCGGCTTCGTGTTCGCTAGCCTCGCCGCCGATGGGCCAGACCTCAAGACTTGGCTCGGCGGCGTGGCGTCTTCCATCGACAATATGGTCGATCGAGCGCCTGACGGAGAGCTTGAAGTTGCTGGCGGCGTCTTGCGATACGAGCAGGATTCCAATTGGAAGTTCTTTTTGGAGAACCTAAACGATTTGATGCACCCGATGGTGGTGCACCAATCATCAAGTCTGACGGCGCGGGTGGTGGCGAAACGAGAGTTGGGCGCCGATGCGCCCACGCCTTCGGCGATCGAAATCATCGCTCCCTTTACCGAAAGCTATACGTTCTTCGACGAGATGGGGTTGCACGCCTTCAACTATGGACACGGCTACTCAGGCGGAAAGACAAGCATACACGCCAAGTACTCCGATGTTTCAGAGTACAACGCGCGCATGGAGAAGGCATATGGCGCAGAGCGCGTAAAAAACATATTTTCCGTGAACCGCCACAACACGGTGTTCTATCCCAGCGCCACGATCAAAGGCGCGATCCAGACTATGCGCGTCGTGCGCCCGCTCGCTGTCGACCGCACTCTCATCGAGTCATGGACGTTTCGTTTGAAGGGCGCGCCCGACGAATTGCTGCAACGTTCGATCCTTTACTGCAACCTCATAAATTCCTCGGCAAATCTGGTCGGTCCGGACGATCAGGAGGCATATCGGCGCCAGCAAATGGGGCTTGAATCGGAGGGGTTGACCTGGATCAACATGCATCGCGATTTCGGCAAGGATGAGGACTTGGGTGAAGGCCATCTCTATGCGCGCGGCTCGAGCGATCTGGCGTTTCGTAATCAGTTCAAGGCATGGAAACACTATATGAGTCAGGGAGCGCGCTGAGATGAAGGCCGATGCTCATGCGCTCCATTACGCAGTGACCCAATTCCTCTACCACGAGGCGCGATTGCTGGACGAGCAACGTTGGGAGGAATGGGGTGCTCTTTTTACGGAGGACGGGATTTACTGGGCGCCGGCGAGCGTAGATCAACCCGATCCGATCAACCACGTTTCCCTCATCTATGAGGACGGTCTGTTACGAAAAGTCCGGCTGGCTCGATACAAGGGCGAGAATGCGTTCGCGCTTCAGCCGTTTCCACGCAGCACTCATCTTATCGGCAACGTGATGATCGACTCGGACGCAGCCGGCGTGCTTGAAGTGACGTCGCGGTTCGTGATGTACGAATACCGCCGCGATCAGAAGCAGGCTCTGGCTGGAGAATACAAGCACACGCTGACCGGGGAGAATGAGAGCTTCCGGATCAAACGCAAGAAGGTCACGCTGGTGGATTGCGAAGGCCCTCGCGAAGGCACCAGCCTCTACTTCTGAACCCCTGACTATTGCGCCTTGCGGTAGTGGCGCCGATTGGGGCGCGCCTTAGCGTTCAGTTCCGCTTGCCTGTCATTCAGCTTCTTGGCCTCGCGATAAAGCTGATACTCGCCTGATCTCAACTGGAGCGGCCAATTGAGCTTGGTGCCGCATGCGGTGCGCACGCCGTAATGGCCCGCAGCTTGGCGAACGAAGAACGGGTTGTTGAGCATCGGACGCGCCAGCGCGCAGAGATCGGCGCGGCCGGCGGCGATGATCGTGTTGATCTGCTCGGGCAAGGTGATGTCCCCCACCGCGATGGTTGGGACGCCAGCGGTCAAGCGAACGTGCTCGGCGAAGGGTGTTTGCCACATGCGGCCATAAACGGGCTTCTGCCAAGGCACCGTTTGGCCCGACGAGGCGTGGATGATGTCGACGCCTGCCTGCTTGAAGAGCTTCGCGTAGATGGTGAGATCGTCGAGGCTGAGACCGCCGGGCGCCCAATCAGCGCACGAGAAGCGCACTGACATGGGCTTGTTCTCTGGCCATACCGCGCGCATGGCTGCGAACACTTCCAAGGGAAAGCGTGCACGGGCTTGGGCCGACCCGCCATATTCATCTTGTCGTTGATTGGTGAGCGGAGAAAGGAAGCTCGCCAGCAAATAGCCGTGGGCGCAATGCAGCTCTAACATGTCGAACCCTACGCGCGCGGCGCGCTTTGTGGCGGCGACGAAGCTGGCGCACACTTCTTCCATCTTGGCGGGTGATAGTTCGGAAGGGGTATCGGACTTGCCCTCAAGATAGGGAAGGGGCGAGGCCGAGTAGATCGGCCAGTTTCCCGAAGCCATCGGCAAGTCTTCGCCGAGCTCCGGCACATTCGTCGAGCCCTTGCGCCCGGCATGCCCCAATTGCAGCGCTATTTTCGTTGGCGTCGTTGCGTGGATTTGCGACACAAGACGCGCCCAATCCCGTTCCTGTTTGTCGCTCCAAAATCCGGTACAGCCCGTTGTAATGCGAGCATCTGGCGTTGGGCACGTCATCTCCGTGAAGATGAGCCCAGCGCCGCCGATGGCGCGCGCGACATAGTGCGCGAAATGCCAGTCATTGATGTCGCCGTCTTCGGCGCGGTATTGCGCCATGGGGGCCATGGCGACGCGATTGGGCAACGTAAGCCCACGTAGGTCGAACGGCGTGAACATTGGCGTTGGACGATCCTCGGCGGCGTTACGTCCCGTGCGCGCGTCATAGCGGGCGTAGAACTCGTCCTCGACGCTCGCCAGGAAGGCGTTGTCGCGCATGGCGATGTTGTCCCAGGTGAGCGCTTTGGCCCGCGACATGATCGAGAAGGCGAATTCGTAGTGCGACTTGTCCCAATGCCGCGCCATGTCCTCGAACCAGCGCAGCGAAACTTGCGCATTGTGCTGGGTGACCTCCACCGGCGTACGCCGCTCTTTCTCGTATTCGGCGAGCGCCGCGTCGACGTCGCCACCATGTTTGACGACGGCGTTGGACAGCGCCAAGGCGCACTCCATGGCGAGCTTGGTGCCCGAGCCGATCGACCAGTGTGCGGTGGCTTTGGAATCTCCAAGCAGCGCGATTTTGCCGTGGCGCCAGGAATCGCAGGAGATGGTCGGGAACCTACGCCAGATCGATCGGTTAGCGATGAAGGGATGGCCCTGCAATTCCCCGGCGAAAACGCCTTCGAGATAAGTCGCGCTCTCCAGCTCGCTCATTTTGTCGAAGCCGCAGGCGATCCAGGTTTCTGGCGTTGTCTCGATCACCCAGGTCGAATGGCCTTCCTCGTATTGATAGGCGTGGGCGCAGAAATGTCCCTTGTCGGTGCTGGTGAAAAAAACGTGAAAGCGTCGAGCGGGCGGGTGGAGCCAAGCCAAGCGAATTTGTTGCGTTGCTCGATGACGCGCGCCCCGAAAGCGTCGGCGTACTTGGCGCGCACCGGCGAGTTGACGCCTTGGGCAACCAGGATGAGATCGCAATCGGCAAAGCGCGCTTCCGGCGCGTCGGCATCAATCGTTGTCTCAAAGTGCAAATGGACGCCCACCGCGTGGCAGCGCTCCTGGAGCAAATTCAGCAGCGCCACACGCGAGCAGCCGGCAAAGCCGTTGCCGCCGACGAGCGTGCGTTCGCCGCGGTGTTCGATAGCGATATCGGTCCAATACGCGAAATTGGCGCGCACTTGCTCATAGGATTCCGGGTCTGCGCTCAAGAACTCGTCGAGCGTCTCGTCGGAGAAAACGACACCGAAGCCAAAGGTGTCGTCGGCGCGATTTTGCTCATACACGTCAATGGTGCAGTTGGGCATCCGCTTTTTGGTAAGAAGCGCGAAGTAGAGGCCGCCGGGCCCACCGCCAATGACAGCAATTTTCATGGCGAGTTCTCCGCGACAATCGCCGTGGTCTCAATTTCGATCTTGGCGGCGTCTTCGACCAGGGCCGAGACCTCCACCACAGCCATGCAGGGAAATACTTTGCCTAGCACCTCGAGCCAGGTTTCGCCGACTTGTTTGATTTGGGCGAGGTACTCACGCTTGTCCGTGATGTAGCAGGTCATGCGCACGATGTCGGCGGGGCCAGCTCCGGCTTCGGCGAGAATGTCACGCGTATTCACGAGCGCTTGGCGAAATTGGCCGATAAAGTCAGCATGCTCGAAGTGTTCTTGCGCATTCCAGCCGATCACGCCGGCTGTAAACACCATGCGCCCGGAAGCGGCGATGCCGTTAGCGTATCCCTTTGGGCGCACCCAGCCTGGGGGCTGCAGAACTTGATGGCTCATGGCAGGCCCTCGTTGCGGACATTCTCAAGATGTTGGCGGGCGATGACAATCTTCTGCACTTCCGACGCCCCCTCATAAATGCGTAGCGCCCGGATTTCGCGGTAGAGTTCCTCCACCTTCGAACCTTTCTTCACGCCAAGGCCGCCCAGCAATTGCACGGCTTGGTCGATTACGCTTTGCGCCTTGTCGGTGGCGTAGAGCTTGGCCATCGCGGCTTCACGAGTGACGCGTGTACGCTTCACGTCCTTCACCCAGGCCGAGCGGTAGATGAGGAGGGCGGATGCATCGACATCGAGCGCCATTTCGGCAAGCAGCGCCTGCGCGATGGGTTGATCTGACAAAGTCGCGCCAAACATGCGCCGTGTGAGTGCGTGCGCGCCGGCTTCCGCGAGCGCGCGGCGAGCGAAGCCGAGCGCGGCGGCGCCAACAGTGGTTCGGAAGATGTCGAGCGTCGCAAGCGCGATCTTGAAGCCTTCGCCCTCGACGCCGATGCGCTGCGTCGCTGCAATTTCGCAATTGTCGAATTTCAATCGCGCCAACGGATGGGGGGCGATCACGTCGATGCGTTCTGCGATCGATAGGCCCTCCGCACTGGCGTCAAGGACAACAGCGGAAACCCCCTTGGGTCCTTCGCTGGTGCGCGCGAACACGCAATAGAAGTCGGCGATGCCGCCATTAGAGATCCAAGTCTTCTCGCCGCTTAGTCTGTAACCGCTTGCCGTCGTCTCAAGGTTCGACGCCATCGCGGCGGCGTCGGAGCCCGCGTCCGGTTCGGAGAGCGCAAAGGCGGCGATCTTCTCTCCCGCCGCAACCGCAGGAAGATATTTTCGCTTCAGTACTTCTGAGCCGAAGGTCGAAATCGCACCCGAGCCTAAGCCCTGCATGGCGAACGCAAAATCCGCAAGGCCGGAATGGAAGGCGAGCGTTTCGCGGATAATGCAAAGTGAGCGCACGTCGAGCGCGTCCGACGCGCCGCCAAAGGCGGCGGGCACGCAATGGCGCAGCCAGCCGCCCTTTCCCAAGGCGCGCACTAACGTCTGGCATGTCGCGTCCAGATCCCCATGGCCCTGATCGACGACTGATGGCAGTTCAGCGCGCGCCCAGGCGTCGAGCGCAAGCGCCAACTCCTTGTGGCGCGGCTCAAGAAATGGCCAGTCCAGAAACGAACGATCCATCAATTGCCTCAAGGGGTTGTCCGCATCGATTTACCGCCAGACGGGGCCATATGCGCGTTGTGTTATATTCATGGACGAGACTAGCCGCGCTACGAAAGTGAAAAGTACTGACGACGCGTGCGGCGAGAACGGTTCGCTCACCTAGATGTTCGGCGGAGTAAACCCGCCCAGCACCGACTCTATCGCTTCGGCGACGCCAAGGAGCACGGCCTCTTCGCCCCAGTTGCCGATGAGTTGCGCGCCGAGGGGCAAGCCTTTGTCGCTGTGGCTAATCGGTAAGACCAGCGCTGGCAGATGCAGCGCCGAGGCCAGGGAGACCCAGTGTAGGTGATGAAGCATCGGCATCTGCCGTCCATCTAGGTCAATGTGCAGTGCGTGCAGGGGCGCACTCTGATCTTGGAGGAACGCCTGGCCTGGCGCTGGTGGGCATACCAGCAAGTCATAGGTCGAAAAATAGTGATGCATCCGTTCCCTCAAGCGGTCGCGTATGAGCTGCGCGCGAGCGAATTGTTTCGTTCCGCCAGTGAAGGCCAGACCGTACCCAGCCGCCGAGAGCGGGTCCGCTCCGAAAGCGCGCTGCAAAAGGAATGATGGCCGGGCAATCGTTGGGACCGGAGGCCGTGGCGCGCCTGGATAGGACAAGGCGGCCAGTAACAAATCTCGGTAGGCGACGAGCAGTGCCTCGAGATTCAGAGGCGGCTTGCTATAAGTAACCTCAGCGCCCGCGGAGCGTAGCGCGATGCCTGCTTCTTCAACGGCCGTTCGGCATTCATTTGCAACGGCAAAACCGTCAGTCCAGATCATCACGCGGAGTGGCCTTCTGCGAGCAGCCGCAGTGTCCAAGGGCTGATCCGTCAGGGTGCGCAGCAATAGCGCCAAGTCTCCCACATTGCGCGCCATTGGACCAATGACGTTGAGGTCGATCTCAAAATCGAGGCCTGGCGGACGAATGATATGACCTAGTTGCGGGATGAGCCCCCAGGTCGGCTTGCATGCCACTACGCCACAGAAATGTGCGGGGATGCGCAGCGAGCCGCCGATATCCGAGCCGAGTTCTAATGGCGTCACGCCCGCGGCAAGCGCCGCGGCGGCGCCACCGGATGATCCTCCGGGTGTGCGGTCGAGATCGTACGGATTATTAGTGGCGCCATAGAGCGGGTTGGCTGATTGCCACCCTTGGAGCATCGGCGGCACGTTGCTCTTCCCCCAGACGATTGCGCCCGCGCGTTTGAGGCGCGCAACGGCTTCCGCATCCTCACAATCCGCTGAACGATCGACCCAATCCGGATTGCCGCAATGGGCGGGCATGCCTTTGACGTCGAAGCTGTCCTTGACGGTCATGGGGAGGCCAGCGAGTGGTCCGAGCGGCTCCCCACGCGCGCGGGCATTGTCGATCGCCTCTGCTTGGGTCTGCGCTGCCTCGACGTCGGTGCGAATGATGGCGTTGATCTTGCGGTGTGATGCGCTGTGGCGCGTGAGATGCATGTCAAGCAACTCACGTGCGCTAATGGCCTTGCTCGCCAGGGCGGCAAGCATCGCTTGCGCCGAGGAGTAGTGCGTAACGGTCACGCGCCGCGCCGCACCAGTGCAGAGAAGGCATCGATGTCGATGTTCGCGCCACAGAAGATGAGGCCGATGCGCTTGCCCGCGAGTTCATTGCGAAGCGGTCCCATTATCGCAGCGGTGGTCGCGGCCGCGGCCGGTTCGAGCGCCAGTTTTAGTTCACGGAAAATGAGCGCAAGGGCGCGGCACATGGCGTCGTCGTCGACTCTAACAAGTTGATCGACATAGCGGCGGCATAGCTCGAAAGAGTAGGGCAACGACATGGGCGGACCCAGGCTGTCAGCGACGGTCGAGACCTTTTCGATGCGTTGGGGGGCCCCCGCGGCGAAACTTCTGTGCATGGTGTCGGCGCCGTCGGGCTCCACGCCGTAGATTCGAGTCTGAGGGTGAAGGTTCTTGAACGTGGCGGCTACGCCGCTCGCTAAGCCCCCGCCGCCGATCGGCAGGACGAGCGCGTCGAGAGGACCCGTCTGACGAGCCATCTCCAACCCGAGCGTGGCGGTCCCAAGCGTCACGCCTTCACCTTCGAATGGATGGATGAACGCGCGCCCTTCGTCAGCCGCGATCTTCTCGGCGAGAGCAAAACATGCCGGCCCATCTCCCCCGATCAGAACTTCGGCGCCGAACGCGCGCGCAGCGGCGATCCGGGCGGGATTCGCACTCGATTGCATGACGACCTTGGCGTCGATGCCGAGGGCGCTAGCGGCATAGGAGACTGCGATGGCATGATTGCCGGCGGAGACAGCGGTCACGCCGCGCGCCCGCTGCGCTTCGTCAAGGCGCAACAAATTGATCAGCGCGCCACGCGCTTTGAACGTACCAGACCGCTGCAGCATCTCCAGCTTGACCACGATCTCGGCGTCTCGCGGACCAGCGGCGTCGATTTCGCGCCCGCGCCAAACGTGTATCGGGGTGGAAAAAACGTAGGGCGAGATGCGTTCGGCGTTGGCCTCGACCTCGGCAAGCGTAGGCGGTTCGATCATAGGCGTGTTCCTTACTTGCGAAAGCCCGCCAGCGCCTGTCGGATGGCCTGGGCGGAACGATCAACGACGCCGTGCGCCCATTCCGGATCGGATGGCATGTGCATTTCCAGGTTTTGCGCGCGGATGGTTTGGCCCTGTGCCGAACGCGGATCGCCGTGGAATGTAAGCCAGTGATCATCGAGAAGGACGGGCAGGGACATGAGTGGCGGATAGGTTCCGAACTCTAGGACGATCGACGCAAGGCGCTGGTGCGGCAGAATTCGTGAATACCCGTCAGTGGTGTGGCCCGGCACGCTATGGGGGCCGCCGCGATCCTCACGAGGCGCGACGATCCAACGGCCAAAAACCTCGCGCGTGTGTGCAAGCGCCTCGCCGGTTTGCATGGCAACCGCCATGCCGTAGCCATAAGGCCCCAGGCCGCTGTGATATTCGATAATGGTTACGTTTCGCGCTTCACGCGCGTGCTGAGTAAGAGTGTCGAGGATGACGCGGTGGGACCAAACCGGCGTCCCGCCGCCATAAGAGAATCCGTTCGCATGCGCATACTGGCCGCTCATCAAGGCGCCGATGAGCGCCTGCTCGCCTAATTCCGCAGAAATTGCTCGGACGTTCTCCTTGAACGCGCTGTAGTCGGTGACGCAGAGGCTATCGTGGATGCGCTCATAAGCCGGGTTGGCGGGGCGTGCTTCCTCGGCGCGCAGGAAGTTGCGCGCGAGATCGACATTGTCCTCGTTGTAGCGGCGAAAATATGAGGCGCCCCATGGGTTGATGGCGTGAACCAGGACGATGGCTGTGTCAGCCGACAGGGGTGTTGCGTTTTGAAGAAACGCCACCTGGCATCCCGAACCGGCATTGAGCTCGACGCCGTGAACGCCGGAAATCAGGACCAGAACATTGCGCGCGTCGCCAGGTCCGAGGCGGGCGACGTCTGTTGCGAGTATCTCGCCGGTTTCGTCGCGGATCGGATGCTCGATGCATGTCAATGCCGCGCCGCAGGCCTTGGCGGCGTTGATGAACTTGCGCCGCGCTGTGGCGTAGTCGCGCGCAAAGGCGGCGTTGACCTCAATCATGAGGTGGCTTCCATAGGCTTCTTGGGCCGGCGATCCCACTTGAGTTGGAAAACGTCAGGGCGGGCGTAGTGGCCGGCGCCATCGAACCAGGTCTTGGTGCGAGCGATGGCGGCAAGATCTATGTCGGCGTAAACGATAGTTTCCGTTCCGAAAACGGGTTCGGCGAGGTACGCGCCATCCGGTCCGATAATGGCGCTACCGCCGGTCATGCTGTAGAAGCTCGCTTCGCAGTGTGATTTCGGCATGGCGGCGGCGATTGCGGATTTGTCCATCACTTCGCGCGCGGACACCACGAAACATCCGTTTTCAAAGGCGAGTTGGCGGGTGCAGGCATCGACCAGGGGCGAGATGAATCCATAGCCTGGCCACTGTGCTGCGTGTACCTCCACGCCCAAGCCACACAGCGCGAAACGTGCAAGCGCCATTTGGTGCTCAAAACAGATGAGCCCGCCAATTCTTCCGATCGCCGTGTCGTACGCGCCGAGGTCGGAGCCGTCGCCCATGCCCCAGACCATGCGTTCATTCAGTGTGGGCATTAGCTTGCGATGTGCGCCGATCACTTCGCCCTGGGGGCCAATGAAAACCTGCGTATTGTAGATCGTGCCGCCAGCTCGCTCGCCGAGCCCCATGCAGACGATCGCCTTAGCCTCGCGTGCCGCGTCGCGGATGATGGCGATTTCCGGTCCCTCTACCGCGACCGCCGCTCTCGAATAGGCGGCG
The DNA here is from genome assembly GCA_902826245.1 of uncultured Alphaproteobacteria bacterium. GTDB lineage: Bacteria > Pseudomonadota > Alphaproteobacteria > Caulobacterales > Aquidulcibacteraceae > Vitreimonas. The sequence continues at coordinate 32,580 of CADEEA010000003.1, read as the reverse complement.
AGGAATTCCTGGAATTCGGGCGACGCCGACGCCAGGCCAGTGAAGTAGGGATAGCCCTGCAACCAGGTCTCTGGAAACACGATGAAACGCGCGCCCGCGCCGCCAGCTTCCGCAATGGCGCGCGCACCCTTGCGTGCGCCTTCTGCGGCGTCGTGGACGACGGGCGTCCACTGCACGGCGGCGACGCGAGTTGTCGTCATGGAATTGCTCCCTGAAGGCGCGCAGAGCGTCGCTCGAGACGTTTGCGGATAATTGAGTGGGCGTGCGCGGTGATGGGGTAGTTGAACAACAGCAACGCGCCAAATACGCCAATGAGAGAGGGTAGGATGAGGCCAACGAAACGCAGACTATCTAGGCCCTCTGGTGTGAGTGGCTGGGATGGATTGAATCCAAGTGCGCCGGCGAGCGGTAGTGCGAGCCCCACACCCATTGCGAGCGACGCCTTTTGAACAAACATATAGAGCGCCATGTAGAGGGCGGTGTCGTCATTGCCGCCTTTGAGCACGCCATAGTCGACTGTGTCGGCGACAAGCGCCGGCGGCATGACCCAAATCACAGAAGTGGCGAAGCCAATAACGGCATAAATGGTTAAGACCGTTTGGAATGCACCTTCAGGTACAAAGTAGAACAGCGGTTGGCAGAGGAAGAAGACCATGGAGCCAACCACGAGCGCCCGGTGGCGTCCGAACGCTTTGGCAAACCAAGCCCAGAACGGGATGCCGACCAGCGCCAAAATATACTGAACAAACACAAACCAAAGAAAAGCCGAGTTCGGTAGTTTGAGTGCGCCGCCGATGACAAACAGGATCATTGCGTTGTAAACAGCGCCGCCTAGCCAGAGCAACAACACCCCGCCAAGCACGCGCATGAGCGGTTTGTTGTGGCCGAGCAGCCCTAGCGCGCGGAAGAGCCCAAAGCTGTGTGTCGCTGCGGTTTGCTCGCGAGGCGCGCCAAACAGCGCAATCGGCGTCGCGATTGCCAGCAGGCCGATCACCGTCCAGGCCAATATCTGCAGAATGTCGCGCAGCTGCGGCTCTCCATCTAGGATTGCGGGCAGAATGAGAAGCGGCAGCGCCGTGGCGACCACGGTCCCAAACATGCCAGCAGCCTCGCGATAGGAATTTACGCGCGTGCGCCCGGCATAGTCTCGCGCTAACTCCGCACCCCATGAAAGATAGGGAATGATGACGATGGCGAGCGCGACATAGAAGAGGAATGCTGTGATTGCGAGATAGTGAACGCCAATCCCCGCTGGTGGCTGCATGAATGCGTAAACGCCGGCGATCAAGAGTGGCGCACCGAGTGCAAACCAAGGTTTGCGTCGCCCCCAGGGCGAGCGGCTGAGATCGGAAATATTGCCGACGACTGGATCGATGATGGCGTCAAAGCCGCGTGCAAGAAAAAAGATGAACCCAACGGTCGCGATATCGACGCCAATCTCGGCGGCGTAGAAGGGCGGCACATATACGATCAGCAGCATGTTGACGATGGCAAGCGCCACCATCGGGCTCGAATAGGCGAGTACAGATAACGTCGAGAATTTTTCGCCAGGCGAAGATACGGTCACCTTGTTTCTCCCGCTTGCGCCGCCGCGCCGCCGAACACCATCTCAACAGATTGCAGGCGTGAGAAACTCTCTAGCGCCAGCATGCCCCCTTCAATGCCGAAACCCGATTGCTTGGCAGGCTCGCCTGCGTGAGCGTAACCTCCAACCGGACTTTGCGCAGCACAAGCCTGGACCCGCACCATGCCAGCGTTGAGCGCGGCCGGGATCTCGTGACCACGCCGCAGGCTTGTCGTCCAAACTGTCGCCGCTAGAGCATAAGGTGATGCATTGGCACGCGCCACGACCTCTGCTTCGCCCTCAAACCGGGAGATAGAGAGGACAGGGCCGAAAACCTCTTCGCGCACCATCCGCGCATCTTCGGCAAGCCCAGTGAAGAGTGTCGGCCCAACAAAGCAACCGCGCCCTTGTTCCTTACGTCCGTCGAGAACGAGAGCGCCGCCATCGGCAAGGCCTGAGTCGATGTAGGAAAGAACGGTGTTGAACTGACGTTGACTGGCGAGCGGTCCTAATTGCGTGTTGTCCTGCGTCGGATCGCCCGGGATCAGCGCACGCGCGGCATCGGTGATGAGGGCGAGCATTTCATCGTAGATCGGCGCCTCAAGATAGAGCCGGCTACGCGCCACGCAGACTTGGCCCGTATTCATCATTGCGTTGGCAACAATGGCGCGTGCGACTGCGGGGCGCTCTTCGGATGCAATGTCAGCGAAGACAATCTCCGGCGATTTTCCCCCGCACTCGAGCATGACAGGCTTGAGCGTGCTGTTGCCGATCGTGGCCATAAGCGCACGCCCTGTTCGAGTGGAGCCTGTAAAAGCGACAAGGTCGATTTCGGCGTGCGCGGCGAGGGCGGCGCCGGTTTCGCCGTCACCTTGAAGCAGATTGAAAACACCTGGCGGCATTCCGGCCTCGAGCGCAAGCTGGGCGAGGAGTTCAGCTGAGCGCGGCGCCTGCTCGGAGGGTTTCAGGACGACGGTGTTCCCGGCGGCGAGGATCTGTGAGAGCTTCATCATTGCGTTGATGACGGGGAAATTCCACGGCGTGATGGCAGCCACAACACCGCGCGGACGGCGTACCTGCAACTCGAAGGAGCCTGAGAAGGTTGGCGCCGAACGGCCGGGGTAGAACTTGTCAATCGCCTCGCCGTAATAGCGCGCGAAACCCGAGGCGATGCCCACTTCAAAGCGTCCCGCTGAGATTGGCTTGCCCATATCGATGCGATCGCAGGCGGCGATCTCATCGCGATTGTGTTCGATGAGATCGGCCCATCGCATCAACACGGCTTTTCGAAACGGCGGCGGTTGGTTGTGCCAAACGCCCTGTTCGAAAGCTGCGCGCGCACTTTTAACGGCGGAAGCGACTTGAGCGGCCGAACAGGCTGCGAAAGCGCCTGTCTTGGCGTTGTCGGCGGGATTGACGAGCGCGATCACCCGCTCGCCATCAGAATCCAGGAACCGTCCATTGACCAAGGCGCGCCCTTGGAATTGCGGTGTCTCAGTGAGCGCCATGAGCGACCTCTCTAGTGTTGGATTTGATGAGGTCGGCGGCTTTTTCGCCGATCATGATGCAAGTGGCGTTGATGTTTCCGGCAGGCAGTGTCGGCATGATGGAGGCATCGGCGATCCACAGCGCCTCCAGGCCACGCGCGCGCAGATTTGAATCGACCACGGCCATGTCGTCCTCTCCCATGCGACAAGTCCCCGAGGGATGGTACATAAGGTATGAGTTTTCGCGCACGTGCGCGATCCACTTCTCATGACTGAGGTTGGACGCCGCCGGGCTCTCCCAAGCAGTAATATGGCGGGCAAGAGAGGGTGCCTGCAACAGGCGCGCGGCGGCCTCGCATCCCTCGGCCAATTGTTCGAGGTCGTCGCGGTTGGAAAGCAAGTCGTGGTCGATCAGCGGCGGCGCTTCAGGGTCGCGCGACCTTAAGCGGATCTCTCCACGGCTGCTGACGCGACAGAGTCCAATCGCCAACGACATGATGGGTTCGGCGACGGGGCGCGCCTCGCCGTTCTCGACGCTGTGATGGAGCGGTGAGAAAATGATCTGCACGTTGGGGGCCTTTAACCCAGGACGCGTGCTCACGAAGGCATGTGCGTGGCCGATGCTGGTGGCCAGTGGGCCACGGCGAAACAGCAAATAATTGAGCGCGTGGATCGTCGAACGGATGGGCCCAAGGTCTGACGTGAGCGTGGGGCGATCTATTCCGAAGACGATACCTGTTCCGGGATGTTCCATCAGGTTCTTGCCGACGCCTTCAAGTGTCGCGACGGGAGAAATCTCGTGGGCGCGCAGCTCTGCTTCAGGGCCAACCCCAGAAAGCATGAGCAGTTTGGGAGTCGCGATGGCGCCGGCGCATAGAACAACACCCTTGCGAGCGCGCGCGAGCCAGCGGCGCCCAAAACGTCTATAGATGACGCCCGTCGCGCGCTTGCCCTGGAAGATGATCCGCTCAGCGACCGCTTCGAGCTCAAGCGCAAAATTTCCTCGCTTTATTGCTTGTGGCCAGATGTATGCGCGCGCTGTGGAAGCCCGCACACCGCCATCCTGCGATGTTTGAACATACCCCGCGCCGTCGGCGGTGTTTTCGCCGTTAAGGTCATCCCGCCGCGCCACGCCAATTTCCGCGGCGGCGTTCAGGAACGCCTCGCACAATGGGTGTGGACTTCGCGGCATCGACACGGCGAGGGGGCCATCGCCGCCGCGCCAAGCATTTTCCCCGCCCTCGAACCGTTCGAGGCGTTTGAAGTAGGGCAGGACCTCTTCGTAACTCCAACCGCGTGCGCCCATCTGGGCCCATTGATCATAGTCGCTAGGGTGGCCCCGCACGAACATCATGCCGTTAACTGCGCTGCCGCCGCCGAGCCGCTTTCCAGCTGGCCACATGTCGACCCGCCCGTTACGCGACGCGTCGGGCTCGGCCATGTAGGCCCAATTCATATCAGGGCGTGAAAACGCCCACATCTGACCTGCAGGTATACGCGTGAATGGATGGCGGTCGGCCCCGCCAGCGTCGAGGAGAAGCACGCTCGTGCCATGCGACTCCGACAGCCGCGCTGCGATTGGGCATCCGGCGGCGCCGCCGCCGACCACAACAAAATCGAACTCGCTCTCCCGCATTGGTCCTGCTAGTGGCTCCGGAGGGAGTCATAAGGGTGTTCCGGGGAGGGCTGTTATGCGATACTGAAAAAATGTTGTGTGGGTCCCCCCGCTATCTTGCGCGGGCGCTCACCAAACGGAACGGCTGAGCGCCAATGTCAAAGGAGCGCGATCAACTCGGCGGCGCGGGAGAGTCAATCCTGCGCCATTATGTGCTCGCCGAACTGCCGTCGGGGGAGTCCGAGCATAGAGTGCGTGTGACCCCGGCGCCTAGTTGGCGCGCCTCCGGCCATCGCGACCTAATCAAGGTTCAGGAGGGGCTGGATGTTCTCATCGGCGACATCAAGCACGAGGAGGAGCGCACAATCCCCTCGGAAACCGATTCCGCGGTGCTCAAGTTTCATTTTCGCGTGAGCGGCGCGAGCCATATCGGCATGGAAGGGCAGGACCCGATTCCAGTAGCGCCGCAGACGGTGGGAGTTGTCCTGCAGGGCCCTCATTCGCAGAAGTGGGAAGCCTACAAATGCGGAGAGCACGAACAATCGGTGACGCTCCTTTGTGCGAAGAGCTATCTGTTGACCAAACTTGAGGGACAGTTGCAACAGCTGCCGGAGGATATACGAGCGTTCCTGGCCGGCGAGACGGCGAGTGGGTTTGTGGCGAGCCACCCGCTCAGCGCCGACATGGCGCGAGCGGCGCTGTCCCTAATTCAGAGTCCCTTTGGCGGCGCCCTAAGTCGAATCCAGGCGGAGTCGCGCGCCCTTGAGTTGCTGCTGTTATCGGTACAAGCCCTGTTCGACACCGAAGCCAAGCGCGATCGCCCCGAACGTCATCTGGCGCGGCGGGAAATCGAACGTTTGAACGAGGTTCGTGCGCTGCTCGCGCAGCGGTTTCTCGATCCCCCGAGCATTCGCGATTTGGCCCGCCACGTGGGTACAAATGAAGCCAAGCTCATGAACAGCTTCAAGCAATTGTTTGGCCAGACCGTATTTGACTACGCACAGCGCCTGCGCATGGAGAAGGCCAAAGAATTGCTGGAAGAGACAGATATTTCCATCACCGAAATCGCGTTTCAGGTGGGCTATGAATATTCCTCGAACTTCACCACGGCGTTTAAGCGGTTCTTCGGGGTGACGCCGCGTACGACAAGGGAAGCAATGCGTTAGCCCCGCGCGCTTCGCACAATATTTTGGGCTGATCCCATAAGCGGCGGACGCCACGCATCCCTAGGATTGAGGCTGGCGGAATAGGAGTGAGCGAACGTGACGGCCAAGTTCAAGGCGATCGTAGCGGAGGAAGTGGACGGCAAGGTCAAGGCCAACCTACGTGAACTGACGCTTGCCGACCTCCCGGGTGAAGACGTGCTCGTCGACGTCGCGTTTTCGACCCTCAACTACAAGGATGGCTTGGCGGTCAGCGGGAGAGGCAAGATCTGCCGCAAGTTCCCCATGGTCTGCGGCGCCGATCTCGCTGGCGCCGTTGCCGAGAGTCGAGATCCTCAGTTCAAGCCAGGCGATGAGGTTTTGGTGAATGGCTTCGGGATGTCTGAGCGCTTCTGGGGCGGATATTCGCAGCGACAACGGGTGAAGAGCGAATGGCTTGTTCGCGCGCCCAAGGCATTCACGCTGGCTGAGACGATGGCGATTGGCACCGCCGGCTACACTGCAATGCTCTGCGTTATTGCGCTGGAGGAAAGCGGCGTTCGGCCGGATTCTGGGGCGGTCTTGGTGACCGGCGCCTCCGGCGGCGTCGGCTCGGTCGCCGTGATGCTCTTGTCGAAGCTTGGCTATGAGGTCGTTGCGGCCAGCGGACGCGCGAAGGAAAACGAGGCCTTTCTTATGGGGCTCGGTGCGGCCCGCGTCATGGAGCGCACCGAACTCGCCCGCGCGCCAAAACCCCTGGAAGCGGAGACATGGGCCGGCGCAGTTGACGCAGTAGGCGGCGAAACCCTTGCCACGGTTCTGGCGCAAACGCGCTATGGCGGCGCTGTCGCCGCCTGCGGGTTGGCGGGTGGAACCCAGCTGCCGACGACGGTGATGCCCTTCATCTTGCGGGGAGTGACGCTGCGCGGTGTCGATTCGGTGATGACGTCGATGGCGCGCCGCCAAGAAGCGTGGGATCGCTTGGCGACTCTGGTTGACCGGCAAAAGCTTGCTTCGCTTACCACCGAGGTGCCGCTTGAAAAGGTCTTGAGTTTGGCCAGCGACATTGTTGATGGCAAGGTGCGTGGCCGTGTCGTGGTCAATGTCAATACATAGAGCGTGAGTGTCATGGGCCAGGCGATGCCAACTGAAAGCCGACCAGATACACGCGGTCTTATAAGCGGAGACCGCGCTTTGTCGGAGCATGCGTTGGCGGCGCGCGCGCGTAAGGCCGCATCGGCCTTGCACGATTGCGGGGTCTGGCAAGGCGACAAAGTTGCGCTACTCCTGCGCAACGACTTTTCCTATTTCGAAGCGACACATGGCGCAGCCCTGCTTGGCGCGGCGACGGTTCCGCTGAATTGGCATTTGACCGCCGATGAAATCGGCTACGTGCTCGACGATTGCGACGCCAAAGTGCTCATTGCGCATGCCGATTTGTTGACCGAAGCGGTGTTGGCGGTGAGTTCTGGGCGTGAAGTGATCGCCGTGCGGCCGGCCCCAGAGATCGTCAAAGCGTATGATATCCCCCCGACGCAACTCGCCGGTCCTGCGGCGGTTCCGGATTGGTCGGCCTGGATCGAGGCGTTTGATGAGTGGACGTCACCGCCGCGCACGATCATGGGGCCGATGTTCTATACCTCAGGCACGACCGGCAAACCAAAGGGCGTCAAGCGGTTGCCAGTGGCGCCTGAAGCCGCCGCCGCCGCCGAACAGCGCTCGCAACTGGCGTTTGGCTTGACCGGTCGCGACATTCGATCGGTGATGTGCGGACCGCTCTATCACTCGGCGCCCAACGCCTACGGCATGGGCATCGTGAGCCGAGGTGGGCTTTTGGTGTTGCAGCCACGTTTCGAGCCGCTCGAACTGCTGGGTTTGATTGAAAGCCACCGCATCACTCACCTGCACATGGTGCCAACCATGTTTGTGCGGTTGCTGAAGCTTTCCGCGGAGGACCGGCAACGCTTCGATCTGAGCAGCCTTCGCCATGTCGTGCATGGCGCCGCGCCATGCCCCGCCGATGTCAAGCGCGCCATGATCGACTGGTGGGGGCCGGTCATCCACGAATATTACGGCATGACCGAAACGGGCATCATCGCCACTTCGAACACGCAAGACTGGCTGGAGAACCCCGGTAGTGTCGGTAAGCCTGCGCTAGGCGTTGAGATTAGAATTATCGATGACGCTAATGCGGTTTGCGCGGCGCACGTTGCCGGTGAGATCTGCGTACGCTCTGGCGTCACCGGTCACGTCGTTTACCACCGGGCGGAAGAAAAGACGGCGGAGATGCGCCGCGGTGATTTCGTCGCCACGGGCGATGTGGGTTACTTGAACGAAAATGGGTATCTCTACATCTCCGACCGCAAGTCGGACATGGTGATTTCGGGCGGCGTGAATATCTATCCCGCCGAAATTGAGCAAGTGTTGATCACTATGCCTGGGGTGAGGGATTGCGCCGTCATCGGCGCGCCAGATGCGGAGTTTGGTGAGCAATTGGTGGCATTCGTCCAACCCAGTGAGGAGGGTGCCCTATCCGCTGAGGCCGTGCGGCAATATTTGAAGTCGCACTTGGCCTCCTACAAAGTGCCCAGGATAGTCGAGTTCGCGAAAGACTTGCCGCGTGAAGATTCTGGCAAGATCAAGAAGCGCTTGCTGCGCGCCGCCTATGTGCCGGTCGTTGCTTCGTGAACGCAGGGCGGGATGTATTCGTTGTTGCGGCGAGTGCAGCGCCAGTGGGGCGCATCGCGCCGCGCAGCGGAGAAGCGGGCAAGGCTGAACACGAAGTGCTTGCTCCGCTCGTGTTTCAAGCACTGGCTAATGCAGGTCTAAGCGCCCGTGAGGTCGATACAGCCATCTTCACAGCGCCTACGCCGGCGACACGACAACTAGGTTTCTCGACTTTTATGGCCGCAAGGCTCGGTTTGGCCTGCAGAGGACAGATCGGGGAGGTGGACGCACTCGGTTTGACCGGCGGACTTGCCTTCGATCAGGCGGTGTCGGACGTCGCCTTGGGGCGGGCCGATGTCGCACTAGCGCTGGGCGTAGCGTATTCGACCAACGCAGATTTCGCGACGATCATGGATCATTCCGTGCGCGCAGTTGGTGATGTCGAGTTTCAATCGTCGATCGGGCTGACACCGATATCTTGGTATGCGTTCGATATGGCGCGCTATTGCCACGAGACTGGCGTGGACCGTCAAACGGTCGCGCATGTGGCGGTCAAGAGTCGATTGGCGTCGGTGCACAATCCTTTGGCTCTCCATCGGGAGCCCGTCACAGTGGAAGATGTGCTCCGCCAGCGGCCCATTGTGGAGCCATTGGGGCGTTTGGAGGTTCCGGGCATCGCGGACGGCGCGATTTGTCTGGTGTTAGCGGCGCGGCCGCGGGGACCGGCGGCGCGCGTGCTCGGCCGTGGCTTTTTCCACGAGGGGTATCACCAGATTGGCGGGCGCCCGCATGACATAACCAGCTTTCCAGCGGTGCGGCGCGCTGCTGACACTGCCTTGGCGGAGGCTGGGATTGTGCTGGCGGATGTAGATGTTTGCGAGCTCTATGCGCCATGCACGATTACCGAAGTGCTGGCGAGCGAAGCCATCGGGCTTTTCCCACGCGGTAGAGGCGCCATTGCCGCACGCGAGGGTGAAACCACGCCACAAGGGCGATCGCCGATTAATACATCGGGGGGCTGTTTGGCGCGTGGTCATCCACCAAGCCTCACCGGGCTCTACGGGGTGCTGGAACTCTATGAGCAATTGGCCGGCAAAGCTGGGGGGCGTCAGGTTGCGGATGCACGCGTCGGTTTGCATGCCTGTGAGTTGGGCAACTACAACGCCGCCTTGGTGCACGTATTGGAGGCGGCGTGAGCTTGGCGTGCGTATCGTGCGCGGGCAAGCGCCCGCTTCCTGCAATAGCAAGCGCGTTCTCAAAGCGATTCTGGGAAAAATTGGCCGAAGGCGTGCTTGAAACCACACGCTGCGGCGCTTGTGGCGACATTCGCTTTCCGCCGCGCCAAACCTGCAGCGCCTGCGGCGCGACCCAAGCCGAGTGGACCTCACTTGCGCCGGGCGGGGTTGTTTATTCACGGACGCGTATTCACGCAGGCTTGCCGCAATTCCCTGCGCCCTTGGATGTAGCGATCATCGATCTGGACGATGACGTACGACTCGTTTGTTCGCTGCTTGACTACGACGCATGTCCGATTGGAACTCGTGTCGAGATTATTTCTCTAATCTACGAAGATGGACCATTATTCGCCGCGCGCGCTGCTGGGTGAGCTTAGATAGACGGCGATATCCCGAGATTGCGCTTCATTGAGAGTCGCGGCGATCGCCGCCATGTTTTGGCCATCGGCGTCCTGCTCGTGATATCCTCGCGAGCTCGCTGCATAATTGCGGAGTTGCGCGTACACATACCAGTCGCCAAGCATGGTTAGCCGCGGGCCGGCGCCGCCTTCGCCTGACGGGCCATGGCAGGCGGCGCAGGACTCATAGAGTTCGCGTCCGCGCGCTGCGTTGCCAGTCATGGTTGGGGGCGTCTGCGTGGCGGGTAGGGACGAGAGATAGGCGGCGAGATTTTGCCGGTCCGAGTCGCTTAGTAGCTGCGCGAAAAGCGTCATCTGCGAACCATAGCTATCTCTAGGATCTCCGCCGCGCCGACGCTGCGCGAAATTGCTGAGTTGCCCTTCAAGGTAGGCGCGATCCTGCCCGGCCAATGCCGGCGCAGCCAGGGCTTCGCTGCCATGCGCCGTCTCGCCGTGGCACGAAGCGCAACCCTGTTCGTAGAGGGCTCGAGTAGCGTCGCCGGCCCCGTTTTGAACTCGCAACTGTTGAGCGGGGGCCACGCAAACTGCTGCGACCGCAAGCAAAACGACAATCGCCGAGAGGGTGACACGCGGCATTCTTCGGTTCCCCCAGCATTGAGGTTTTCCCGCAACGGGTAGCGAAAAGTCCTCCCTTCACCAACGCATGAGCGCAGGAGCATAGCAGTTTATGGAGATTGAATAAGCTGCCTTGGGCCAGGAGGCCTAGTCTGCTCAAGATAAAGGAGCGCGAAGCGACTCTTGTCGGGGAGGGAATAAGCAAATGGGCGCGAAATCAGGAAATCACATTCGCCTTGGGCTAGGTGCCCTTCTAACCTCCGTTTCGGCGCTCGCGGCGCCAGGCGCCTGGGCTCAGACCGAGGACAACGGATCGCTAGATGAACTGGTGGTTACGGCCCAGCGGCGAGAGCAGTCCTTTGAGGACGTTCCATTCTCGGTCAGTGTCGTCGGTGCCGAACAACTTCAGAATGCGACTGTAACCGACGTCTTCAGCCTTCGCGCGCAGATTCCATCGCTCGACATCCGAACGGTGAATCCGCCGTCTGCAGGGGCCTCGTTCTCCATTCGTGGTTTGGGCACGTCGGTTTTCAATCTCGGTTTCGAGTCCTCGGTCGGTACGTTCATCGACGGCGTGTATCGGGCGCGTTCTGGCCTCGCGGCGACCTCCGACTTCCTGGACATGGAGCGAGTTGAAGTGCTGGCGGGCCCGCAAGGCACTCTTTTCGGCCGCAACACGACTGCGGGCGTGATCAATATGGTCACGCGTGCGCCACAGCATGAGAACAGCTTTTCGGCGCAGGCCGACTACAACAATTGGAATCAACTCACGGCACAAGCGACCGGCAATTTCGTCGCTTCCGACACAGCCGCGTTCCGATTGTCGGCATATACGTCGTACGGCGACGGCTACATCGATGACCCGGGCAGCGGCGACTCCTACGCAAATCGCGGTCGCTGGATGGTGCGCGGTCAAGCTTTGATTGAGCCAACGGACGCAGTCTCCATCAGGCTAATGGTCGATTACGGCGAGGCGGACGAAAATACCGTCATGCCGATCCGAATCTTCAATGATCCGGCAGTGACGCCGGGCAACGTCACGCTTGCGAACGCGGTAGGCTCGTGTGTGCCCGAGCCCGTCGATCCCGATGGCATCGTCGCATGCAACAACCTCCCGCCAAGCTACACGGTGGAGGATTGGGGTTTCTCTGGCGAAGTGAACATCGACTTCGGCCGCGTCACCCTGACCTCAATCACAAGCTATCGAGAGTTCAGCGATTTCTTCAATGGCGACAACGACTTTATTGGTGTCCAGGTCATTGATACAAATCAAGGCGTCGATATCTCCACCTTCACCCAAGAGTTTCGCCTCGCTGGCAGTACTGGCGAAGGCGCGGGAGCGCTGGATTGGATCCTCGGTGCATATTTTTCCGACGAGGATATTGGCAGGACGAACGAGTTCATTTGGTCTGACCAAATCGCGTCAACTTTGCCTGGTTTCTTCTTTGGGTATTTGGGACGCCAGCGCGCGTTCTTGGACACTTTTGAGCAACACGGCGAGAGCGCGGCGTTGTTTGCCCACGGAACTTACCAAGCCACGGATAGGCTCTCGTTCACCGCAGGGTTGCGCTACACCGAGGACGAGAAGGATGGCAGCGGCGTGTTCGATCAGCCCGCGACGTTCCCGCTTCCAATTGTATTCCCGTTTGACGCCAGCGTTTCCAACGATGCGATAAGCGGAACTTTGAGCTCTTCTTATGCTCTGAACGACGACTCTAACATCTACGCGACTTACAGCAGGGGCTACAAATCGGGTGGGATCAGCCTCATCCGCGATGCCGGCGGCCCGCAAGTTGCCTTTAGTCCCGGTGGGCCAGTCTTTTTCGCGACGCCTGAAGATCCGACCTTTGATGAGGAGAGTGCTGATCACTACGAGATTGGGATCAAGGGGACGTTCGCAGACGGTAGGCTGCGCGGCGCCTTGGCGGTCTTCAGCACGGAGTTCACCGATCTCCAGCAACAGGTTCTGACGCCGTCCGGCACATTCGACGTGAGCAACGTCGGCTCGGCTTCGGCGGAGGGCGTTGAGGCCCAACTAACATGGTTGGTGTCGCCGGGATTTGAGATCAACGGCGGCGTTACCTACCTGAACGCCACCTATGGCGATGATGCGGGCGCGCCTTTGGCGGGAAACGACATCGCATTCTCGTCGCGTTGGCAAGGCAATCTCGGCGCAACCTACGAGTGGGATCTTGGCCAGTCGGGTTACTCCATGTTTGCGCACGGGGATGTTTTCTTCCGCAGCAAACACTCGCTTAACACAGACTTGTCGGGCGAGCAGGCTGCATATGAGATCTACAATGCCAGAGTCGGTCTGCGCAGCGCAGGCCCCTGGGAGCTGTCGATCTTCTGCCGCAACTGCTTCGACGAGCGCTATTATACATCCACTTTCGGCATACCGATTGATGGCGCTGGTGCTTTCACAGCCAGCACGCTGGCGTTTGTCGGCGAGCCGCAGTTCTACGGTCTCACCGTTCGGTTTAGCAACTGATCGATCTAAAGGATGGAATGAACCGGCGCGCGGATCTTGGTCCGCGCGCCGCTTTTATTGCGTAGGCGCGGCGCTGTTGCCCATGTCGACAATGATGCGCCATTCGCCGTCGGCCTGACGCTCCCATAACATGAAGAACTTGCCGATCTCCCGTCCCCACGGAGCAGGTTCCCCGGTTTCGCGGAAGCGGAATTCGTTGGTGTAGGTTCCGCGGGTGAACGCCCAGTCGCCGTTGACCCGCACTTCCTCAACACGAACGTCCATTTCCGAGACCTCGAAGGTTTCAGCCACGAGGCGGCCGAACCCCAGAATGGCCTCGTTGCCGATATCAGCGTCGCGGCGGTTGTGTAGCGCCACGGCGTCGTCCGCGAACACTTCCGCCCAGCGCTCCGCCTCCCCAGCGCGGAAAGGCGCTACATAGCGTTCAGCCACCCAGGATTCGAATTGACTGGCTGCGGGCGCGGTTGATCCGGCGGCGCAGGCAACAACAAGAAGCACACCTGAAAGTGCAGCATTGCGAGCGATTCTATGCATCAGAGTCCTCCATCGGATCGGAACCTAGCTGGACTAACGTTCGCGTCCTATGCGTGCGTGGCATTTCGCTATTCAGCCCAGCAGAGGATAATAACTTTCTGTGGCGCACCGCATAGGCGCGCTTGGGCTGCGCCGTTAGAGTGCGTTAGCGGAGGCCGTGATGAAGTGGCGGGTCGATCGTAGGCGCATGATGGCGGGCGGCGCCGCGACGCTCTTGGCGAGTTGCGATGAAAGAGGGCCTCGCGTCGAAGGGACCGTGCTGGCGCCCGGAGATGGGCGGTACGAAGATTGGCGCCAGGCCATGGTTTGGCAGGCGCGCAAACCAGACAGGAGGCCGGCGATAATCGTCCGCCCTCGCCAGAACGCCGACATCGCGGCAGCCCTTCAACTCGCGCGGCGCCAACGCCTCAAGGTTGCGGTGAAGTCGGGCGGCCATCACATCTGGGGCGCGCAATTGCGTGATGGCGCCATGCTGATTGACCTGTGGGACCGGCGTGGACTGGAGATCGACGCCGCGACCGGCACGGCGTGGGTTGAGCCGTCGTTGTGGAGTCGCGATTTCCAAGAGCGATTGTTGGAGCAGGGGTTTGCGTTTCCTGTCGGGCATTGTGCGACGCTTGGCATGGGCGGATTTTTGATCGGCGGCGGACTCGGGATTAATTGGACCAATTGGGGCGGCATGTCCTGCTATTCCGTGTTGGCTGCCGAAGTCATCACCGCAGATGGGCGAACGCACATCATCGACTCCGAGGACGAGCCGGAATTGTTTTGGGCGCTCCGAGGCGCCGGCAACGGCTTTCCCGCAATCGTCACCCGCTTCAAGGTGAAGCTCTATCCAGCTCCGACGGATCTGCGGTGGTCGATGTACGTTTTTCCGTTGACGCAGACCGATGCCGCGGTTTCGCTGTTGGAGGCGCTGACCGCCCTCAACTTGGGCAATTGCGAGCTCTTGTCGTTGCTAGCGCATGCGCCGACGGCGCCGCCGGAAGCGCGCGGCTTGGGCGCGAAAGTTTGCGCCGTACGCGCGAACATATTCGGCCGCGACGCAGCAGACGCTCAACGCAGCGTGCGCCGCGTCGCGGAGGCGGCGCGTCCGGGCGGGGCTGTTTTCAAACTCGAGGACCAGCGTAGTACGTTTGAACAGTCATTCGTGGAGAGCATGGATTTTCGACGCGGCTTTGGTCTGGGCCGCTTCGGCGTGGACAGTGCTTGGACCGACGATCCCCGCGCCGCACTTGCATCGCTCGCCGCGCCGTTTGCGGAGGCGCCGTCATGGAAGTCGCATGCAGTGATTTCGATGCGCCCTGCTGATCTGATAACGCCTGATGCGGCCTGCCGCATGCATGGCTCAACCTACCTCGGTCTCTATGCTTCATGGGATGAGACAGAACGCGATGTGGAGAACATCGCTTGGCTTCGCCGCTGCGCCGCAGCGATCGGCCCAGCGGCGACAGGGCACTACATCAACGAGATTGATGCCGAGCGCGACGCCAGCCTTGTCGAACGCAGTTTCGATGCAGAGAGTTGGCGTCGCCTTTCTTCCGTGCGCGAGCGTTATGATCCGGACTCGCGTTTCGTTGGCTTTTTTGGCCTCTAGGTGCGCGTGCAAAGCGATTTGATGAATTGCCATAAATCAGGAGCGCGTGGCTGCACTAGACCGGACTTCGCTGCAAGGGAGGACGAGGCATGGAGGTCGCGGTTTTGGGAGGTGGGCACGGCTGCTACGCTGCCGCCGCAGAGCTAAGCGAGAAGGGCTGTCGGGTCCGCTTCTGGAGGCGCGATGCTGACGCATTCGCTCCCGTAATGGAGAAGCGCGCAATAACTTTGCAAGATCACAAAGGCGAGCGCGATGTACCGATTGCGCTGCCGACGAGTGATCTGGGCCAGGCGATCGACGGCGCGCAGGCGATCGTCATTCCGCTGCCCTCGACCACGCATGAAGCGCTCGCTCGCGAGACTGCGCAGTATTGGCGCGATGGGCAGGTTGTGTTTCTGCCGCCGGGTACGTTCGGCAGTTATGTTTTCCTCAAAGCGGCACGCGATGCGGGAAACACCGCCGATGTGACCTTCGCCGAGACTGGCACCTTGCCTTATCTCACGCGCAAACACGGGCCAGCGCGCGTGGTGATTTCAGCCTATGGCAAGCGCCTGCCCACTGGGTGTTTGCCGGCGCGCAACGGGGATCGGGCGCTAAGGCTGCTCTCGGAGTTATATCCGTCGATCGAACCGTGCGAGGACGCATTGTCGGGCGCGTTGATGAACGCTGGCCCGATCATCCATCCGCCGCTCATCATGATGAACGCTGGCCCGCTCGAGCATTTCGAGCGTTGGGATATCCACAATGAGGGTACTCAGCCCGCGATACGTCGCGTCACCGATCAACTTGACGGTGAACGCATCGCGCTCCGCGAATTCCTGGGCTACAGGGCCCCACACTTCCCGTTGGCCGACCACTACGCCAAATCGGGTGATGAATGGATGTACGGCCGCGCCGCGCATGATCGGTTGACCGATAGCGGCGATTGGCGTGAGCACATCGTGCTCAAAGAGCACCGCTACATGCTCGAAGACACGCGCCTTGGACTTTCCTTCCTGGTCTCGGTCGGCAAATGGGCGAAGCAGCCGACGCCGATCGCCTCGGGTTTTCTCGCGATCGCGTCAGCAATCGTGGGGCGAGACCTTTATCAGGAGGGGCGCACGTTTGAACGGCTTGGCCTTTCTGAGCTTTCAAAGAAGCAGATGCAGGCGCTGCTGCAAGAGGGGCTCTGATGAGCGGGCGCGTCGCCATCATCGGCGCGGGGCGCATGGGACGGGGCATCGCCGAGGCATTTACGCTCGGCGGCTGGCAAACACTGTTGATCGATGCGAAGCCTCGCGAGCCGAGTGCATTCGAGGCGTTGCGCAGTGCGGCCCTTGGGGAAATTGAAAGCGATTTAAATTTTTTCGCCTCGATTGGCGTCGGCGATCCGGCAAGTGCCTGTGCTGCATTAGCGCGTCTGCGGGTGATGTCTCGTGCGGAAGGCGAGCGCGAGATTGGCGACTGCTCGATTGTCTTTGAAGGTGTGCCAGAGACTATGGAGGCCAAGCGCGAGGCGCTTGGGTGGGCCAGCGCCCATTGTGGCAATGATAGCGTCATCGCATCGACAACGTCGACCTTATCGGTTGGCGACCTCGCGCCTTTAGTAAGCACACCCGAGCGTTTTTTGAATGCCCACTGGCTCAACCCCGCCGCACTTATGCCGCTTGTGGAGGTGGCGAAGGGACGCGCTACCTCGGCGGAGGCAGTCGCAGCTATGAAGGCGGCGCTTGAGTCGATCGGAAAAGTCCCGGTGGTGATGGCCGATACGCCCGGTTATGTGGTGCCGCGCATCCAAGCCTTAGCCATGAATGAGGCGGCGCGCCTTTATGAAGAAGGCGTCGCTTCTGCCGAAGATATTGACAAGGCGATCCGCTATGGCTTTGGCATTCGCTACGCCATCCTCGGCATGCTGGAGTTTATCGATTTTGGCGGCAACGACATCCTCTTTCATGCCTCGAACCACCTCTCGCGGACAATTGACGCCGACCGGTATCGCGCGCCGGACGTGGTAGTGAACAACATGCGCGAGGGCCGCAATGGCATGCGGGACGGCGCGGGATATTTCGACTGGGCGAATGTTGATGTGGGCGCCTACCGCCATGAGCGGCTAGGGGAGTTCGTGCGGCTGTTGGGCTATTTGAAACTCCTACCCAAGACGGGCCACGGGAAGGAAGAACCGCAATGAGCGCACCGCACATGTCGCCGAGTTTTCGAGCGGGCGATCTGCTTTTTCTTTCTGGACAATTGGCCTTTGGCGCAGATGGCCGGGTCTCGGGCGATATTATGGCGCAGACGCTGCTCGTGCTTGAACGGCTGGAGTCAGAATTGGCCCGGCATGGGCTCGACCGCATGCACGTGGTCAAGGCTAATACCTGGATCACCGACAGGGCGCTTTTCCCATCTTACAACGAAGCCTACGCGAGTTTTTTTGGCGACCATAAGCCGGCCCGCAGCACGATCGTATCGGCGCTCGCCGTTGAAGGCGCATTGGTCGAGATCGACGCGGTGGCGCGCTTTGGAGCGTGACTAGCAACCAGAGTGTGTTCTTTCGCCCTGGCGGCGCAAGCCAACGCCTTCGCGGCTGAGCGCGTCTCTCGGCGAGAACTTGCCACTCTGCCTCGGCGAGCGCGAACGACCGCATTGGGCGGCGACCTCAATGGGTCGATGCAACACACTGACTAAATCGCTCTGCTGGGGTGCGAAAGTCCAGAGTTTTTCTGGGCCGCTCGTTGAGCTCGCGAGCAATGCGATTGAGCTGCGCTTGTGAGTGCGGCGCCAGATCTGTGCCTTTCGGAAAATATTGGCGCAGTAGACGATTGGTATTTTCGTTGGAGCCGCACTGCCAAGGGCTATGGGGATCGCAGAAATAGATATCGACGTCTGTTTCCATGGTGAAGCGTCGGTGGTCGGCTAATTCTTTGCCATTGTCGCGGCATGCCTGCTCGGGATGTTCGAGCCATCGGCAAGGCGGGCCCTCAGCATAGTCGCTGCCGTTAGCGTCATCGGTTTTCTTCTGGTCTATCTTCGCGCAGGCATGCCCTCAGGCGCTCTGAGAACAATCGCGGTCGTAGACCTCATTGGCTTAGTGCCCCTGGCTTTGGTTCTGTTCGCGGCGTGGCGTCCTCAGGCGGCGTAGAAAAGCAGCGCTGCGGCGCATTGGTTCTGGACGGAACTCCGCCGACGCCAATGACTGGAACCGGCGAAAAGCTTCCGGTGCCGCTTCGACGGCGGAATGTCCGTTGTCGGGCGCATAGCTTCCGGTCGGGGAGGACTTTTCTTTCTGGGATTTCGCTTCTGGTGCTACGTCCGTGCTATTGCGTGCTCGCTGGAAAGAGCCCGGGCAGCCAGCGATGGGCGAGGGTCGCGGGCAGCGCTAGGCGCCACGGCGATTTGGACGACAGCGAAGTTAGCACGCCGAAATCCTGCAATTGCTTGACGACACGAAGGGCTTGGCGGTCCGTCGTTTGAATCAAGCCAGGAATGTCGCCGCGCGGAAGCTCACCGCGATAGAGAAGGGCTTCAAGAATCTGGCCGGCCTTCTTGGAAAGGCCGCTCAAGCGCACTTCTTCGTCGGCCCAAGCCAACACCCGCGCGCGCAGACGATCGGGCTGCATCAAACCTTGCATGAAGGTCACTTGGTCAATCGACACCGTAAGAAAGAAGCGCGTGAAGTCGGATAGCGCCTCTTCGGTTAGGTGTCCGCGGCCATCGAGATCGTTGCGGCGCACGAGATCACATTGGGCGAGGTTCTGCTTGTAGGTCTCGACGTTAATGGCGAGGCCGCGGGCGATCGACCAGATGCCAGCCGTTTCGAGGCTTTCCAAGAACATGGCGTGCGACACGAGTCGCGCAACACGGCCGTTGCCGTCGGCGAACGGGTGAATCCAAAGCAAGCGATGATGTGCAGCGGCCGCCGATAGGATCATCTCCGCGCGCGATTGCTTGGCGTAAGCCTCGGAATAGCGGGTCATGAAACGCGGTACCGCGCCAGGGCTGACCGCGATATGGCGGCCCACCTTCACGTCACGCGTGCGAAACTGGCCGGGAATGACTTTGACCTTCTCGCCGGTCTCAGGGTCGGTAGCCCACTTCAGCTCTTCCGGCAGGCTTTCGATGAAGCGCTTATGCGTTTCACGAATACCCTCGACGCTGGTTGCACGGCCTTTTAGCCCCCCCAGATCGATCCAACGCTGCACCGAAATATGCGCCTTGGCTTCAAGCTGAAGCTCACGCTTTTTGGGATCGCGGCTCAAATCGTCATTGAGCGCCCGTTCGATGTCGATCGGATGGGTGTCGTGACCCTCGATCAGATTGCTGTAATAGCAATTCATCGAGCGCACGAGATCTGCTAGTGCGGCCAGCATGCCGTCTGGAAGGCTCGATTTGAAGCTGGCCGCTTTGAACGTTAGATCGACAACAAGTTCGTTTAATTCGCCGCGCCATTTTGAATCCTGCGCAAAACGCAGTGGCTCCATACGAAAAATATCTTCGTCACCATCGCGCAGCGGCGATGTTTTCGGGGCGCTTTTTTTCGCCTGTTTTTTTGTGGCAGTTTTTCGCGCCATTTTCTGTGGTAGTTTTCTGTCGCTAAAAATGTCGAGTTGGATTTCTGTTTCTGTGTAGCAAAAATCTCTTATTTTTTCGATGTTTTTGTTTGTGTACTCCAAAAAATGTCCCCGAAAATGTCGGGTTGAATGTCTGGTAAAATGTCGGGTAGATAAAATATCCATGTAAATCATAGACATAACCGGCCGGCATCCCCGCGCTCAGTCACCTCCCGATCGGTCCTTTAGGGGCCGCCTTCAGCCCTCGAACATATCCAATTGCCCCCCGACTGCCCCACCTGGGGCTCCCACACCGGGGCTTCTCTGGGCGGACGAGGTGGCGGCGGGGCGCCGCCCATCGGGTCGCGCCACGGCCCGGCGGGCGCCGAATGCGGCCGCGGCGGCGCGTATTGGGGCCGCTGTGCGGGCCGCCGACGGGGGCGGCGCGGCGGCTGGTGGCGGCAACGAGGGCGGCTCCGGCGCGGCTGGCTCGCCAAACTTCATGAGTTCGGCGATCTGGTCGGCAGTGCTCTCGGCGGCGGCGCGCACGACGACATCAGCCAGGTGCGCGTAGCGCCGCGTCGTTTTGATATCGCTATGGCCCAAGAGCTTGCCGATCACTTCGAGCCCCACGCCGCTCATGAGCGCAAACGATGCGGCCGAATGCCGGAGGTCGTGCAGACGCACATCGCAGAGGTTGGCCGCAGCCCGAATGCCGATCCATATCTTAGGCACGCCGTCGAACGGGGCGGTGTCGTCGGCATTAGGAAAAACCCAATTGTCGTCGTCGCGCCGCTCCATTTCCTCGAAGATTTTTCGCATGGCGGCGGTGATCAGGATGAGCCGCGGTCCGGTTTTGGAGCGTGGGAGGCGCAAAAAGCCTGTCCGCAAATCGACTGCGCCCCAGGTTAAGTTCTGGATTTCGCTCTTGCGTGCGCCGGAAAGCGCCAGCAGCCGGATAATCGCGATGCCGTGTGGGTTTGCGCCTTCGGTTTCGGCGCGGGCGATGACTTCACCTAGTTTGCCGAACTCCTGAGGACTTAGGAAACGCTCGCGCATATTCCCAGGCGACCGCTCGATCCCGAAACATGGGTTGCGGTCGATGATCTCCTCACGGACCGCGAAGGAAAGAATGGTCGAAAGCAGCGAAAGTGAGCGGTTGGCCGTGCCTTCGCCGCCCTTCACCCGAGTGACGCCCCGCAGCTTCTTGCTCTTCTTGGTGAGCTTAGTTTCGCCGCGTGATACGGCGTCGCGATAGGTCTCGATCTTGCTCCGGTTGATCTCGCGAACCTTGTAGCGGCCGAGGAGCGGCTTGATATGCGCTTCGATCCGGCCGCGGTCGTTCTCGACATATTCGGGCTTGCGAAGCGACCCCCCGAGCGGCCCGCGTCCTCGCCGGCGATGTGCGGCTTTCTCCAGCCACATGTCGCAGAGCTTTGACATGGTGACGGAGTCCTCGAACGTGACATGCGGGCGCGGCGCCGGCTCTTGGTTCGTGCGCGCCTTGGCGAGGATTGTGGTGGCTTCCTCTCGGGCGTCGGCAAGCTTGACGAGAGTTGCGCTGCCGATCGTGATCCATCGTTGTTCGGCGAAGCTTCCGCGACCTTGTCGCGCCTTCACGACATACGTCTTGTCGCCATTTGGACTGACGCGAAGACCGAAGCCTTTCTTGCTCGCATCCCAGAGCACGTAGCGTTTTGCGCTGGGCGCCGCGTTGCGGACAATCTCTTTGGTGAGTTCTCGCACTTGCATGGACGCGCTGCTCCGCCGCCGAGCGAAACGCGCTTGAGGGCTACCCCATGGCAATCAGGCAGCGATCACACGTGCGCTTCGTTCCGGAAACGCATGAAAACACGATGCTCGTAAAAACACAAATCTTACAATGGCTTAGGAAACGTCTGGCAACAACATCTAGTATGCGGCAACATCGAAGGGGGCGGCTCCGAAGGCAGAGGTCACAGGTTCGAATCCTGTCGGGTGCGCCAGTTACAAAACTGGTCCCGCGCTCGTTTTCATTTGCGCAGGTTCAGTTTTCGCAAGTCCACCACCTCTGGGCTAACTTGGCGTCTCACATACAACGCTCTTCGTTTCGCGGCCTACTACCAGGATCGCGTAGGCGTTCGCTGCACGGTTACCACAGGCCTAATCGCGCCAGGCCTTCCGCTATTGCGGGATCGACTTTCACATCGCGCGCGGCGAGCGGTCGCGCGAGCCGCAAACCCTCCATCGAGCGCGCGCGGGAAAGCGCCACATAAGTCTGCCCAGGAGCAAACGCACCGCGTCCCAGGTCGATCTCGACGGAATCCAAAGTCATGCCTTGCGCTTTGTGGATGGTTAGCGCCCAGGCGTGCGCGAGGGGAAATTGCACGTATTTGAATTCTTCTTTTACTTCCATTTTTCGCTCTGTCGCGTTCCAGCTCCAGCGCGCCTGCGGCCAAGTCGCGCGCTCGACCTCGACTTCCTTGCCATCGTCTTTCTTGACGGTGACGAGCGTATCCTCAAGCTTCACCACGGCGCCCAACGTGCCGTTGACCCAGCGCCCCTCCGGATCGTTCTGCGTGAAGATCACGCGCGCGCCTTGTTTCAGCACCAATTCCAGCGGCGCGGGAAAACGGTCGGCAAATTGCGACTTGGGCGCTTCGCCCTCGAAGCCGCCGGCATACTTCGCCGCAGCGCCAGTGAGCGCAGCCAATCCCTGGCGGTTGTAATTGTCGGCCACCGCATTGGTGGCGCAGAGCAGCACCGGGCGTTGCAAGAGCTCGCGTCCGAGGCAGGCCGCGTTGAGGGTCTCGACGGCGTCTGCGACGCCGCGGTTCTCTCGTAACGCCGACAACAGCGCGATGAAATCGCGGTCGGTCTGGCGGTACACTTCCGTGAGTTGCACCGCCGCCAACGGCGCATCCCTCAGGCAATGCGCCGAGAACGCATATGGGCTCGCATAGCCGGCGTCCTCCAGGAGCTGGCTTTCCTCGCCGCGCACTACTGGCGGCAATTGGTAGAAATCACCCACAAGCAACATCTGCACGCCGCCAAACGGCCGCTGCGATTTTCGCGCGACCTTCAGGTGCTGATCCATCGCGTCAAGCACATCCGCGCGCAGCATGGAGACTTCATCGACGATCAACCGCCGCAATGCGCGCGCGGTGCGGGTGAAAAAATAGTGAGGTTTCTCGGTCACGCCGATCAGTGGGCGCGGCGGAAAGCCAAAGAACGAGTGCACGGTTTGGCCGCCTATATTCATCGCCGCCAGACCCGTCGGCGCCAGAAGAGCCTGCGGAAAATCTGGCTCCTGCTCAACCAAAGTCCGGATGAAATGGCTTTTGCCGGTGCCGGCGCGACCAGTCACCAATACGATGGGCGTACGGTCAGAAAGCGCCGCACGCGCTTCCGCGGCGGAAGGATCGGGCGCGAGGGCGGGAATCGGCATGGGCCCTTATAGCGCAAAGCCAGCGAAGGGCGTGCGCCTTTGCGCCAGCGCAAGGACGCGTCGCGACGTCTTTGGTCAAAGAAAGACCCCCTAAGCTGCTCAAGGACAGGCCGATGCGCCGTATTCTGATGGTCGCCAGCGCCCTTCTTCTCGCCGCTTGCGCTCTGACGTCGGTCGTGGGTGCGCAAGTGGGCGGTGCGGGCGTTGAAATTGACTTGGACGCGCTTGTCGAAGATGGGCGTGTTATTGCCGAAGCGGGATGCGCACGCTGCCATGGGGTAGGCGAATTTGGCGAAAGCCCCAATTCAGCCGCGCCCTTGTTTCGTACTTTGCTATCGCGCTATCGCGCCGATGTTTTGGAAGAAGAGCTGATCAACGGCATCCGTGTGGCGCACCCGATGCCGGAGTTTCAGTTCAACCCGCAGGGTGTGGACGCGCTGATGGCGTACTTGCGCAGCGTGCAAGAGCAGCCGGCGTCACTGGCGCAATAAAGAAAGCGCCGCACCTGTTGCCCGGAGGCCGCAGCCAATCACGCCTTGTAAGCGACCCACCCTCTGAACGTGAAGGCCGCATAGAACAAGGCGACGTCAACGAACCCAGCTTCCCGCAACAGCATTTCGTCCTGCTCCGGGGAAAGAACCGGCAAACGTTCACCCATGGCCGCGGCCGATTCCGGTGTCATGGTCGCCATCCCGGATGCTGCCGCGAAGGCGGAAAATCGGGCGAGCCACTTCGCTTTCTCTCCATCCTGCTGCGGAAAACTGTGGTGCGCGACAACGAATGGCGCCCCGGGCGTCAACCGCCGATGAACCTCCGCCAACGTTCGCCGGCGTTCGTCTTCTGGAAGAAAGTGAAGGGTCAGAAGGCAGGTCGCCGCATCGAACAGTCCAGCAGGCGCCGTATCGATATAGCCTTCATGGAACTCGACGCGAGACGCCAAGGGACCAAGCGTTCTCTTGGCCAAATCCAGCATCTCAGCCGATGGATCAGCGCCGCAGAAGCGCCATCCAGGCTGAGCCTCAGCGAAGACCTTCAACTCAAGCCCGCCGCCGGCGCCAAGGACCAGCACATACGCATCATTCGGAATGCGTTCGGCCAGCAGGAGGCGGGTCATCGTTTGGAGAGCGTGAAAGCCCGGCACCAGCCGCACTGGCCCTTCCGCATAGCGGGCGACGCTCTCTGGATCTGAAAAAGATGACAAGGGCGAAGTTTCCGCTGGTGATGCTTGTGCGGGCTCCCAACTCAAGCCGCGTCTAGCGCCTGCGCCAGGTCCGCGATCAAATCTTCCGGATCCTCGATCCCAATCGAAATGCGGATCAAGCCCGGCGTGATCGAGTAGCGTGCGAGCTCTTCCGCTGGCATGCCGGAATGGGTCATTGAGGCGGGGTGGGAGGCGAGGGTTTCGGTTCCTCCCAAACTAACCGCGAGCTTGATCACTTGTAGGCGGTCGAGCGCGCGGAAGGCGGCGGCTTCCCCGCCTTTGACTTCGAACGAAAACGTGGAGCCCGCGCACTGGTTCTGGCGCTCGTGCAACGGGCGGTCGGCATGGTCCTTGGGCAGGAAATCCAGGTACCAGACGTTGTCGATCTTGGGATGGTCGCGCAAAAATTCCGCCACTTTGGCTGCGCCTGCCGCGCCCGCGTCCATGCGCAGTTTTAGCGTTTCCAGCGAACGCATCAGCAGCCACGCTGTGTGCGTGTCGCCCATGGTGCCGAGCGTCGAGCGCATGCGCCGCACCGGCGCCAACATCGCTTTTGTACCAGACGCGCCGCCGGAAATCAGATCGGAATGGCCGCCGACATATTTGGTCAGCGACATCACCACAATGTCGGCGCCGTGCAGTAGCGGCTTCGAATAGACCGGCCCCAGCATGGTGTTGTCGACAATCACCGGCGGGCGGCGGCCCTCGATCGCCAGCATCTCCGACACTTCGCGCGCGGCGGCGATATCGACCAGCGCATTTGTAGGATTGGCCGGCGTCTCGATGAAGATGGCGCCGACGCGGCCCTTCTTCTTCGCTTCCTCCGCCGCGCGGCGCATGTCCTCGGGCCCGAGCTCGGCTTCGAACGCGACTTGGGAAATTCCGAACTCTGGGAGTATCGAGTGGATGAGCGTCTCGGTGCCGCCATAGATCGGGCGGCTCTGCAAGATCACGTCTCCCGGGCGCAGGTAGGCGAGCAGCGCGGTTGAGATCGCCGCCATGCCGGAGGCGAACACGAGCGAGGTTTCTGCTTCGTCCCAAAGCGCCAAGCGATCCTCGACTACTTCGAGATTGGGATTGTTAAAGCGGGAATAGATCAGCCCGGGCTCTTCGTCGGGGCCCAATTTACGGCGACCTTGGATAGTGGCGAAGAAATCCTTGCCGTCCTGCGCCGACTTGAACACGAAGGTTGAAGTCTGGAATTGCGGCGGCTTCAGCGATCCTTCCGACAGCATCGGATCGTAACCATAGCCCATCATCAGGGTTTCGGGCTTGAGCCGCCGATTGCCGATGGTGCGCTTGCGCCAGGTCTTTTCCGCCACAGGAATTCCTCCAGATCACGTTGGGCGACGTTCTCCGACGGAAGCAGTGGAATTTCAATGCAAGAAAACGGCGAACGCCGCTTCACATGATCCAATGCGCGCTGGCTGCCGCGGGAGCAGGCAGGTTGGCGAGCAGGCGAAGGTCGCCGCCATCGATTTCCACTGGACGAAAGTTGAGCGCAGATAGTAGGCCGAAACGGGCCTGCTCGGCGCCGCCAAGCGAAAGGGAGCGCCCGCCCACCGTCGCGGTGTAGTCCGTCCAAGCAAGCGGCGGGATGTCTGGCGTCGGCGTCAGGTTCTGCTGCGACGTTGTCTGGCTGTCTTCCTCACCCACCACTTGCGGCACCCGTCCTGAGATGCGCAGCCGCAGGGTAAGTTCGTAAGTCGCGCCCGAGGGCTCGACCACGCGGAGGCGCGCTTCGTGGATTTGGCCGCGTTCGCGTTCGAGCAGGCTTTCATCGCGCAGCGAAATCAGCCCCCATTCGCGATCAATTTCGAACCGGCCGCCGCCATCGTCCAACAGGTAAAAACCAGGCTGATCCGCGGGCGCACAGATCGCCATCGCGGCCTCGATGGCGGCGGGCGAGGGCGCGGAAGCGCGATCGATCTCGATTGCATCGAAAGCGCTGCAGAAGGCGTCGGACGAGGTCATGGCCGCTTTTATGCGCCGCCATGGCTAATTTACGGTGAAGCCGGAATTGTTGTTTTGTACATGATTGTGGCGGGGGAGTGCTTATTCTCCCCAGCCAACCGCCGCCTTCACTTCCAGGAATTCCTCGAGCCCGAACTTGCCGCCTTCGCGCCCGAGTCCGGATTGCTTGTAGCCACCGAACGGCGTGCCCATGCCGCCGAACCCACCATTGATATGCACGTTGCCGGCGCGCAGTTTCCTTGCCACCGCGCGCGCGCGATCCTGCGAACCTTGTACATAAGCCGAGAGGCCATATGGCGTGTCGTTGGCGATGCGGATTGCTTCCTCTTCCGTGTCGTACGGAATGACGCACAACACCGGCCCGAAGATCTCCTCGCGCGCGATGGTCATGGTATTGTTCACATCGGCGAACACGGTGGGCTTCACGTAATAGCCGCGGTTGAAACCATCCGGCCGGCCTACGCCGCCTGCGGCGAGGCGCGCGCCTTCGTCGATACCTTTCTGGATCAGGCCCTGCACTTTCTGGAACTGGTTGGCGTTCGCCAACGGCCCGATCGCGCCTTTCTCGGCATCTTCGGGCGCTTGCACTTTGATTGACTTCGCGGTCTCCGCCGCGATGGCGACAACTTCTTCGTACTTCGCCTTCGGCGCGAGCATGCGCGAGGGCGCGTTGCAGCTTTGCCCGGTATTGTTGGCCATGTGCATCATGCCGCGCGCGACCGCCTTGGGCAGGTCGGCGTCGTCGAGAATGATGTTGGGGCTCTTGCCGCCGAGTTCGAGGGCCACGCGTTTGATGCCGGCGGCGCAATTTTGCATCACCGACGTGCCCGCGCGGGTTGAGCCGGTGAAGCTCATCATATCGACGTCCGGGTGCGCGGAGAGTGCGGCGCCCACGCCGGGGCCGTCGCCGTTCACAAGATTAAACACGCCCGGCGGTAGGCCAGCTTCGTCAATGATTTCCGCGAAGAGAATGGCGTCAAGCGGCGCCAGCTCGGACGGCTTCAGCACCATGGTGCAGCCGGCCGCGAGCGCGGGGCCGACTTTAGCGCACACTTGGTTCTGCGGCCAGTTCCACGGCGTGATCATGCCTACAACGCCGATCGGCTCGCGCAGAATGCGGTGGCTGCCATTGTACATGTACTCGAACGGGAACTCGTCGAGCTGCTTGCGCGCGTCCATGAGATAGCCGAGGCCCGCCGGCGCTTGCGAACTCGTCGCCAGCGGCATCGGCGCGCCCATCTCCATGGAGATGGTCTCGGCCATTTCGGGGAGGCGGCGCTGATAGATGGCGATGATCTTGTCGAGATAGGCCTTGCGCTCGTCGATGCTGGTTTGCGACCAGGTCTCGAATGCGCGCTTGGCGGCAGCGACCGCCTTGTTCACGTCCTCCCCCGAGCCCAGCGAAATGCGACCGCATGGCTCCTCGTTGGCGGGGTTGATCACGTCATGGGTGCGCGGTTTGGCCGGGGCGACCCACTTGCCGTCGATGTAAAAATTGAGTTTCTCGCGCATGGGGCCACTCCGGTTCGGAAATCCTTCGTCGTTCCGGGGCGGCCGAAGGCCGAACCCGAACCCGGGTGATCGCAGCGCGCGACCATTGCCCCTAGGTTCCGGATCGAGCTTCGCGCGTCCGGAATGACGCGTTAGGTCCTATATGCACACGCGAGCGTCAGACACCAATGGAAGATCGCCCACCTCTACGCTCCTACGGCCGCACCAAGGCCCGCGCGCTGAAACCGCGCCAGGCGGGGCTGGTGGAGGCGCTGCTGCCGCACTTGGCGCTGCCGGAGGAGGGCGCGGTCGATTTGGAGGCGGTGTTTCCCCTCTCCAGGGAGGGTGCAGAACTTTCTCCCCTTGCGGGGAGAAGCTGGCCCGCAGGGCCGGATGAGGGGCTTGCGGTCTCTCCGGATGGGGCCAGTTTCCCCTCACCCGTCGCTTCGCGACACCCTCTCCCCTCAAGGGGGGAGGGCGCGGTCTGCGCTGCCCCCCTCATCCTCGAAATCGGCTTCGGCGGAGGCGAACATCTGGTCGCCCAGGCCGCGGCACTCCCGGACGCGCGCTTTATCGGCGTCGAGCCGTTCCTCAACGGGGTGGCCTCGTGCCTACGCCATATCGAGGAAAGCGGCGTCCAGAACGTGCGCCTCCATCACGGCGACGCCCGCGATGTGATCGCGCGGCTGCCAGACGCCTGCCTCGATCTCTGCTACATCCTGTTCCCCGACCCATGGCCCAAGACCCGCCACCATAAGCGCCGCCTGATCCAGCGCGAATTCCTGGCGGACCTCGCGCGCGTGTTGAAACCCGGCGCGGAAGTGCGCTTCGCGACGGATTGGGCCCATTATGCGGAATGGACGCTGGAGCTGTTCACGCGCGACGTTCGCTTCGCCTGGCTGGCCGAACGCGCCGCCGATTGGCGCGAGCCATGGCCGGGGCATGTACCGACGCGGTATGAGATGAAGCGGCTGGGCGATTGCGCGCCGGTTTGGTTGCGGTTTGTGCGGGCATAACGATACACGCCAGTGCGACCGCTAACTCACAATCCGCAACCCCAAATGCGCCGCCATCGGTTCGAAATCACGATCCTGGTGCAGCAGCGCATAGCCGCGAGCGATGCAGAACGTTGCGATGATGAGATCGGCGGTCTTTCTTGGCGTAATGCCCAGTGCGCGCAAGCGGCGGAAGTTGCGCGCCGCTTCTGTCGCGAGCACTTCGTTCAGCATCGGCTCAATCTTGAACGCGCGCAACGTAGCTTCGATTTGAGCCGCATGAGCCTCGTCGCGTGCGCCTTGCAGGCATTCCAGCAGCACAACGTCGCCCGTTATGATCTGCTCCGGCTTTTGAACGTCGCGGAGCCTCTTGACGGACGGGCTGATCGCGTTTCGAAAGTGCGCAATCCAAACCGAGCTATCGACGACGATCATCGATCCAGGGCGGGCTGAGGATTATCGAGGCGCATTTCTTCAAGATCGCCCTCCCAACCGATGCCGGCAGAGTTGCGTATCGCCTCGCGGCGGCGATGGCTCAGCACAAGTTGGCGCAATGCTTCCTCTACCGTGGCGCGCTTGGTGGTGAGCCCGCTTGCGGCCATGGCTTCCAGAAGTAAGTCGTCGTCGATTTCGATATTTGTGCGCATGATGTGTATGAAGAGACAGTATCATACACATCATGCCATGCCAATAGAAATTTGTTTCGGATCGTGCTGACAAGCTCCCCCAAACCCGCTATATCCCCCCAACACATCGCTGATGTCTCCGCTGGGGACGCAGCGGCGGGCCTCGGGTCCGCCGCTTTTTTGTTATTCGGAGCCGGGCCTGAGAGCCACCAATCCTGTCGAAGAGCGCGTGATCGCGCTGATCGAGCCCACTGCGGCGGGGCTGGGCTTTCGTATCGTGCGGGTGCGGGTCTCGGGCAACCGCCGCAAACGCCTGCAGATCATGGCCGAGCGCATCTCCGACGGGGAAATGGGCATCGACGATTGCTCGCGCCTGTCGCGGGCGCTGTCGCCGGTATTCGATCTCGATGATCCGATCCCGGGCGGGGAGTACGATCTTGAGGTTTCTTCGCCGGGCATCGACCGGCCGCTTATGCGGATCGAGGATTTCGAGCGCTTCAAGGGTCACGTCGCGAAGCTGGAAACCGCGGCGATGATCGAGGGCCAGCGCCGTTTCAAAGGCGATATCGCCGGGATCGAAGGCGATGTGATCGTGCTGGCGACCGAGCAGGGCGAAACACGGCTCAATTTTTCAGCGCTGTCGGATGCGCGTCTGGTGCTGACAGACAAGCTGATCGAGGAAGATTTGAAACGCGCGAAAGCGGCGCAGGCCGCAGAGCACGAGATGGGTGAAGGGAAATAATCATGAGCACCGGCATTTCCGCCAATCGCATGGAAATCCTCCAGATCGCCGACGCGGTGGCGCGCGAGAAATCGATCGAGAAGGAAATCGTCATCGAGGCGATGGAGCATGCGCTGCAAAAGGCCGCGCGCTCGCGCTACGGCGCTGAGCATGACATCCGCGCCAAGATCGACACCAAAACCGGGGAAATGGAACTGAAGCGGGTGATGACCGTGGTGGACGAAAGCGTGCTCGATCCCGAGACCCGCCCGTTCAATCCCTATACCGACATCATGCTCGATGTAGCGCTGAAGAGCGACAAGGAAGCCGTCGTCGGCAAAATGTACGAGGAGGGCCTGCCTCCAATCGAATTCGGCCGCGTCGCCGCGCAAACCGCGAAACAAGTGATCAATCACGAAGTGCGCGAAGCCGAGCGCGAGCGCCAGCACCTCGAGTACAAGGACCGCGTTGGCGAGATCATCAATGGCGTGGTCAAGCGCGTCGAATTCTACAACGTGATCGTCGACCTCGGCCGCGCGGAAGGCGTGATCCGCAAGTCCGAGAGCATCCCGCGCGAAAATCTCCGCGTCGGCGATCGTACGCGCGCTTACATTTACGACGTGCGCCGCGAAGCCAAGGGGCCGCAGATTTTTCTCTCGCGCGCCAAGCCGGAATTCATGGCCCGCCTGTTCGCGCAGGAAGTGCCGGAAGTGTACGAGGGCGTGATCGAGATCAAAGCGGCTGCCCGCGATCCGGGCTCGCGCGCAAAAATTGCAGTGATTAGCCACGATAGTTCGATCGACCCCGTCGGCGCCTGCGTCGGCATGCGCGGTGCGCGTGTGCAGGCGGTGGTCGGTGAATTGCAGGGCGAGAAGATCGATATCATTCCATGGTCGTCCGATCCCGCGACCTTCATTGTCAACGCGCTGCAGCCTGCGGAAGTCTCCAAGGTGGTGCTGGATCCAGAGGAAGCGCGCGTGGAAGTTGTCGTGCACGAGGCCCAGCTCTCGCTCGCGATCGGGCGTCGTGGGCAGAATGTGCGCCTTGCTTCGCAATTGACCGGCTGGTCGATTGACATTCTCACCGAGGCCGAAGAGTCCGAGCGCCGCCAGAAGGAATTCGCTTCCCGAAGCGAACTCTTCATCAAGGCGCTGGAAGTCGATGAGATGTTCGCGCAATTGTTGGCGTCGGAAGGTTTCGAGACGGTCGAGGAGATCGCCTTTGTCGACCAGATGGAACTCGCTTCCATTGAAGGCCTGAACGAGGAAATCGCCGACGAATTGCAGGCGCGGGCGCAGGATTATCTCGATAAGTTAGCCGCCGAGCTGGAGGCGAAGCGGGTCGCATTGGGAGTGGAGGATGCGCTCAAGGCGGTCCCGGGCCTTACCGCGCAAATGCTGGTCGCGGCTGGCGAGAAAGGGGTGAAAACGCTGGAGGATTTCGCCGGCTTCACCGGCGACGATTTGCGCGGCTGGTTCGAAACAAAGAACGGTGAGCGGGTGCGCGAACCTGGCGTGCTGGAGGATTTCCAGCTCACCCAGGAGCAGGCCGACGCGCTCATCCTCAATGCCCGCATCGCCGCAGGCTGGATCGAGGCGCCGCCCGAGCCTGAGCCGGAACCGCAAGGAGAGCTGGATGAAGCATCCAGCGTCTTCCCCGATCGCGGTTGAAGGTGGGCGCCGCGGACGCGAGCGGCGCTGCATCGTCAGTCACCAAAGCTTGCCCGAAGCGCGGTTGATTCGGTTCGCGCTTTCGCTGGACGGCGTGGCGACGCCGGACGTGGCCGCGAAGCTGCCTGGGCGCGGCGCTTGGGTGCACGCGGACCGCGCCAGCGTCGAAGCCGCCTTGCGCAAGGGGGCATTCGCGCGCGCGTTCAAACGACAGGTGCAAGCGGCAGCGGGTCTTGCCGATCAAGTTGAAGCGCTGCTTGCGCGGCGTTGCCTGGACGGGCTGGGTTTGGCGCGACGCGCCGGCGCAGTGGCGATGGGCGCTACACAGGTCGAGGACGCGATTCGGAGCGGGTCGGCGAAGCTGCTGATCGAGGCCGCCGATGGGGCCGAGGATGGTCGCGAGAAGCTCATGCGCCTCGCCCATGGGCGCTTCGGGCGCCCGCCCCCGGCCGTGGCCTGCTTTTCAGCCGAGGAATTGGGCGTGGCGCTGGGGCGCGAACGTGTGATACACGCTTGTTTGCTTCAAGAGCGCTTGGCTTCGAGCTGGACGGCGGAAATCGCTCGCCTAGCGGGTTTTCGCGCCATCGTTCCAAGCTCTTGGCCCGATTCCTGGCGCTCTGTCGGATGGGGAATGGGCGGCGCG